>JAUMZN010000090.1 GCA_030528085.1 Erysipelotrichaceae bacterium | reverse complement strand
GCAAATCTTCTTTTTTCTGCGGTGCTTTTCCTTGCAGGCGATCTTCGCGCATTTTCGCTTTAATCGCTTGGATTTGGGCTAGGCGTCTTGCGACTTTGACTTCACTGCCTTGATCACCGGGCTGATAATAAGTGCGTCCTAAAAGTTTTGGCGGCAGGCAATCCATATCCGTCATGTTATAGACATAATCATGTGAATATTCATACCCTTGGTTATAGCCTAAATCTTTCATCACCTTGGTTGGTGCGTTACAAATCTGCAGTGGGACGGGTTCTTCAAATGTATCCCGCACATCTTCTAATGCCGCATAATAAGCTGTTTCTAACGCATTGCTTTTGGGCGCTAGGGCAAGATACGTTACGGCATGGACTAAATGCACGCTACATTCTGGCATTCCTAAATATGTGCAAGCTTGATAAGCGGCCACGCAAATTTCAAGAGCACGCGAATCAGCCATTCCTACATCTTCACTAGCCATGCGCACTAAACGTCTTGCGACATAAAGCGGATCTTCGCCACCTTCTAAAATTCTAGTCAGCCAATAAATGCAGGCGTTCACATCGCTATTGCGCATCGATTTTTGCAAAGCGGAGATTAAATCAAAATGGGCATCTCCTTTTTTATCGTAAAGCAATGTGCGCTTTCCTAAAACTTGTTTGATCATTTCATCATCGACATGAATGCCTTCGACATCTTCAATCGAATTTAAGATGATCATCTCTAATGTATTGAGTGCCAATCTTGCATCGCCATGGGCATATTTTGCGATCGCATAAAGCTGATCTTCGCTGATGTTGACCGTTTTATCACCAAATCCTTTTGGGGATTGAATTGCCTTTTTCAACAGAGCTTGAATATCTTCTGTTTGCAGCGGCTTTAAAACACAAACGCGGCACCTTGAAAGCAAAGCGGAGTTCACTTCAAAGCTTGGATTTTCCGTTGTTGCTCCAATTAAAACGATGCTGCCTTTTTCGACATAAGGCAAAAATGCGTCTTGCTGCATTTTATTGAAACGGTGAATTTCATCGATAAATACAATCGTCCGCTCACCGGATTTGCGCATCATTTCCGCCTCGGACATCACCGATTTAATTTCTTTAATCCCCGATTGGACAGCAGAAAAATTGATGAAATGGCTTTTGGTTTGCGCCGCGATGATACTAGCCAACGTTGTTTTTCCAACCCCTGGCGGACCCCAGAAAATCATCGAGGGGACAATATCTTTTTCGATCATATTCCACAATAAAGATCCCGGCGCAATCAAATGCTGCTGACCAAAGTATTCTTCTAAATTTGTTGGCCGCATGCGATCGGCTAAAGGGCGCAGCAGCGTTGATCTTTGCGCGATTTCATCTAGTTCTTGTTGATTTGTATGTGAACGATTCTCATCAAAAGAATCGAATAAAGAAGTCTGTTTCATAGTTCATTTCATTATACGGCAATTTAAGAATCGATGCTTGTCCTTCTTTTTGTGCGTCGTGTCGAAGTCTAGTTTAAGCGTAAAAAAAGCCGTTTTTCGGTTTTTTCACCTGCAAACGGCTTTTCGTTTTATGTTGATTACAGCAGCATGAATGCCGCAAAAATAATGACTTCAATAATCACAGAAGCAACAATCGATCTTGTGACGAAATAACGGTTGCGTTTTTGGGTATCGATCGGAATATTGCCGACGATTTTTCCAGTTTGGCCATTAATCGCAATTAATTTATCTTCATCATGATCGTAGTCCATGAATAATAAATAAACTGGACACAACGTATAGCTTGCATCTTGCACAGTTGGTTTCACTTGCGCATTTGTGATTCTTAACATTTGATATCCCGCCATCGTATCAGTCATCGCTTGCTGGTAAGTTGCTTGCGCTCTTTCGTTTGAGATTTCAAATGTCTTTCTTTCATCGAGATCATAGCGCTGAGCTAAAAAGCCTGGCAAATAACCGGGATTGTACTGAACCATTTTGGAGTAATCGAATGGTTCAATCGCATCCATCGCATCTTTTGGCGTTTTAGAAGAAGCGATAACTGGAATATTATCAAACACTTGTTTTCCTTGGCGGTTAATTTGATAAACGAAGTGATCAGTAATGATCCAATCACCAGTTGTACGCGACATCGTCCGTTCCCCTTCTGCTTGAACAAATCCTGAAAGTTTTAAATCAAACATCCAGAATGGCAAGTAGATGCCTTTTATCTTTTCGATGACATTGGCTTTGGAGTATTCAGGTGGATAGAACGGTTTGGTTTTAATGTATTGTTCGTACAAGTCTTCAATTTGTTTTTTATCGACTTCAAAAGGAATGACCATTTGCGGTTTAAACTTGCCGCTCACTTGTTGCTCAATCACCATCGGCGTTTGGCAAAAGACACATTTTGAAGCAATCGTATCTTTATCCGTAACAAGTTCAGCTCCACAATGCGGACAAGAAAAGACAACTAAATCATCTTGAATGTCTGTCGAATCATCGGTCGCTTTAACAAATCCCGCTTCTTTGGCTTGTGCCGGTTCTGGTTCATGAACGTGTTCATGGTCAGCATATTCGTCCATTTCATATTCTGTTCCGCAAAATGGACATCTTAATTTGCCAAGTTCTGGTTCATAACGAACTTGCCCACCGCAGACTTTGCATTTATATTCCATTAGAAATGACCTCCACTTCCAACGTGGCCGCCTCCACCGCCGCCGCTATAGCCGCCGCCATTATCTTGGGCTTTCGGGACTGGTGTGCGCGTTTGATAGGTGCGAATGAGCTGTTCATTTTTTTCATCTAATTGGACAGGATCGCTATATTCATCCGCTTTCCGTTTGATTTTCTTATCTTGATGGAGATGCATTTTTGAAAAAGTCATCATCCCCGCCACTAAAATTCCAAACAAAATGCCAAAGATCGACACGATCATATAAGGCGTTTTGTTGATGATGATGTTCGTAAAAAAGCCGTATTTTTTCGTTGCTTTTGCTAGATGGTGGTCAACGCCATTTAAGAATGCAGATGCTGATTCGCCAAATTCTTCATCGGCTAAATAATCTTCGACATCATTGCTGATGGCATCAGTATCGGATTGATCAAAATACTTTAACGCATTCTCTCCATAACCATCGATCCAAAATGAGCGGTCTGCCATATCGATACAATAACCGATATAGCCATCGGCATGATATTGCTCCCCATAACTTTCAATGAAGTCGCGGGCATATACATCTGAACTTCCAAATTCGTATGTGGTCAGCACCAAAACATCGAGGTCGTAGTCTTGAGCAATTTGACTTGCTTTTTGATCAATTGTTTTTTCTTCTTCAGCTGTTAATAAATCCGCATCATCAAGCACATGAGCAGATGCCGCTTGAATAGGCATTGGTTCAACAACTAATGAGAAAACGATCAAAGAAAAAATAAAAGTTAAAAATCTTTTCATATTCGTCATCTTTGCGATTTTGAATTTCGCACTTTCTGTTTCCATTATAAGCAAATCCATTTCAATTTTATGGTGTTTAGAAAAACATAATCTTTCACTTTTGTTCTTTTCGTATTTATTGAAGTTTTCTTTGGTTTTTTCTTGTCCCAAACAAAAAACTCTTTTCGCCTTCAAAATGAAAGAATCGAAAAGAGTTTGATCGTTTTAAATTTCAGTTCGTGGCCAGAACACTAAGTTTTGTGGTGGAGTATCGTAGAACACGTTGATCGTATCGGTATGGCATACGTAGTAGTAATTGCCAATTTTTTCGTATTTGGCATTGCCATTTTCAACTTCCATGTCCCATTTGAAATCCATAATTCTTTCGCTGGCTGCTCTAAAGTAATGCGTATGTTTTAAAATTTTGCCATGCATGAAGTTTTGTGAAGCATTGCCCACTGTCATTTCTTCATAAGCGTTGGATGGATCTTCACTATAAAGATAGCTTGTTGTATCCCCTTCAAATGAACTATCCACAACGACACCAGCTGCAGCTTGAATTTTGACGCGGCCCGTTTGTGTACGATAATACAACGCTGCACCATTTAAGCGGTTATTTTGAATTCCTGCTGCTAACTGAATTCTTTTGCGCGCTGGGTAGAATGCCAAAACAGAACCTGGTTGCACATCTTGAACGAGAATTGTCGTATCTTTTTCTCCTGAGTAACCAACTAGGCGGCCGTTTTGGAATAAGAAGACGCGGTTTTTAAATTGTTTGGATAAAGAGTTGATTAATGTTGTCAGCTCATTGCCTTTATCTAAAAGGGTATTCATCGTCAATTCCTCTTTTTGGGCAAGCAGGGAATTTCGATAATCGGTTGCTAGTTTTTCGAGTTCATAAGCGACATTTTGCGTTGGGGCAGCGACATCTAAGCCATACCAACCTACGCCCTCTAAAGTCCAACCCATTTGACCAAGTTGCTTATTTTCATTGGCATCGCTTGTGTAGTTATGGGCTCCCGTTTTGGCATTCGGATTATATTGACGATAAATTGGAACGGATCTAGAAGAAGCATCAGCAGAATACCAACCCACACCTTCTAATTTCCAACCGACGCTTTGTAAAACGTTTACTTCGTTTTGGTCTGTTGTATAGTGGTGGTCCCCAGCATTTTCGTTATATAAGCGATGAACTTTATAATCTGAACTTTCTGGAGCGTACCAGCCAATGCCTTCAAAATTCCAGCCTGCCGCAATTAAGCCATCTTTTTCATTGCGGTCTGCGGTATAGAAATGTTCTCCTGAATTTGGATTATATAAACGGAAAATTCCGACACCGCTTGTTTGAGTAATTTCTGCTGGAGAATTTGGATCACGATTGCTGATGACAAGGTCGCTTTCTTCGATCCATTCTTGTGATTCATGATTCGTTTGAATTTGTACTTCTTGTGCAAAAACAGGCACGTTCAACATCATTGTTGAAGTAAGGAACGCGAATGTTAATGCAGACATTTTCTTATTGATCTTCATTTCTTTCTCCTAACTCATTTTTATGCCTGATTCAATGTTTTTTGTACTTCAAGGATACCTTGTTTTTTTGTTTTTCGATAATAATGATGCGACAGACAAAAAACCTGTTTTTTGAGATTGATTTATTGACTGTTTACC
>JAUMZN010000089.1 GCA_030528085.1 Erysipelotrichaceae bacterium | reverse complement strand
TGAATCCAGTTAATGATTCAGGATAAACGACAGTCCCAGGAATAGTTTGACGGATGGTTACAGAACAGTTAGTATGCATATGAGATCTCCTTATATTGTTTTTTGCCAATTACAATTTTAAAGAGATCTCTTTTATTTTGCGAAAAAATCGATTTAACTTTTTTGATCAAGGGACAAAATCCCACACAGTTTTACATAGAACTATTTTTATCGGCATACCAAACATAAAAATGGCAACAACCTAAGTTTTCCCTAAGTTGCTGCCATAGACAATAATCAATGAATTAAAGCATTTCGATTTGCGCCTTTTATTTAAAGTTCGTTCAACAAAAATGCCATATACAGTGGAAGTGTCAAAATCTGATCAGTGCGTCCTACGTTGTAATCTCCCAGCTTAATTGCTTGACTAACATGGTACTTTTCCGGATGAGACAGGATCGTTCTCGTACTTTTCGTATTCCCCGTTGCCGCTTTAACTTCTATCAATGTGGCTTGTCCTTTATAACGGATCACAAAATCCACTTCCAAGCCGCTGTCTTTATGGAAATAGTAGAGTTTTCGTCCCATCTTACTGAAAACATCCGCAATCAAATTTTCGAAAATTGCTCCCTTATAGCCAAAAAGATTTCCTTGCAGGATGTCGTATTGTGTACCATCCTCTAGCATGCTGATAAAAAGGCCGCAATCTGCCATATAAACCTTGAAGATATTTTCTTCTGCATTTCCATCTAACGGAAGTTCCGTGATGTTTAGATTATAGCAGCGGACGATAATCCCGGCGTCCTCGATCCATTGCAAACTTCCAGCATATTTCGAAGCGGTCGATCCTTTTTTGACAATAGAATATTGAAATTTCTTATTCTCTTTACTGAGTTGCTTCGGTATTGATTGAAAGCACTCCTTGATTTTCGATTTATCACTTTTATCGGCATACTTAACCATGTCGTCTTCATAAGAACGAACGATATCCCGTTGAATTTGCAGCACCTCATTCATTTGTTTTGTATCCACAAAGGTCTGAACAGCATCTGGCATACCTCCGACAACCGTATATTGCAAGAGAAGCTGTTTCATGCGGCTGTGTAAAGCTTCCGGAACTGGTATTTCTTCCTCCAGGCACTTTTTTAACATAGCAATTACCGCGTCATTAATTCCATTTGCCCATAAAAATTCTTCGAAGTCCAAAGGATACATGTCAATCACCGTTTCTGATCCAACTGGAATAGATTTCGGTTCTTTTCCATAACCTTTCACTCCTAATAAAGATCCGGTGCCTATTACATCGTATCGTCCATCATTTCTAAAAAACTTAAGAGCCGTCCGCGCTTGGGGACACTCCTGAATCTCATCCAAGATCAAAACAGTATTCCCACTCTCAAATGCCACATTACTGCCTAGTAAAGCAGATATCATCATCACAATTGTGTCCACTTCCAAGGATCCCGCAAATACAGAAGCATAGTCAGGATTTTCAAAAAAATTCAGGTAGACAACATTTTTATAATTTTTATTTGCGAAATCAAGGACAGAAAACGTTTTGCCACACTGTCGACATCCTTTAATAATCAACGGTTTGTGGTTTTCTTTGTTTTTCCAGTCGATTAATTTCTGCTCAATTTTTCTTTTCAGCATGACAATTCACCTCCCTTGTGGTCTTCTACTCCAGTATAATCGAAAACAACAACTTTTTTAAGGGAGTTTTTGCGATTACCTGCAACTTTTTCAAGGGACTTTCGAAGCAAACCATAAACTTTTTCAAAGGAGTTTTTATACAAATCATCAACTTTTTCAAGGACTTTCGAAGCAAACCATAAACTTTTTCAAGGGACTTTTTAAAACAATCCACAAAAGCGATCTTGGTTATTTTTTTCCAAACAAAAAGATGCCAAGTTTGATCTTATTTTCAACTCGACATCTTTAGTGTTGTATGAATTGTTTCTTAGTTTATTTTGTTTGTTCCATGCCGCAAGCGCTTGTGCATTCCATCAGTTTTGTTTCTTGCATCACAGCACGATAGAACGAATAGCCGCCAGTAAAGTTATATGCATCAAATCCACGGCCTTTTAAAATGCAGCTAGCGATATAGCTTCTTAATCCGCTATGGCACATTAAATAGACAGGTTTTGCGGGATCTAACTTGTCTAGATGATTTCTTAATTCATCTACAGGAATATTGGTAAAACCATTCACATGACCTTGTGCATATTCTTCTGGTGTTCTCACATCTAAGCGCATAATTGTTTCATCATGCACGACGCGATCGACATCGTCTAAATACCATTGTTTTAATTGGCCATCATGGATATTTTCGATCATAAATCCAGCGAGATTGACTGGATCTTTTGCGGATGAATATGGTGGTGCATAAGCAAGGTCGAGATCTTTTAATTCGCTAGCATGCATTTGATTGTAAATTGCAGTTGCTAGAACATCGATTCGTTTATCGACCCCTTCATAACCGATAATTTGTGCACCAAGCAAGCGGTCTGTTTGTTTTTCAAATACGACTTTAACGACCATCGTCTTACCGCCTGGATAATATCCGGCATGAGACATTGGGGAAAGAACGACGTAATCGACATCCAAGCCCATTTGTTTGGCACTTGTGACATTCAGACCTGTTGCTGCGGCAGTCAGATCAAAAACTTTAATCACACTGCTGCCAATTCCACCTTTATAATGGCTTTCTTTTCCACAAATCACATCCGCCACAATGCGGCCTTGTTTATTGGCAGGTCCGGCAAGGGAGATCAGCGTATCTTGTTTAGTGATATAGTTTTGAATTTGTACTGCATCCCCAACGGCATAAATATTAGGAATAGAAGTACGCATTTGATCATCGACGACAATACTGTTTTTAATACCGAGTTTTAATCCAGCATCTTGGGCTAATTTTGTATCTGGCATCACACCAATTGCTACAACCGCAAGATCCGCATGAACTGCTGGCAGATCTTTCAACAATACATCGATGCCTTGTTCTGTTTTCTTAAATCCTTCAACCGCCGCTCCAAGTTTTAATTGCACACCATGCAGGCGCATTTCACTTTGAATGAAAGCAGCCATATCAGGATCGAATGGCGTCATCACTTGATTCAATGCTTGGACAACAGTAACAGAAAGTCCTAATTCTTTTAAATTTTCCGCCAGTTCGATGCCGATAAATCCACCACCGGCAATTACGACGGAACGGATATCATGATGATTGATATAGTCTTTGATTTTGAGCGTGTCTTCGACTGTTCTTAACGTAAAGATTTCTTCTAAATCCAATCCTTCAAAAGGTGGCAATAATGGTTTTGCGCCTGAGGCAAGGATTAAATGATCATAACTTTCGCTGAATACTTCATTCGTTTCTAAATTTTTCACTTCGACTGTCTTTGTGTCTGGATGAATGGCAAGTACTTCATGGCGAACTTTCATTTTGACGTTAAAACGCGCATCAAATCGCTCTGGAGTTTGGAGTGTCAGCTCATTAGCATCTTCAATCACTCCGCCAATGTAATATGGCAATCCGCAATTGGCATAGGAAATATAATGCGAACGTTCAAATACGACAATTTCTGCCGTTTCATCTAAGCGGCGCAGTCTTGCAGCTGCTGTTGCACCACCGGCAACGCCGCCAACAATAACAACTTTCATAGGCAATCCTTTCTTGAGTTTTGTCTTGATCTTTTGTTTTGATCATAAATTATAGTTCCTATTTTACTTGGTTTTATGCTTAACAATCCATCATGATGTTCACGATTTCTTTATCCGTTTCGCGCATTCCTTCGCGACCTAATCGAGAAACGTTGCGAATTGTGTTTTCAACACCTTTTTTGACAATACCATCTCCACCGCGGAATTCTTGGCCATTCAAATACATGTGATAACCTAAAATACCTGCTTCCACACTGGAGGCAATTTTTGCGGCACAGCTAGGTTTTGCGCCATCGCAAATAATTCCCGAAACGATCGCTAAAGCGTTGACAAGCGTATGAGCAATTCCGACATTATCGGCACCATGTAAATATGCAATACCGCATCCGGCAGCACATCCGGCACTGACTGCACCACAATAAGCAGACAGACGACCAATACCGCTCTTTTCGTGAATCGCGATTAAATTGGATAACGTTAAAGCGCGATACAGTTTTTCTTGGGAACAATTTAATTCTTGTGCATATTCAATCACTGGAATTGAAACTGTCATCCCTTGGTTTCCTGATCCAGAGTTGATGATCACTGGTTTTTCACAACCGCTCATTCGCGCATCCGATCCTGCTGCTGCTTTTGCGATCGCGCGGTTGCGAACATCATTTCCATAATATTTAAGCATCGTTGAACCGACGTTTGCGCCCCAATCGTGGCTTAATCCTTCTTGGGAAATTGCGGTGTTGTAGCTGATTTGACGATCGAGGACTTCTTTAACGTCTTCAACATCACAAGTATTGGCGAATTCATAAATGTCATCCACAGTTAATAAACTGCGATCTGTTAAGCCTTCTTCTGTATTTTCATGAGCAGCTTGTTGGTGGAGTGTTTCACTATGATCGAGCAGCACTTCGCCATTTTTTTCAATATAAATGATATTTGTATGGTATTGCGCAATCCGAACGACTGCCCATTCATCCCCACAACAAAGGCGAATGATAATATCGAAAATCATGCCTTGATCTACTGGTTCAACACTAATATTGATGCGATTTAAGAAGTCATTGATTTCTTGTTTTTGTTGGTCACTGACTTGGGAAATAACTTCTAATGCTTTTTCTGCTCGTCCAGCTACAATCCCCGCTGCCGCTGCAGATTGAATCCCTTTCATGCCGCCTGTATTTGGGACAATGACACTCTTTACGTTTTTAATGATGTTGTAGCTGACGCCAATTTTCACTAAATCAGGTTCTTTTCCTAGTACCTCACGTGCTTTTGCGGCTGCATAAGCAATCGCAATTGGCTCTGTGCATCCCATTGCCGGAATTAATTCTTCTTTTAAAATCTGACAATATGCCTGATATAGTTGACTCGTCTTGTTCATGTCGGCTATTCCTTCCTTTTCTCTTTCCTGTAGTTTCTCAACTTCTCTAATCTCCCGTATTCAAGGGAGATTTTTCTTTTGTG
>JAUMZN010000088.1 GCA_030528085.1 Erysipelotrichaceae bacterium | reverse complement strand
ACTCTTCTAACATCGGACCAAATTCTTTGTATTCTTCAACAGAATCTGGATTTTCTAAATATGCGTTGACTTTGCCATATGTTAAACGCGCATCGGAGCGAATTACAGAATCGTAAATCGAATAATCAATTCGTTTTCCGTTCGCATCAAAATCCATCTCACAAGTGAGTGTTAAACGATCCACGTCGGGATTGAGTGAACAAATCCCATTCGATAAAGCAAATGGCAGCATCGGTACAACGCGATCGGCAACGTAAATTGAAGTTCCGCGTTTATACGCTTCTTCATCAATTGGATCTCCTTCACTGACGTAGTAGCTGACATCAGCAATATGAACATAAAGCTTCCATCCGCCATTTCTTAATTTTTCAACAGAAATCGCATCATCGAAGTCTTTAGTCGTTTCGCCATCGATTGTCACAGTTAACAAGTTGCGTAAATCGTGGCGTCCCTTCATTTCCTTTTTGTAGACATGCGTTGGAATTTGATCACAAGCATGTTTGACTTTTGTCAAGAAACGTTGGCGAACATCGTTTTGTGTCAAAATCGCAGTGACATCTACACCAGCTTGATCTTCAAAACCTAATACTTCAACGATTTCAACAACGAGTGGTTTTTCGTATTTTAATACTTTCACCACCGCTTTAATTCCGTGTTTCAGTTTAAAATCTGCTTTATTTGTCACTTTAAATGACGTATGTAAATCGACATCACTATAGAATTCATATCTATTTTTGTATTTGACAAACTTACCGACGATATTGGTTACCCCACGTTGGTAAATTCGCACTAAAGATGCTTTTTGTTTTGTTTTATGAACCAGTACTTCATCGCGGTCCATTAATAAGTCTATGCCCGCTTTGGAGATATAAACTTTTTTATCTTGGTCGAAAATCGCATATTCAAATGGTGAAACATCGCGTACTCGACCAGCAATCCATTCCTCGCCATCAATTAATACGTATTGATCATGATCGTTATGAATCAAACGTTCATCTTCTAATTCGTTGAGTGCTGCTACGAACTGTTTAAATTCTTTTGTTGAATTGATGTTCAATTTTTTGGCAATTTCGCCAGGCAGCATTCGTTTATTGGTATTGAGGAGGGCTAATATTTCATTTCTCATTTTTTCCTCCTTTCGTAAAGAAAAAGGGCCCATATATGGCCCAATGATTTAAATGACCTGTAAAGCAATGACGAGCGCTAAGAAAATCACACCACATACTAAAGTCATTCGAGAAATAACTTTTTCTGGGCCTCTTTCTTTTTGAACCGCAAATAAGTTCAAGTCGCCACTACCTGTAAATGCAGCGGATAAACCATCAGATTTACCACTTTGTAACAGGACGAGAATAATGACTAATCCTGAATCAATCATTAATAAAACATTTAAAAAATTCTCCATAATTCACTCTTTCTTTATATTCATGGATCGTATTTCAGATCGTAACATAAATCTTTATCTTATGTATTTGCGAGTGCCAGAAAGTCGACATCATCCAAAGAAGTAACGGTTAGATCAGGAAAAATCTGTAATCTTTCGATATCTTTTTCTTGATGAACACCACTTTGGACAAAAACGGTCTGAACTTGATTATTATAGCCAAGAGCAACGTCAGTTTCTAGGTTATCGCCGATAATTATCGCATCTTCCTTCGATATCTTCGCCTTTTTAAGGGCTGTTTGTAAAATTGGCAGGTCTGGCTTGCCAATTTTTGGAGATGGTTTGCCTGTCGCATATTCAAACAAAGTGACAACCGAACCATTCCCGACTTCAAACCCTCCTGGTTTTGCTAAGATGCGATCGTGATTGGTGCCGATTAGCATCGCACCATCCAACAACATCGCTAGTGCTCTTGAATACGTCGCATAATCTGCAGTTTTATCTAACCCAACAAAGACATAATCTGGATGATCATCAGTAATTTCAAAGCCCTCATCTAATAATGCTTGACGCATTCCATTTTGGCCAATCATCCAAGCCTTTCGCTTATTCGGATCTAGTTTTGCGGCATAGTCCGCAGCAGCCATTGCTGAATTGACGAAATCTTCAGGATGCACATTAGAATAGCCCATATCGATCATATGCTTGGCGTTTTCTTCCGGTGTTCGCATCGAGTTATTTGTCAAAAATAAATAAGGGATATGATGTTCGGCACAAAAATTAACCGCTCTAATCCCTGCTTCAATAGGCTGAGAGCCGCGATACATCGTGCCATCGAGATCAAATAGCATCGTTTTCATCTTGTTTTTCCCTTCCCTTCTTTTGTTTGTTTTTTCATTAAGTTCTGTAAAATGGACATCCAATTTTGGCAATTTAGATCTTTGATTTATAAATTGCATGGTCTTCCAATTGATTTGTTTATTCATACGTTTTTATTTTCAGCAACTTCGATTGCTTCTTGGGATACAGTACCAAAATTTGAATTTTATGAAAACTGATCTTCTCATTGAAATGCCTATCATTTTTGATGAGTCCGATTTAAAACACAATTCCTAATACTATTCATCGTT
Source organism: Erysipelotrichaceae bacterium (assembly GCA_030528085.1). GTDB lineage: Bacteria > Bacillota_I > Bacilli_A > Erysipelotrichales > Erysipelotrichaceae > Allobaculum. The sequence goes on along the minus strand of JAUMZN010000088.1, from coordinate 2,614 downwards.
GAAGATTTCTCATACAAGAAGGTAAATCTGAATCTCTTCTATCTAAGAAAATCCAAACGTAGAAACCAAAGTAAATCGATCGCTTAAATCTCTCTAAATCTCAGCCATTTTTTATAAACCAATAGAAAAGAGGTTTTGATCACAAAACGATTGAGAAGCGTCGTATCAAAACCTCAATTTTATTTCATGAATAGAATCAAGAGATCGTTATTCGATCTAAATTTCCGTTCAATTTTTTTAAATCCATTCAAAGAAACGCTTATTTTTTGATTGGAGAAGTATGATAGCCAACGCCTTCATATGCCCAACCAAGTTTAACTAATGTATCCCTTTCTTTGACATCCATTGTGTAATGATGTTGACCATCATTTAAATTGTATAAACGATAGACTGCTGGATCATTTTCATTTTTGGATGTATACCAGGCGACATCTTCGTCTTTCCATCCTAATGAAACTAAAACATTCTTTTCGTTTTCATCTAATGTGTAATGGTGTAAACCGCTATTTAGGTTATAGAGACGATATAAAGTATGACCACTTGTTTTTGTTTCGGTCATGCAAGCAATACCTTCATCATTCCAACCAATACTTGTGATGTATTTAAATTCATCATAGTTTGGTGTATAGAAGTGTTCACCACTATTTGGATTGTAAGCACGATAAACCGCATTTTTAACGAATTGAGTTCCGGATGTGGAAGATCCACCTCCTCCACCACCGGATGGCGTATCGTTGCGCCACTGAGCTGTAAATTGGATATCCTTCATTACAATCACACGAGATCCTGCTTGATAAGTTTTAGAGCCATCTGACCAACCTGTGAACGTGTAATAGCCAATGTTTCTCATCTGCGGCAAAGTAACGCTCTTTCCGATCGTAACTGTTTCTGAATTAGGATTAGTTCCATGTCCATTACTATTGTAAGTAACAGTTGCTTTCAGTGTTTCAGGAACATCTGTTCCAGTATCACCGCCGCCAATTATCTGTTCAATTGCATCACCAAGGTTACTAATCGAGCCATCTGAACCATCAGGTTTTGAAATCGGTGTAGTTAAAGATCCGTCTGGTTTGTAAGAAGAATTATTCTTGACTGTATCGACTACTTCAGAAGAGGAACCAGTACCAGAGCCGACAGCATTTTTCCCGAGCTCTTCAGGCCAGAAATTATTCTCAACTTTTCCTATATACAATGTATCTTCATGATTATTTCGTCCAACAATAGCACCTGCTCCTTCTGGAACTGATCCTGTATTGATACAGCCACTAACAGAGGCTGCCGCTGCATCAACACCAATGCCCTCACTTGAGTTATGATTTCCTATAATTCCGCCTACATTTGTTGTTCCTATAACTGAACCAGAATTAGTACAGTTGGAAACATCTAAGACTATATTTTCTTTATCGGCTGACGAACTTGTCCCAACGACGCCGCCAACTTCGGAAATTCCAGAAATAGTGCCCTCATTTTGACAATTTTTTACTTCGTAACCCTTCTGTGAATAAGAATGCGCATAGCCAACTATGCCACCAGCTTTAATGTCTCCCAATACAGCGCCACTGTTGGAACAACCTTCCACTTTACTGCCATAATAAAGAAAACCAACAACGCCACCAACTTCATTTACATCGTCCGCATTAACAGTTCCTGTATTCTGGCAATTTGTAATCTCAACTGTAGTGACATCACCAGCAATACCTCCTAAACGCCGGTTAGAGTTGTCAATATGAAAATCCTTACCAATTATTTCACCACTATTTAAACAGTTTGAAATTTTGCTATTTTCCAAAGTTCCTACAATACCACCCGTGTAGCCATATCCTTCCACAGATCCTGTATTCTGGCAATTGCTAATATTACCTCCATCCATCTGACCTACGATACCGCCAACATTGGAAGTAGTATTAACGATATTACATGTGTTAGTACAAGAAGTTATATTTCCCTCACTTTGCCCAACAATTCCTCCAACTATATTTCCACATAACTCTCCATCGTATGTTGCTCCAGAAATTGTTCCGCTAGTCACACAATTTTCAATTGTTCCACCTTGACCAAGATATCCAGCAATGCCTCCGAATTTTTCATAAGCTTCTTTTAGATTGATATCAAGTAAGTTCAATTTTTTGATTGTCCCTGTTACATAGCCAAATAAACCACCATATTTATAGACAGGATCATTCTCTTCAATTGCATAAGAAAGTTTAAGATTAGAAATCGAATTATTCTGACCATCAAACGTCCCGGCAAAATTTGGAATATTTCTGTCATCATAAATATCAGCCGTACCGATTGGAATCCAGTTTTCAGCTGTCAAAGTGATTGATTGATTTAAAAGAATGGTTTTACCTTTAAAATCTTTTCCACTATTTACCATTGCCGCAAAAGCGAACAAATCTTCCGCGCTAGAAATTGTAAATTCATTTGTGGTTTCATAGTCATTTCCCCAAGTCGAGTTGGTAGGATTCATATCCTGGTCATTTACAACTTGAAAATTATCGGCACTAACAGGAATGCTGCATAAGTTTGTCAAAATGCAACTAGAAAGCAAAATTGATAAATTTTTGTACCAAGCCGCTTCGCGGCAGTTCGCTAAAACCGAATGGAAAATCGT
>JAUMZN010000087.1 GCA_030528085.1 Erysipelotrichaceae bacterium | reverse complement strand
TGCCTCAAATAATGATTTTATCCTTCTTAAGGTTCATTTCGATAAAAAGTTTAGGTTAAAAAACATGGGTCGCAAAGTAAAAAAAGTGGGGTTATAAAATCGAAATCACGGGCGTAAAGCGATAAACAAGGGATTATGAAGTCGAAAATATGGATAATTAGAATTCAAAACAGGAAATGGGAATCGAAAGTCTTGGCAATCAGAATCAAAAACATAGGTGATCAATAAAAGAATCAAAATTGTTTGTAGAATGCCTTATTGCTTTCGAGATGACGAATACTTCTTCTTGAAGTTAATGGATGTGAGACGTTTTCATCCAGACTGATTCTTGGATAATTCCACACGATTTTACATAGATCCGATTTTACATAAAGTCAAAATATGGGCAATGAGAATTGAAAATATGTGGATCGGAAATCGAAAAAGGTTGAGCTATCCAAGCAAAAAAGCAGGTAAGAATCGTATCGTTGGGATTCTTACCTGCTTTTTGATTTGTGATATTTATTGATTGTTTAAATGGAATCTGACTTTGAATGAATGATTATTCTTCATCAAGATTTGCGTGTGTACTTTCTAAGAAACGGGATAAGAACTGTTTTGTTCTTGGGTTCTTTGGATGGTTAAACACTTCATCTGGTGTTCCTTGTTCCGCAATTACGCCTTGATCCATAAAGATGACACGGCTAGATACGTCTTTGGCAAACTGCATTTCGTGTGTCACAACGATCATGGTTAAACCGGATTTAGCAAGTCCTTTCATGACGTCTAATACTTCGCCGACCATTTCTGGGTCTAATGCGGAAGTTGGTTCGTCAAAGAGTAGCACTTCTGGATCCATGCATAACGCACGGGCAATTGCGACACGCTGTTTTTGTCCACCGGATAATTTAGTGGATGGTTTAGATAAGAAATCAGACATGCCAACTTTTTCTAAGTGTTCTTTAGCAAGCTGAATTGCTTCTTCTTTGGATCGTTTTAAGACTTTTCTTTGTCCTAATACGCAGTTATCTAATACGTTTTTATTCACAAAGAGGTTGAAGTTTTGGAATACCATTCCAACTTTGGCACGGTAGTCTGTTGGTTTTAGTCCGTAGCTTAGAATATCTTGATCGTGGAATCGAATGGATCCAGAATCAGGAATTTCCAACAAGTTAATGCAACGAAGAAGTGTGGATTTACCGGATCCGGAGGATCCGATAATGGATACGACTTCTCCTTTTTCAATGGAGAAATCGATATCGTGGAGCACTTCTTGACTTCCGAAGCTCTTTTTTAAATGTTCAACTTGAATGATGGATTGACTCATAATGACATCTCCCGGAAGATTGGTTTTTTCGCTTCTTCCTTATCCCTTAACATTCTTCGTTCAACGAAGTTCAACAAGCTCGTTGCTAGTGTCGTTAAGATCAAATAGATCACTGCGGTATCGAGATAGATTTCGACAAATCGCATGTTGCTTCCTGCAATAGAAGATGCCTGGAAGAACAGTTCCGTTACGGAAATGACGTTCATCATACAGGAGTCTTTTAAGTTGACGACTAATTGGTTTCCAATTGCAGGGAATGTATTTTTAATTGCTTGTGGGAATACAACGAAGACCATGGCTTGGAAGTTGCTCATCCCCATTGCTTTACAAGCTTCTAATTGTCCGGCATCTACGGATTGGATACCAGATCTTAAAATTTCTGCCATATAGGCACCTGTATTAATGGAGATAATCACAAAACCCGCTGTGATTGGATTCCAGTTTAAAACAGGGCGTAATAAATAATAAATAAAGGCTGCCTGGATCATCATTGGTGTACCGCGGAATACCCAAATATAAAGACCCGTGATCCATCGACCAAATTTCTTTAAGCCTTTTACCAAAGTGGAGTCTAGTGGATCTAATGGAATGGCGCGAATGGCACCGATGATTAATCCGATTAAGAATCCAAAGACTGTCCCGACAATCGCAAAAGCAATGGTAACTTTAACTCCGTACCAGAACATTGGCCAGTTTTTGAGCAATGCGCTCCAGGCGTAAGACCAGTCAATTTGCATAATTTGTTTTTCACCTTATCTACATGACAAGCATGTATGTATATTCCTTTTTAATTTGTTTTTACTATTCGTTTGTTGGCGCGTTAGATACTGCATTTTGCATGTACTCTTCACGAGTTTCTTGTGAAATTTTATCTAATGCTTCTTGGATTGCGTTAAATCCTTCGCTATCGCGAGTGTTGTTTTTCAAACCGATAGATACTGTTGTATCAACATCGAATCCTTTGCCTTCTTCAAATGTAATATATGTTAAATCTGGGTTTGCTTCACAAATCCCTTTTGCGACAGGAAGTTCAGCTGTGATTGCTTCTGCTTCACCTGTTTGTAAAGCTAAAACGAGTTCTGGATAAGCAGATTTTGGTACGACGTGATTTACGCCTTCGATTTGATCGATGACTGTGTCATAGTTTGTATTTTTTTGACCGATGACTTTATGTCCACCAAATTGCTGGATATCTGTATAAGATTCGAATTCGCTTCCTTTTGGAACGATTAATACCATTTCAGAAGAATAGTATGGAGAAGTGAAATCCATTCCTTCTTCACGTTCTTCGTTTGCGGTCATCCCCGCAACGATCGCATCGATTTCACCGGAATCTAAAGCTGGTTGTAAACCATCCCAGTTGATTTTCTTTACAACGAGTTTTTTACCTAAGTTGTCTGCGATATCTTTAGAAATCATGACATCATACCCATCGCAATAACCAGCGCCACCGCCAAGTTCAACAGCTGTATCGCTGCCATCAGCTTGTTGCCAGTTAAATGGAGCGTAGTTACATTCCATACCTACAGTAAAAGTATCTGAATTTGCGGATGCATTAGATGCAGTAGAACTTCCGTTTGATGCACTAGAGCATCCTGCAAGAATCATCATTGCACATGCGGCAGCTGACCAAAGTTGTTTTTTCATAAAATATTCTCCTCTTTCTGGAAATAAAAAAACCGTGGTTGCCCCACAGCTCAAAAAGTTGTTTCAAGATAACACCTCTTCGACTGAAGGAGTCCACGTGATCTTCTCACGTAGCCCAACATCCAGACTTACCAGTCCAAACATTTCGGCGGTGATTGCCTTTCTCTTGCTTCATCGAATGTCTTCTCCACAAGATACTCATCTGCACCGCAGCCTCTATCTTTTCATTTCTCATTTAAATGTCCACATACTAACAACATCTTTTATTGATGTCAATGAAGCATTCTTTCTTTTCTAAGCCAAATCTATATTTCTTTTGAAATTCAACGCTTTCAATAAAACAAAGCTTATTTTGATTCATTTTATCCAACAGACGATCTTCTATAAACTCGACTTCACGAACAATGTTCAATATCGAATGACAATCTGCATCTTTATGTCTTGCGATTCATAGACATCATTCAAAAATCAGTTAACTGCTTTCGTTATAGTCCACAAAACTTAGCCTCATGATCCAAGTCTTGCTTATGAATAAAACAGTGTCTGTTTGATCCAAAAGACGGGTTTTTGACACTTCATATTTATGACCTATTACTGGAACTGCTTTAGATAAAGCAGTTCCTTTTTCTTTATGTGGAATATTGTGCAAATATGTGAAATATTTATGTGGGCATCGTGGGCATTCTATGTTATAATACTTAAGGGTGACTCTTATGAAGAAATATATCGATCGATATGGCAACATCTATATTCGCGAAAACTACAGATCTGGTGAAAAAGTCTGTACCAGAACAATTGAAAAATTAGGCAAAGTGAAAGACATCATGATTGAACGCAATTGGACCGAAGAACAAGTGATTGAATGGGTGAACCAATATGTCCAATCATTGAACGAACAAAAAAAATCCAGTTCAGCTAAGGCCTGGATCTCTTTAAGTTCAAATGAGCGTCTTCCTATGGGCACTGGTCCCGATTCTCAAGGCACTCTCAATATCGGTTATTTATTTCTTCAGTCTGTTCTCTCGTCTCTTGGATTGAATGATATTTTGACTAAATTAGCTGAAAAATCAAAGGTTCAATTTGATTTGAATGCCATCATTTCTTATCTAATCTTTGATCGAATTATTCATCCCTCCTCGAAGTATGGCGCTTGGAACCGAAAACATACTTATCTTCAAGATTGGGACTTTGAACTTCACCAGATTTATCGCGCGTTAGATCTCGTGGGTAAGAATATGGATTTTATTCAACAAGAATTATTCAAATCTACAACTTCTAGCCTCGACAGAAATACAGAAGTTCTATATTACGACTGTACTAACTTCTTTTTTGAAACAGAACAAGGAGATCCTGATCGAGAAATCGTAGATGAAAACGGACAGCTGATTACTGTTTCGGGAGATCGACAATATGGTCATTCTAAAGAAAATCGTCCCTCACCTATCGTACAAATGGGACTTTTCGTCGACAAAAATGGCATTCCCATTCGGTTTAATATTTTCCCAGGGAATAGAAATGAACAAATTTCTATTGATCGACAAACATTTAATGAAATACATCGCAAATATAAAATCGGTTCTTTTGTCTATAGCGCAGATGCCGGTTTAGGTTCCGATAAACTGAAACAAGCATTGAAATCTTATGCTTTTCCAAGTTACTACGTTGTCAGTCAATCTTTAAAAAAGATGGGCGAAGATCTTCAACGAAGATGCTTAGATGAACCACCTAAAACGTCAAAAAACAAAACGAAAGATCAAGAGGAATTTAAACCAGCTACCTGGAGATACTTCTCTTACGATAAAAATACAGGGCAATACATTGAAAAAACGATTCTGATGAAAGAGATCGACAAAAGCGAAAAGAATGATCGAGTTTATTTTCAAGAGATTTGGCATAAGACCAAATCTGGTGAAACCGAACGTTTGATCGTTACATACCAGCCATTATATGCACACTACCAAAAACAACTCCGGAATGAACAAATCGCCAGAGCAGAAAAGAAATTAGAAGCTGGAAAACAGTCAAAAAGTTCATATGATGGCATTAAATACTATGACGAAACACACACGACAACTGACGGAGAAATAGCGACGAAGAACATTTATACTCTGAATGAGGATAAAGTGAGTAACGATGCACGATTTGATGGGTTCTATTGTATTTCGACAAATCTTGATGATGATGTGGATTTACGCACCATTTTAGAGGTTAATAAACGCCGTTGGCAGATTGAAGCAGCATTTAGAGTGATGAAAACGGACCTTAAAGCGCGTCCTGTATATGTGCATAACCACGAAAGAATCAAAGCTCATTTCTTAATCTGTTTTCTCGCATTATTAACAGTCAGAATCCTTGAAGCAACGATAGGTAACGCTTTTACGACTCCAGAATTATTCAAAACACTCAGAGAAATGAACATCACAAAACTTGAAAACGATCAAG
>JAUMZN010000086.1 GCA_030528085.1 Erysipelotrichaceae bacterium | reverse complement strand
ACAAGATTTTGTCAGGTCATTTTCTTAAGGAATAAAACTGTGAAAAGTTCAGGAAAAGATAGTTTATAAGTCGTTTTTATGTGTAGGTTTTTTTTTATGAGAAAAGGGTAATGGAACATGCGCATAAAAAAAGTTTATAACAACAACTTAGCTTCAATTTTAAGTGAGGATGGACGAGAAGTCATCATCATGGGAAAAGGAATTGCTTTTGGCAAACGCTGTGGTGATGAAGTAGATGAATCGAAGATCGATAAACGATTCTATCAAGACGATGACAAATGGAATGATTGTTTTATCCAATTATTAAATGATATTCCAACGGATTGTGTTGAATTTGTATCTCAACAAATCGATTTTGCGAAAGCATCGCTCAATAAAGACTTTCGTGAATCGGTGTATGTTTCATTAATTGATCATATTCATTCTTCTATTACACGTTATAAAGAAGGCGTGACTTTGAAAAATCCGCTGTTATGGGAGATATCTCGCTTTTATGAACCAGAATATGAAGTTGGTTTACAAATTGTGGATATGATCAATGAGAAGCATGGAATTCAACTTCCTCAAGATGAAGCCGGCTTTATTGCGATGCATTTAGTGGATGCGGAAATGGATGATGATTCACTAAACAATGCCTATATGACAGTAAAAATCATTCAGGATATTACCAATATCGTTCGTCATTTCTTCCATATTGAATATGATACGAAATCGGTTTATTACTATCGTTTCATTACACACATTCGCTTTTTTGCACAACGACTTGTTTTAAATAAATTAAATAGCGAAGTAGAAGAAAATGATTTATTTGAGATTATTCGTCTGAAATATCCCAATGCGTATGAATGCGTCAAAAAAATTGACCAATATGTTCAACAAGAATTTGGAGTGCATCTTTCCCAAGATGAACAATTGTATTTGATGATTCATATTGAACGAATTGCATATAAACAAAATAAATAGCTAAAACCTGCGAGATATCGATAGTCGATATTCGCTTAGTATAGAAAGATTTAACTTATTTAGTCTTCAATTTGGTCCGTGATGGTGACATTGGGTTGGCCAAACACAACATAATTGATGTTCATGATTGCAAAGGAGGAAAAAGATTATGGGCAAGTATGAACAACTCGCTAAAGACATTATCAAAAATGTCGGCGGCAAAGAAAACGTAGTCTCTTTAACACACTGTGTAACTCGACTTCGTTTCCAACTCAAGGACGAAAGTATTGCGAAAACTGACGTCCTAAAAAACATGGACGGTGTTGTGACTGTTATGCAAACAGCAGGACAATATCAGGTGGTTATTGGAAACCACGTACCAGATGTATTTAAAGATGTTTGCGAAGTTGCAGGGATTTCTGCCGGTGGAGGAAATGCTGGCGAAGCAGTGAAAATGACTTTCACTCAAAAAGCATTAGATATCATTAGTGGAATTTTCATGCCATCGATCGGTATTCTTTGCGCTGCCGGTATTTTAAAAGGCTTTAACTCCATTATGGATTTACTCGGCTGGATTCCAGCTGCAGGTGGATTAGGCGTATTAATGGCGGCTGTTGCCGATGCTATGTTCTTCTTCTTCCCAGTTATTTTGGGATTTAACGCATTCAAAAAATTGGGTGGTAACCCATTTTTAGGGTTAACTTTAGGTGCTGCTTTATGTTATCCAACTTTACAAGGCGTTGATGTTAACCTCTTTGGTTATGTGGTTAATGCAACATATACAAACACAATGTTGCCAATTATTTTGTTGGCTTTCATTGCTGTACCACTTGAAAAATTCTTAAACAAAGTCATTCCAGATGTCGTTAAAACATTCGTTGTTCCAGCGCTTGTTTTAGCAATCTGCTTCCCACTTGGTTTTGCGATTATTGGTCCAGCTGCAAATGCATTAGGTTCAATCATTAGTGCTGGTTTAACAACTGTTTATGGCTTTAGTCCAATCGTTGCTGGTATTTTATTCGGTTTTGCTTGGCAATTACTCGTTATGATTGGATGCCACGTTGTTGTATTATTACCAGTTATGATGGCGTTGATGGCGGGTGAACCACAACCATTAATGGCAGTTGTAGCTTTCCCATCTTTTGTACAAACAGGTGCAGTACTTGCGATTTGGTTAAAAACGAAAAATAAAAAACTCAAAGACATCGCTTTCCCAGCATGGATTTCCGGTATCTTTGGTGTAACAGAACCAGCAATCTATGGGGTTACTTTACCAGCTGGTAAACAATTTATTTTAACTTGCGTTGGTGCCGGAATGATCGGTGGTCTTTCCGTTATGCTTGGCTTAAGCTCATATACAATGGCAGGTTTAGGTGTCTTTGCGATTCCAGGAATGATCGATCCAGCAAATGCAGGTGGAAGTTTAATGATGGCAATTGTTGTTGTCGTTGCAGCCATTGCTGTTGGCTTTGCGGTTGCTTATGTGACTTATAAAGATGCAAAAACTCCAGAAGCTCAAGAAACTTCAAAAGATGCTGTGAAAGTTAAAAAAGAAATCTTATCTTCTCCACTTACAGGAAAAGTAATGGAACTCAAAGATGTTGAAGATGCGGCTTTCTCTGGTGAACTTTTAGGTAAAGGTTTTGCGATTGATCCAACAGATGGTGAAGTCGTTGCTCCATGTGATGGCACAGTGATGACATTATTCCCAACAAAACATGCGATCGGCATCGTCTCCGACGATGGTGCTGAAGTCCTCATTCACTTAGGTTTAAATACTGTTCAATTAGATGGAAAGTATTTCACTGCTCACGTTCAACAAGGAGATCATGTAAAAAAAGGTCAACCTTTAGTGAGCGTAGAACTCGATCAAGTGAAAAAAGAAGGATATTCCATGGTTACACCAGTGATCATCACCAATACAGCGGATTATCTCGATATCGTAACGATGAAAAATGGTGAAATCACAAAAAAAGAAGATGCATTAACTGTTTTAGCTTAGTGAAATTGAATATTTATACTATTTAACTCATCTAACCAGATCTGTTTTCCAACAACTGTTCAACACGGTTTGGTTGGAAACAGATCTTTTTTATCAATAAGGAGAATAACGATGGAAAAATTTCCAAAAGACTTTCTTTGGGGTGGGGCGACTGCCGCAAACCAATATGAAGGAGGATATAACGAAGGCGGCAAAGCTTTGACAATTGCCGATGTGACAACAGGAGGATCCCACACCGAACCACGTCGGATTGGCTGGGTGATTCCGGAAACTGGTGAAACGGGTGTCTATAAAATGGAATTTGGAAAACCAGTGCAATTCCCAGAAGGAGCAATCCCTTGCATTATGGAGGGTGAATATTATCCAAGCCATAAAGCTACAGATTTCTATCATCACTATAAAGAAGACATCGCTTTGATGGCAGAGATGGGATTTAAAACATTCCGTATGTCCATTGCTTGGCCTCGCATTTTTCCGGATTTAGAAAGTGAAGAGCCAAATGAAGAAGGATTACAGTTCTATGATGACGTATTTGATGAACTCAAAAAATACGACATTGAACCACTTGTCACAATGGCTCACTTTGAAATTCCAATTGATTTAGTCATGAAATATGGTGGATGGGCAAATCGCAAAGTGGTCGATCTGTTCGTTAAATTCTCGACGACAATCATGAAACGCTACAAAGGAAAAGTGAAATATTGGCTGACCTTTAACGAAATCAACATGATGGAACATATGCAAATTTCCACAATTGGTTTGATGCATGTTAATGATCAATTAAAAGCTGAAGCGGCTTATCATCAATTTTTAGCAAGTGCCCTTACGGTAAAAGCAGCTCGTGAAATCGACCCTGATATGCAAATTGGTATGATGCTTGCTTATCAACCAATTTATGCGGAAACCTGCGATCCATATGATCAATTGTTCGCTTTGAAAATTGCCCAAGAACAATTCTTATGGTATGCCGATGTGCAAGTTGGGGGTCAATATCCAAACTACAAACTCAAAGAATATGAAAGAAAAGGTGTGCAATTAGATATTCGTGAAGGCGAATTAGAATTGTTGAAAGACTATGCATGTGACTTCTTATCATTCTCTTGTTATGGCAGTGGTGTGCAAGGCACACACGATAATGGCGGAAGAGCAGGTGGAAACGGCTTGATGGGTCGTGTTAATCCTTATCTCGAAAGTAATGCTTGGGGATGGGCAACGGATCCAGAATGTTTACGAATTGCTTTAAACCAACTGTATGATCGCTATCACAAACCATTATGGATTGTCGAAAACGGAATCGGTTGGGCTGATGTATTAGAAGAAGATGGCTCTGTCCATGATGACTATCGTATTTCTTACTTACAGAAAAATATCAAATCGATGCGCGATGCGATTAACCTCGATGGTATTCCTTTAATGGGTTATACGATGTGGGGATGCATTGACTTAGTTTCTGCTGGAACAGGAGAAATGAGAAAACGTTATGGATTTGTCTATGTCGATATGGACGATGAAGGAAAAGGAACCCTGAAACGTTATAAAAAAGATTCTTTCTACTGGTATAAAAAGTGCATTGAAAGCGATGGCGAAGATTTAGATTAATTCCATCAATCATTATGCAAGATCTGCCGTTATTGTTCCTTTATATACGGTAGATATTTGTGCTTTTTCATAATTTTTATGCGATACAATGAGCTTAACAGGAGGTATAAATATGAGCTTTCCAAAAGGTTTTTATTGGGGTGGCGCAACTGCTGCCAACCAATGTGAAGGAGCTTGGAATGTAGATGGTCGTGGACCAGCTTTAACCGATGTAACGACGGGTGGATCCGTAAAAGAACCACGCTATGTAACGTATATTGATAAAGATGGCAATCCGCAAAAAATGCCATCCATGGGAGCTAAGTTGCCTGAAGGGGCAAAATATGCGGTTCTTGAAGATTGTTACTATCCAAACCAAGATGGCATCGATTTCTATCATCGCTATAAAGAAGATATTGCATTATTTGCGGAAATGGGATTCAACATGTTTCGAATGTCCATCTCCTGGAGCCGCTTATATCCGCATGGGGATGAATTAGAACCGAATCCAAAAGGTGTTGAATTTTATCGCAATGTATTTAAAGAATGCAAAAAATACAATATTGAACCATTAGTGACGATCCATCACTTTGATACGCCATTGTATCTAGAAGAACACTATGGCGGATGGCAAAACCGCAAACTGATCGAATTCTATGATCGTTTTGCGAAAACTTGTTTTACAGAATATAAAGGCTTAGTGAAATACTGGCTGACATTCAACGAAATCAACAATACGGTCATGTTCTTAGATATGTTTGGCAACAAAGCAACCGACCAAATGTATCAAGAAGCATATCAACATTTGCATTATCAATTTGTCGCAAGTGCGCATGCTGTAAAAATGGCTCATGAGATTGATCCTGATTATATTACAACTTTCCCAAGGTGTGGAACTATATTCAGAAGCATCTATTCATGCTTAAGT
>JAUMZN010000085.1 GCA_030528085.1 Erysipelotrichaceae bacterium | reverse complement strand
ATCCGCTGCCAGTTGGTTGGCAGCGGATATAGTTCCATACATTGGGAAAGTTGTAATAAACATTTTCTCCTTTTTTGCGAGCAGATTCTACTATGGTTAAAAATGCTGTAACTTCTTCAGCACCCTCTAAGCTTTTAAAACCATCGGATTGCTTCGTTTTTCTTTTCACCGCTCGAGCTCCTCTTTCACTCTCGTTGTTATGCCAGGGAACCCAGGGGTGATCGAGAAAATATAGAATGCTTTCTTGCTGTTTTGCCATCCGCTTTGCTGTGTTGAACCCATCAACGTATACGGCTGGACGCTCTGGATATTCTTGTTTAGCCAACTCCATGATTTCAACATAGCGTGCCCGCGCTTGATCGATTTCTTCTTGGCTCAAGACTTGATCACCAATTTTTATAGGATGCCCGCTTTCCCGGCGCTCCTTCTTCCTTGTTTCAATTTTTCGGGTCTGCTCTTGAAGAAAATCATAGGCTTCTTTATGCCAAATGAGTTCCGGCTCCGCTTCCATAGCACCTCTCAGATATCTGAATAAATGCACGAGACATTGTTGATGTGCTAAACCATGATTCGAATAAACGGCTTCTCCATCATGGACAGACACACCTTGGTATCCATCGAGTGGAGTGCCAGTTACTAAGTTTTCGCCTTTCTTCTCGCCAGCTCTAAAGTAGATGTCCGAATCATTGCAGTGAATTCCAATATAGCCCGTTCTACCTTGGATTCGCGTAAACGTTGTATCACTTCCCATATAAGGAGAGTGAAACAGTCGGTTCCAGATTTGATCGCGTTCTTTTTTAGATTTCTTCTTGAATTCTTTGCGTAAATTGCAGATCGTTCCGGTAGAAACGACAATATCTCCTTCACTGATATTGTGGATAAATTCCTGGGCCTTCCGGATAGAAACGTTAAGATGGCACGTTAAAACCATCAGAAACGCTTTGACAGACTCGTCATAATTGACTTCATTGACACAATTCACCGGGAATTGGCCATAAACGAGCGCTCCTGTTTTAATATTTTTCCAAATTGGGACTTGGAATTCGATGACTTCTCGAACAACTTTAACCCCCACCACTTTTCTGGATTTTCTTCTATCAAGCAAAACATAATCCTCTGGATTTGCTTTAACTTCTTCAGGAAGATCATTGATGTGAATAATCTGGTCAGCAGAAGGGTTTTTTCGTGGATGGCCTTCATGTCCTTTTTGTCCTCCTTTTAATTTCCCACTTTTGATTCGACCGTTTTTGATGGTTGGATGATTTGGAGTTGCAGAGGATGGTTTTGATGAATTTCGATAGTCTTTTACGATCTGCGTTTTCTGGTTTTTGATGATTTCGTCTTTAAGCTTATTGGAGTCCTCTAAATTTTTAAGCAGTTCTTCGAGTTTTTTGATGTATTCTTCTTGGCTGTTGATCACATCGATGAGTTTGGGGTCGACAACATTCATTTTTAATTCAAGCTTCAATGTGTGATTTTTCGTTTTCTCGAATCGTTGCCTTATACTTCCTCTCATTTTTAGCCAGTTCTTTTTCGTACTTTGTTTCGAGATCGGTGTATTTTTGACCAGATTTTAATTTTTGAATTTCATTTTTAAGTGAGCGATTTTCGTTTTTCAAATACATATAGCGGGGATCGAACATAATCAGGGCCTCCAAAAGATAACTTATGAAGATAGGTTAACACCAAGAAAAAGGAGAAGAAATAGGGAAAAGGGGCGAAAAAACAGGTGTTGATTGAGACGACAAACCGTTTCCTAAGGAGGTAAAATCAAGAATATAGACCCTTTAAATAAAGCATTTATTCTCCAACAAACAGAGAAATGTTTCTTAAAAGGTAAATTTGAAAAAGTGCTAAAAAAAGAAATTTCAAAAGTGTATGAAAATCAGTAATTTTTTAAAACTCATTTTTTAAATTTTATTCAATACCGTGTGAACAGTAACTACACTTTACGAAATTTTAGAATTCATGAAAAAATGTTAAATTTTCTATTGATTGAAAATCAAAAATCCTATAATATAGTCGTTGTCCGAATAAAGACAATATATACATGCCGGCGTGTCGGAATTGGTAGACGAGACAGACTCAAAATCTGTTATCCGCAAGGGTGTGTGGGTCCGAGTCCCACCGCCGGCACCATCTTGAAATGAAACACATCGTAAGATGTGTTTTTTTCTTATATTCACTTAATCAATATCCTCATAGATCTTCCCGATCTTATTTTGTGGCTGTTAATCATTCGTTCTCTGTTGATCAACTATAAAACCTTATAAAATGAGCCATTTTCATGAAATTTTGTTCCTATTTGTACCTACTATCTTTCTATTCAGCCCATAGAAGCCTCTTAAAGATCAAGTTATTCCCTTTTATACTTATTTCTTTAGCTACATCAAAAGAACCTCTTACTAAACCGTACCCATAAAAATGAACAAAAGAATAAAAGAGACCCACATGCGTGGACACTTTACTTAGATTGACCCATTTTTATGAATACTATTTAGCAGTGTTTATACTTGAGCAACATTGTTCAGGTCTTCTTTTCTTGAGCAATCGCAAATAAAACGAACGCAACTCCGTTATCGATCATATTATTTTCGAATAATTGTAAGCGAATATTATTTTACGCATTCTATTCATTAATTGTATTCAAACACCTACTTTGGAGGTCTATAATGAAATTGTATTTAAACATTATTCCAAAGGAGGAAAAGTATATGAAGAAATACCTTCTGACAACAGAAGAGAAGCAGCAGTGGATGCAGGAATACTATTTTGCCCCACGCGGCATGGCTTTCCTTGAGCCTGGAATTGTTGGTCCAGATAGTCCTAAAGTTGCTTCATATAATGTCGCAAAAAGCTTTTATCAAACCCGTCCAGATGTTTTTAATTTGAAGCGAGTATCTGAAATTACGGGTATTGCGATCAAAGAAGTAAAATCTCGTCTTCAAAGAATGTATGACGAGCGAATTCTCATGCTCGTAAAAAATTCCGCCGTAGGGGTCTTTGGCTTTGGTCTCTGGTATTGGGTTGTCAAAATGAAAGACGACTGCCCTGCCGAAGAAAAACAAAAAATGACCGATTGGATTCAAAATAATAATGAAATTTGTACCGGATTTATGTGTGATTCTGGTGACTTCGACTACTATTGCGGAAATCATATGCGCGTACTCGATAATTTACTCGTCGGTGTCTTGGATCACATCAAGAAAAATCCATGGGTAGAATATGTCCACATCTGTCCTGTACGTCGTGATTTACGTGAAAGTTCCGTCAACCAATTTGACATTAAAGGAGACGACTTTAGAAAGTTTGTATTCTCTGATGAAGCGAAAAAGCGTCTATTAGAACACACAGACAAAATTGATGCTCAAGATTTTGCGATTATCGATGCGCTCAATAATACAGAAAGCGCCGCAGACCTATTTGATTTTGATGTCCTAGAAGAACTTTCTGGTCTATCCGCATCGCAAATGAAAGAAGATTGCGAAGAAATTATGAATCATGGTCGATTCTTAATTAATATGATCTTTTTGAACTTTATGAAACTTGGCTTGAATAACCATTGTTATTTAGTTCGTATGTTCCAAAACGTACCAAGTTATCGTAAAGAACAAATCATGGATGAATTAGCGCAAAACCCTGATTTCAATAATATTTTTGAATTCACGGACAGCTATCATGACTGCATTTTAATGGCTTATGAAGAGATCACTGACACCAAAGCGTTATTTGATCAAATCGCTTCCTATCCAGAAGTTGAAGAAATTCTCGAAGCGAATTCGCCACGTCAATTTAGACGCTGGACTGCTCGCCTAGATGATGACAAAGATCAGTGGGAGATGTGTGTCTTTACCGATGACGTTCTCCAAAATCGTATGGAAAACGCATCTAAAGTCTGCCCACTTTGTGAAAGTGAGGAATAGAAGCTATGCGTATTGAACAATCTCGTCCATATGTGATTGACCGGCTTAAATATGCGCTGAATCCTCAATCTATCGCGGTTGTTGGATCAAGCCGATTAGATGGTAAAGTTGGTTATAAAGTCATTGAAGGACTCCAAAAATGGGGTTATCAAGGAAAAATTTTCCCTGTAAACCCACGTGCTCAAAAAGTACAAAACCTGCCTGCTTATCGAACAGTAAAAGATATTGAAGAAGATGTTGATCTTGCCTTCATTGCGGTGCCTGCTCACGTTGTTAAATCCGTATTGGAAGACTGCGCAGCAAAAGGCGTAAAAATTGTTGTCATCTCGACTTCTGCTTTTAAAGAAATCGGTCGCGAACAACTTCAAGATGAACTAACACAATTCTGTCGTGATCATCAAATGCCTTTAATTGGTCCAAACTTAGTCGGCATGGGATCTCCTTACTTCCACTTTAACTGTGGATTTATTCCTTATCTGCCAGTACCTGGACCAGTAGCGATGATCAGCCAATCTGGAGCAAACTTGCTTGCAGCTCTGGGAACTAGCCAAGAAGATCACCTCGGTATGTCATTTTTCGTTGGTTTAGGAAACAAAGCCGATGTCGATTTCTGCGAATTTATCGACTATGCCAACCAAGATCCAAATACAGGAGCTATTGCGGTATACATCGAAGGATTAGATTCTCCTGAAGCGTTCAAGAAATCTGTTCAAAACTCCAATAAACCAGTCGTTGTCATTAAAGTTGGCGGCAGCCCAATTGGTAAAAAAGCAGCCTTTGCGCATACAGCATCAGAAAACCCACATGATGATGATTTTTATCAACAAATCTTTGATGAAGCTGGCGCAATCCGTGCTCAGACTTGGCAAGAATTCTTAGACGTTTCCCTTGCCTTAGGTTTAATGCCACCAATTCAAGGCGATCACATCGTTATGATTACCAATGGCGGCGGATCTGGCTTATTATCTGCGGATCATTTTGAAAGAAAAGGATTACCTCTACATGAATTAGCGGAAATCTCCCCTGCTCTTGCGATGCGGATTCGAAACTACATGCCAATGTTTGGTTCTCCACTCAACCCAGTTGATATTTCTGGAACGGCTACTCCAGTACAATACAAAGGTGCAGTCAGCCAAGCATTGCGTGATCCAAATGTAGATTTAGTTTATGTTTCGATTTGCCCAACTGCAGTTACAGATGTCAACCAAGTTGCTGACGAAATCATTGCGGTTTATGAAAAAAATAAAAAATTGAATAAACCTGTCATTATGGAATGTCAAGGTGGTAAAGAATGTCATGACATTATTCTTAAATTACGTGACCACGGAATTCCTGCTTATCCAACTGCAGAACAAGCTGTAAATGCGATTGTTGCCTTACACAAATACGGTAAGATTCTTGCTAATCGATAAAAGTTTGATCTTCAAAAACTATCTTATAAATCATGAGTAGACAAACAATCACCAATAAATTTCTACAATATTATATGCAAGGTTTAATGAGCGATTTTTTCTAGATCAGTTCAACACAAAAGAAAAAGCCTGTAGGTTAGGTGTTTCCTTTCCTACAGGCTTTTCTTTGTCCAGCGGCTTCCTATTTTCGCATTCACTATCGTCGGCGCTAGATG
>JAUMZN010000084.1 GCA_030528085.1 Erysipelotrichaceae bacterium | reverse complement strand
CATCAAGCGCCGACGATAGTGAATGCGAAAATAGGAAGCCGCTGGACAAAGAAAAAGCCTGTAGGAAAGGAAACACCTAACCTACAGGCTTTTTCTTTGAATGTTCAATTTAACAAATTCTAAAACAGTTAAAAAGATTGGTTTAGGATATGTGATAATAAAGAGCGAATAGAGATTTAATATCTTTAAGGAAAGATTATAGAATTCATACTTAGCTTTTTATTGTTAATAGCGGTATAACATCGACTAAAGTTACATATGCGAATAATGAATTTTCGCTATAAAACGAAAATCGTCAATATAGAGACATAGTTCTGGTTATCAAGTTATCCAGAATGAATTTTGTAGGAGATAAGGATATGAAGAAAAATCAGGAGTTTGAACTTACTGTTACTGACCTTAGTGATCAAGGCTTTGGGATTGGTCATGAACAAGGCATGACTGTTTTTGTTTCAAATTTACTGCCTAAAGAAAAAGCAATCGTGCGAGTTATTAAAGTAGAAAAGACTTATGCGATCGCTAGAGTAATGAAAATGATCGAACAAAGTGATGAGCGGGTTCAGCCTTTATGTGATCAAGCAGGCCGCTGCGGGGGATGTGCATTTATGCATTTAGACTATCCCTCACAACTTGAATATAAACATAAACAATTAAAGACTCTATTTGAAAGAGTGGATTCAGAAATTGAAGTATGTCCGATTTTGGGTATGGAAGATCCTTATTATTATCGAAATAAAGCACAATTTCCAATTGGCGTTGAAAATGGTCAAGTTGTCGGCGGATTTTATAAAGCGAGAACAAATCAGATTGTTCCGATTCAAGAATGTAAAATTCAATCTAAACAAATCAATGAAATTTATCATTGGGTTTTAAATCATTTAACGATTGAACAAGCGCAAGATTTACGTCATCTCTTTTTGCGCCATTCTAAAAAAACAGGGGACTTACAAGTGGTGTTTATCGGCCAAAACAATACAGATCTGCATGCTATCACATCAAAACTTGTCAAACAGTTTCCAGCAGTTACTAGTGTTGTCTTTAATGAGAACAAACGTAATGACAATGTAATTTTAGGCAAGAACTATCAAGTGCTCTATGGATCTGATTGTATTGCCGAACAATGTCTAGACTTAGAAATTCAGCTGCATTTTAAAAGCTTTTTCCAAGTAAATCCTGATCAAATGGAAGTGCTCTATTCTCATGCCTTATCTCTTGCCAATCTGCAAAAAACGGACCAAGTTATTGAATTATACTCTGGGACAGGAACGATCGGTTTATTAGCCGCAAAACGCGCAGGACATGTGATCGGTGTTGAAATTGTTGAAGATGCAGTTAAAAACGCCAAAGAAAATCAACGCCGCAATGGAATTGATAATGCCGAATTTATCTGCATGGATGCTACAAAATTTGCCCACCAAAATAAAAATGAAGCAGATGTTGTATTTGTCGATCCACCTCGCAAAGGCATGACAAAACAAGGAATTGAAGATATTTGTGCATTAAATCCAAAGCGTATTGTTTATGTTTCATGTAATCCAAGAACACTCGCAAGGGATTTAAATGAATTTTATGAGCGAGGTTATACTTGTCCAACAATTCAACCAGTCGATATGTTTCCACATACGACAGGAGTAGAATCGATTGCATTATTGATTCAACAATAATAAGTTCGGTTGAATGTTGACATACGGTTTAAAGTTGTAATACAGAACGAATTGAAGTAGAAAGAGAAATAGGATATGAAGAAAAAACAAATTCTTGTTCGTGCTGACGATCTTGGCTATTCAAAAGGAGTCAACTATGGAATTGCGGATGCATTAGAAGGTGGGATTATTCAATCTGTTGGAGTGATGGTAAACATGCCAGAAACCAAAAAAGGATTGGAATTGATCGCTAAACATAATGCATGCTTAGGATTACACACCAACATTTGTTTAGGCAAACCATTAACGGATCCAAAATTAATTCCAAGTCTTGTTCAAGAAAATGGCGAATTTAAATCTTCTAAAACTTATCGAAGCGCCAAAGAAGATTTCGTCAACCTTGATGAAGTGATGCTAGAAATTGAAGCGCAATATCAACGTTTCGTACAGTTGACTGGACAAAAACCGGTTTATTTTGAAGGTCATGCGGTCATGAGCGCAAATTTCTTTAAAGGGATGGAATTGGTTGCGAAAAGACATGATTGCGATTATTTGGGCATGAATTTAAGTGGGGCTGTTTCATTTCGGAATTCAGAAGTTGTTCTTTTATTAGAATCTTCAAAACCAGATTATGATCCAAAACAATTTTTAGAAGAAATTGCAAAACAAGATTTTAAAGATCAAATCCCTGTTATGGTATGTCATCCTGGATATTTGGATGCATATTTGATGAAAACTTCATCGCTTTTAGCGCCAAGAACGCTTGAAGTGGAAATGGCTCTTGATCGAGAACTCAAACAAAAATTGGAAAAGAACGGCGTCGAATTTATTACTTATCGCGATATTCAATAAATGAAAACTCGAATCATGTGTCTGTACTCTAGAAAATGGATCAGACTTGTCATGATTCGAGTTTTTTGTATTTTATTTTGTGGTTTTTCCTTTTGGTGGACAGCAGCTTTCACGATTGATGATTTGATATGGAACGAGTGTGCGCGAAGCCATTAATCTTGGGTTTTCAAGATGGTTTAATGCTTGGCTGGCAGCTTCTACTCCAAGTTGGATCGCATTTACATCGATCGAGCTGATGAATGGAGCGTTCAATTTCGCAAAAATAGAATTGTTGAACGACATAATCGATAAGTCTTCAGGAATAGAGATACCTTGTTCGGCACAAACTTGACGAACGATAATGCCAAAAATGTCATCACTGACGACGATTGCACTTGGCAGATCGGGATTGGCAGGATCCAGTAGGTTTCGGATTTCATCCAATGCTTCTTCCGTTTGTTCAATATCAAATGAGAGTTCTGGTATGGTTGGCAAATTATGTTCGCTCAAATACATACGATATCCTCGTCTTCTCGCTGCAGAAAAAAGCTGTGAAGAAGGAGCACCGACAAACGCAATTTTTTCATGCCCTAAATGAGCGAGGTGAGCCGTTGCGTCATAGCCGGCTTGGATATTGTCGTTATCGACACAAACCGTTTCTGATTTGTGAGTGATCGGCTGGCCGATTTGGACGTAATCGATGCCTTGTTCGTACAAATATTCGATCACAGGGTCGTTTTTACGGGCGAATAAAGCGATAAATGAACAAGCAAAATCGGCCTTTTCTAAATTTTTAATCGCTTGAATGATTTCTTGATCATCTTTTCCGGTAATCGTGACACTTAAACAATGGCGCATATTCGCAAATTGACTAATTCCACGAATGACTTCAAGGAAAAATGGATTTTCGTAGGCAGAATGATCCGATGGGGGCAAAATCACGCCTAAAATAGAAAGACCTTTTTGTTGTTCGACAGGTTCTGCAGCTGCGGGCGGTTCATAACCTAATTCAGCCATCGCCTTGCGAACGCGATCTTGAGTTCGCTTGGAGATTGAGGGACTGTTGCGAATTGTTCTCGATACAGTAGAGGGTGAAACTTGTGCACGAGCTGCAACATCGCGAATTGTAACTGGCATATTTTTCTCCTTATTGATTAAGAGATATTGTTTATAGAAATAAAGAACAGGGCATGGATGATTTGCCTGTTCGCATGAATAAGTTCTAAAAACGTGCATCTATATGCAACAGAATAGCGCAACAAAAGCGCTTTTGAATAGTTGTTTTAGCGAAAAAAATTAAACTTTATGCAATGAAACTGCAAAGATCATTCTAAGCACTAGCATAAACAAAAAGTCTCCATTCTATCTTTAGAACAGAGACGATAAGGGATCATCATCAAAATAAAGCGGATCGCCTAATATTCTTTATACAGCTGCCGTAATTGTTCTTTTGAACAATTATTGCTTAATCCTAACAATAATAAAATTCTCGCTTTATGTGCAGACAAGCGGTGGGCTGGGATTGTCTTTTGAAGTGGATCAAAGATCGGAGATTCAAATGCTGCTCCTTCGAGTAAGCGGCTAGAGCGAACAATAGTGCAATCGCCCTGGTACTTTTGGATGACTTCTTTGATCTGACTGGAATAGTTTCCTGCACCAGTTCCAGCAAGGACAACACCATCATAGTGATCTAGCATATATCGCAATAATTCTGGATCGCTATTGAGATGGACATAAAAAATTTCCACTTTTTTATCTATAGGATTAGTTGAATGCGCAAATTGCGAGTGATGAGTATGCCGGCGATAAGGACGATGAATTAAATAAACTTGATCATCTTGCATATAACCAACTGGTCCGGGATCAGCAACTTCAAATGCATCTGTTTTAATGGAATTGATTTTTGTTAAATCACGGCCTGAGTAGATTGTATCGCCAATCACAACTAGAACACCAAGATCGATCGCATTAGGATTGGCAGCTAAAGCGACAGATTGGTAAAGGTTCATTGGACCATCAGCACTCGTTGCTGTGGCAGGACGCATAGCACCGGTCATGATGACAGGTTTATGAACGTTTAAAGTTAAATTCAAGAAGAAAGATGTTTCTTCTAAAGTGTCCGTACCATGGGTGATCACAATCCCATCGACTTTTGGATCTTTTTCTATTTCTTCAACAAAATTCTTCAATTCAATAAGATCGTCATGAGTGATGTCATTGGAATCTTTGGAACAAAAAGGATGAACTTGAAGATCGGCAAGACTGTTGATTTGTGGGATGGTTTCTAGAATGGACACTACGGAAAGTGTGCCTGCTTGATATTGAGCAGATTCCCCAATTCGGCCTGAACCAGCAATCGTTCCGCCAGTTGCAACAATCGCGATTGTTTTTTTAGATTCAATCATGATATGTACTCCTTTCTTTTTATTCACAGTGTAACTATCATAACATGCGTGATGAAAAGATCATCTTTCTTCGCGTAGTAAAGAAAGTAAGGAAAAAACCATCCATTGCTTATGCATTGGTGGTTGAAGGAAATAAATGATTTGTTTTCAGGTGTTCTGTACATTTTAAAGATTTAATTTCTTGCCTTTTTTCATGAAGAATGGTTTAATAGTCTACGCGCGGGTGTGGCGAAATTGGCAGACGCACCAGACTTAGGATCTGGCGGTTCCACCGTGGGGGTTCGAGTCCCTTCACCCGCACCACTTTGCAGATCACTCTCAAGCTAATATTGGTTTGAGAGTTTTTTATTTTTTCTGGATCTATAGATCAATAATCTTCATCGTTGATAGCACCTTTCTTGCCCTCCTTATTAGGAGGACATTACAAGTAAGGTGGATCGGATTTTAAATTAGATTGCCATTTTTTTGGACCACATTTAAGCTACAATAAACAATTATTTCAGTTCTCATTTTTTGCCTGTATTGAAGTTTCGGTAAATGTACATATATAAAGAAAAGAATATCCCCAAAATAAAGGATATTCTCGATCTTTTTGTTATGTGGTTTATAAATTGTGTCAATTTATTGGATTTAAACCTAGATAGTACTTGCTGAGCAAATCGAAAATTCTGACTTTTCGCAGCTTACAGAG
>JAUMZN010000083.1 GCA_030528085.1 Erysipelotrichaceae bacterium | reverse complement strand
AGTGGCATCCTAATAGGTGAATCATAGAGGTTCCAACAAAGTTTGCGTAAGAACCAAAAAAGAAAAGAGCCCGCAGGCTCTTTTTTTGGTTTTGTCCGTACAAAACCTCACGATAAAAGTGGTATAAGGATGGTTAAAACGTAAGTTATGAACACATCAGAAGGTAGTAGAGATTAATATAATGAATACATGATCGTTTTTTAATGATAATAGATTGTCCTTATACCGATCGTACCCAAAACCCACGTCCCCCAACGTTGAGATTAAGTACATCGAAAGTATAAAAAACAGTGTTATGCAAGTCAACCACCGATAGACAGTGGCACTTGTTTTCGCTGTTTTTTCAAAAAAAGAGAGCCACTCATTTTTGTTTCATGAATGACTCTTTGCTTCATCGCACAATATTTAAGAAATGAAGTCTAAAGCTAGAATGTTTGGACAGTTTGTGTAATTGTCGCGTTTTTTTCTTCCTCAATTGGCGTAGTCGGTTCGTGCTCATAAACGTATAAGCTTGGTGAACGGAACGATTCACGGGTGATCGTAACGTCACGAGAACCTGTTAGTTCGATATGGATTGATTTTGTATAGCTTGCTGTATCGTTAGGCGTGTTGACGCGTTCGCTCGTCACTTTTACAGAACGCACGATTTCACCGGTATTTGAAAATTCAATTTCATCGCCATTGGCATATTGGGGAATTTCATTGATTAAGCGTACTCGCATTTGCGGATAAGCTTCTGGTGTTTCAATTGCCTGTTGGGTACGGAAACAAGAATCAATTTTAATTCCTTTGTCTTTTGATAAAACTAAAATTGTTTCTACTGGTTTACTGATCGAATCATTTTTAATTGGGACGATCACTCGTTCTGCTTTGCGCCCAACTAAGTTTTCTAACAACTGCATTTCTTCTCCACTTAAAACCATTTCAATCTTCCTCTCTTAGCGGGTCAAAGCCCCATCTCATGTATTTATAAATTTATGGATTGTAAAAAGGATATTTCCCTTTCTACATCTTCATTGTAGAGGATCAATTCCAAAGAAATGGGAAAGAGACCTAGTTGGATACTAAAACGGCTTATTCGGTAATTTGTCTCGATTCAAAATAGATTTATCCCATAATTTCAGCATGTTTTTTAGATGATGAAACGTTTTAAGATTTGAGTGTAGAAATCTTAGGCAAAATCATGAATGATCAATAAAAAGATTGGAGTGAGTGATATGACGAATGTTACGGATATTTATCTGCAAGCTCGCAAACAAGCGCTCGCTTGTGTAAACGAAAAGAAAAGATTAAACGAAGATCCTTATCTTCCTGTCCTCGATCATTATTTAAAAGATCTGACAATTGTAAAAAAAGAATTTCACGGTATTCAAGAAATTCCAACGCGTTTGATCATCGGCACGTGTCATGAAGGACGCACGCAAGCTTTTGCGGCAAATTTCATGCCCTTATTAGAGCCCAATACCGAGTTTGCGAATAAATGGATGAACTTATATCAATACGTCTTAGACGAAGGACTCCATGATTCCATTCAGGTATATCAACTCTTTGGCCACTATTTTGTCGAAGAAGGAAATAAACGCGTTTCCATCACGCGCTTATTCAATAACCCCATGATGAGTGCCAACGTCATTGAATTGATTGTCGATCCCCAAACGTTAGATCAAAGCGATCTCTATCGTGCCTATTTAAATTTTAGACAAGCTACTGGCATCACAACATTATTGATGTCGACTCCTAAAAACTATGAGCGCTTATTACGGTTAATTCTTAAAGACAATCAAGAAGAGCTCAGCGCTCAACAAAAGGAAGACCTTGCTTCTTTCTTTAAGACATTTGAAATGGTTTTATCTAAAGTCATTACCGAACCCATTGCAGCTACAAGTGGCGATGCGTTTTTATTGTTTTTAGAAGTATATGGCTTTGTGGAAGGACAAATCATTCCCGATGCGACGATTGAACAAGAGTTAATGCGCATTTTGCCGGCAATTAAAGCATATCCCCATCCCCCTAAAGCGGCTTTACTCACCAAAGCAGAAGTTTCCGATCACAAATCATTATTTGCGGCATTTAAAGAACCCGTCAAAGCTGTCTTAATCAGCCAAGGGGATCCGCAAACTTCTATTTGGACAGCTACACATGAACAAGCGTTCCATAAGATGGCAGACACGTTGAAAAACCAAGTCAGCATTCAATGTTATTCCTGCAATCAAGATGAAGAGATCATTAAAGCGATGGAACAAAGTATTGCCTGGGGTGCGCAAGTGATTTTCACTTCCCATCCTTTATTGCTCCAAATCACAAATCGCTTTGCGGCAAAATATCCTAAAGTGCGCTTTTTGAACTGCTCTTTAAACCCAGAATCCACAGCAGTCCGTTCCTATTCGACAAGAAACTATGAAATCATGTTTTTACAAGGCTTAGCTGCTGGGGCATTATCGCATTCGAGTCATATTGGCTATATCGCCGATTATCCGATTTATGGTGCGATTGCGGATATTAATGCCTTTGCGCTCGGGGTTAAGATGGTTCGTCCGCACGCAAAAGTGTATTTAGATTGGTCTACGACAACGACTGCCACAAACTACGAGTTTCCAATGGATATCGATATGATTTATATTGCGGGGCAAGAATTCGATCCGGCAATTCAAAAAGGAAAACGTTTTGGCTTATTTGATGTGCGAACTTCCAAGTTCTCTAATCTTTCCACGATCGAACAAAAGTGGAGTGTCTTTTATACACAAATCATTCAATCGATATTAAACCGCACTTATCGCTTGGATGATGCCAAAGGATCTTCAATTAACTATTGGCTTGGCATATCAAATGGTTTAATCGATGTATCGTTCAGCCAAGAGTTGCCTTTTGAAACGCGACGGATGATTGAACTGATCAAAAATAATATTGCTCAAAACAATTTCTATATTTTTACTCAGCCAAGCGAACAAAACCAATCCCAACAAGATCCTGATTTCTTAACTTGGGAGCAGTTGGCGACGATGAACTGGCTTGTCGACAATATCATCGGTACGATTCCAACAAAAATCCAGCTGATTCCTTCTGCTGAAAAAGTCGTCCAAATCCATGGTGTAGATTCTGCCGATCATGCCTCGAAACAGGAGAGCGAAGATGAGTCCAAATAAATTGCGCATTTTACTTTTAAGCGATGTGATCGATCGGCGCTATGATCAAAAATGGGATGAGCATTGTTTCGATGGAATTGATTTGATCATCTCTTGCGGTGATCTTCCTGCTCGTTATTTGGAATTTATCGCCACGATGTTCCATGGCGATGTACTATACGTTCCCGGCAATCACGATGAACGCTATGTTGAACATCCACCGCTAGGCTGTATTTGTATCGATGATCAACTGATCAATTGGCATGGTTTGCGCATTTTAGGGTTAGGCGGAGCCATGGGATTTCATTCCAATCCGTATCAGCTCACCGAAAAACAAATGAAAAAGCGGGTGAACAAATTATGGCTTTCCTTACGCAAACATAAAGGATTTGATATTCTCGTCACCCATGCCCCAGCCAAAGGGTATCACGATGGACAAGACTTATGTCATCAAGGGTTTGAAACCTTCACCCAACTGATCCATCAATATCAACCTCGCTACTTCTTTCATGGCCACGTCCACTTCACGTACGGCGACTTTCCGCGTCTGTATACAATCGAAAACACGACGGCGATCAATGGCTATTCAAGCTATATCGTTGAAATCCCCTTTGACTTACAAAATCATACGAATCTTCCATTCGTTAAAAAAACCAGAGCTCTATTTCAAAGCTCTGGTTTTTAAATCTTAATTTTTGATTTTATTGAATTGTATCGTCTTGTTCTTCTTCTGTATCGATTGGCTTTTCTAAAGTTTCTTCTTGTAATTCATCTTCTAAATCTTCTTGTGAAGTTTCGATTTCTTCAGTAGCTGGATTGGCAGAAGCGGTTTGTGGTTCATCTTCAAATAAAGCCATTTGTTTGTTGAACACCGCAGATGGATTATCTTCATCTGTTTGCGGCTGTTCATTTTCTTGCACTTTTTGTTCAAACGCTTTTTGACGTTCTTTTTCGACTTTCATCATCTGGCGTTTTTTGTTTTCATCACGAACGCGTTCGATAAAAGATCTTGTGAAATCATTCGTGACTAAATCATCCATTTTCTCATTGGCAATGAGGTAATAGATCAATGCCGCAATGCAGATTTCCATCAAAATTGCGAGGATATAAACCCACAAATAAGAAGTCAGTTTATCGTACATAAAGCCAACTAAACTGATCATCAATGCGGTCGTCAATGTAGATAAGAAGTTTAACACCGCATAAATCGTTGAATAATAACGTTTATCAACACGATTCGATACGATTAATGGCAATGACAATTCGTTGAGCGCAAAGGCGCTACCAAATAAGAAACATAATGGATACAATCCGTTGCCGACATGCATCAAAATCAAAATCGTAATGCCAATTGTCGCAATCAGCGTCACAATATCCAATAATCCTGAAGCAAGAACTGGTTTAATGCGATCCGCTAACCAGCCGGCTGTCAATTTGAATACTAAGTTTCCAATCATGCACCAGCTTAATGCAGTAGCTCCAACGAGCGCTGACTTGCCAATAGAAGCAGCCAATGAAGAATAGTGCATTGGCAATGCAACTAAGAATGCTGAAAACATTGCGATTAGCGCAAAACTAATGAACAATTCGCGAGGTGCTTTTTTCTTATTATTAGATGGCACTTCTTCTTGGCCATAAGCAACTTTCCCTGCTGTTGCCGGATGCAGCGGCACACGCCAATACAAAGCAGGTGCCATTAAAACTAAAATCAATACCGCTTGGATCACAAATCCCATACGCCAACCGAGCATTTCAACACTGTATGCCATTAAAGGTGAAAAGAGTGCAGTGCTCAGTGCAGAAGCGGCAAGAACGATGGAAGTCGTCCAGTTTTTCTTTTGATCGAACCAGTTGTTGATCAAAGTTGTCGCTGGAACTAAACCAATCAAGGAAGCGCCAACCCCCATTAAGCAACAAAATGCGTAGACAAAATAGCGGTTAAAACTAAACGAAATAAAGAGTACTGCAGCGCAACTAATTGTCGTTCCAATTAACAACAACGTTTCTAGTTTTACTGCACGCAATAAATAAGGTACACACAAAGCCGTCAAAGCCATGAAGACAAGAACAAATGTTGTTGAACTCGAGGCTTGACCCAAAGTGATGTTCAAACCGTTTGCGAGCGGTTGATAGAAGACTCCACTCGAATAGAAACAAAGTCCGGTACTTGCAGCAACCATAAAACATGCTGTCAAGATGACTTTGAAATACTGGAGCTTTTCTTGTTTTTCCATAATATTCTCCTTCTTGTATCCATTATATGTTATTCATGAAACCATTTAGAACGTTTTCGCCAAATTAGGGTATATATTCCCCACTTTTTGAAGGTTAACCTGCTTATTTTGAGCGTTTCACTCGCAATTTTTCGATTTTTTTAGCCATTTTTGGTCTCGTCTTTTTTTGATTTTTTACTTTTTCCAATGTCATTAAGTTAAGAATCGATTCGTCTGAGCGATCTCAGAAGAGTCGATT
>JAUMZN010000007.1:12086-40119 GCA_030528085.1 Erysipelotrichaceae bacterium | reverse complement strand
ACTCTGTAAGCTGCGAAAAGTCAGAATTTTCGATTTGCTCAGCAAGTACTATTTAAATGCTTGAATGTGAAAATCATCTTATCCCTCAATCACGATTTATTAAAAAGTGAACTACTCCTACTTATAGAAGTCGGAGCTTCGTGTTTCAACCGCTATTGCATTGGCTGCGATGTTCTCAATCGTGCAAACAGCCATCTTAAATCATTTGAATCCATTTCAATATTTGACACATATTCTGACCACACTTATTCCTTGGGTAAGCAAAGGAAAAGAGATCCCAGAAAAAGTGCTTGAATCCTTGATGCCTTGGAGTGCTGAAATCCAAGGAAACGCCAAATTTTTCAGCAACCCAGGGGATCAAGAACATCGGATCAAAGTAAATTCAGACGTGGATTTACCTAAAAGTTTAGAATTCGTGGTTGCATAA
Organism: Erysipelotrichaceae bacterium; assembly: GCA_030528085.1. Classification (GTDB taxonomy): domain Bacteria; phylum Bacillota_I; class Bacilli_A; order Erysipelotrichales; family Erysipelotrichaceae; genus Allobaculum. The sequence goes on along the minus strand of JAUMZN010000007.1, from coordinate 39,692 downwards.
AGTGATTTTGGGTGGATTTTCTGTACAATTAGCTACTATTACACTGTCAATGGACATGCGTAAAAGTAAAATCGATCCCAGGCACACTTCTATTCAGCGATTTGAAACCCATAAACGGATCCAATGCGCTGTGACATCCTTATATTTTCAAATATGATTTATAATCAACATTTAAATCCGTGGAAATTTCGAAAAATCCCAATTAATTCCATGAAAAAACGGAGCTGCCAAAACTGACTGCTCCGTTTTTACTACGATTTAAAATGAATGGATTCACTGTTTGAATCTTAATGGTGATGTTTGATTAAGCCAAATGCTTTGGATAATTCCATCACAACGACTGGCACAAAGATCAAACCAACCGCAATTGCGTACAATTTACCTGGCAGCATTACGATGCCAAATAAAGTCGAAACTGGTGTAAATAAAACAACAAGGACTAATAAAGTCGAAACAAGTGTTGCTTGATTTAACTTTTTGTTCGTAAAGATTCCAGTTTTGAACAATGAACGTTCAGAACGCATATTGAATGCTTGCACAACTTGAGAAAGTGAAAGCACCATAAATGCCATTGTTTGGCCGCCTTCAACAGTTCCTGTTCCATTTTTACCTAAGTAGTAAGCAATTAAAGATAAAGCACCGAACATTACCCCTTGCAAAACGATGCGGACACCATAACCATGAGCGAACATATCTTCGTTTTTAGGCTTAGGTTTGTGATCCATCACATCTGGTTCAACTGGTTCCATACCTAATGCGATTGCTGGAAGGCTGTCGGTAACGAGGTTGACCCACAATAACTGCATGGAAAGTAATGGGGATTCATGCCACATTAACATTGCTAAGAAGACCAAAATGACTTCCCCGATGTTGGTTCCTAATAAGAAGCCGACAACTTTTTTGATATTGGCATAAATGCCGCGTCCTTCACGAACTGCATCAACGATTGTCGCGAAGTTATCATCAGTCAGCGTCATATCTGCTGCCCCTTTGGCAACATCTGTTCCGGTAATACCCATTGCGCATCCGATATCGGCTGCTTTTAAGGCTGGAGCATCGTTGACGCCATCTCCGGTCATCGATACAACTTGATCTTTACGTTGCCAAGCTTTAACGATGCGGATTTTGTTTTCTGGGGAAACACGTGCATAAACAGAAATATTTTCAACACATTCGTCGAGTTCACTATCTGTCATTGCATCGAGTTCAACACCCGTAATTGCGCGGTCTCCTTCTTGGAGAATACCGAGTTGTTTTGCGATTGCACTAGCCGTAACAACGTGGTCGCCTGTGATCATAACAGGACGAATGCCCGCATGACGACAAACTTCAACTGCATCTTTTGCTTCTTCACGAGGTGGGTCAATCATGCCGACCAAGCCCATGAAGATTAAGTTGTTTTCTAATTGTTCAGAAGTAAGTTCTTCTGGAATATCATCAATTTCTTTATAACCAATGGCGAGCACACGCAATGCGTTTTTACTCATTTCTTCATTGATTTGTGCTGCCTTTTCTAAATCACCAGCAACACAGCGGGCAGTCATCATATCGAATGCCCCTTTAACAATCACGATATACTTGTCATCGATCTTGTTAACTGTAGTCATCAATTTACGATCAGAGTCAAAAGGAATTTCGGCTAATCGTGGATATTCACGATTGAGCATATCTTTTGGCAATCCATTGCGATGAGCCGCTAATACGATTGCGGTTTCGGTTGGATCCCCGATATGTTGTTCTTCTGTACCATGGAATACGACACTGCCATCACTGCAGAGTGTTCCATAAGTTAAGAGCTTTTTAATTTCATCAGAGTTATGAATCGTAATATCTTCTGGTTCATCTGCTCCATCCAAATACGCTTTGACTAAAGTCATGCGGTTTTGAGTGAGCGTTCCGGTTTTATCGGAACAAATAACAGAAGCACCACCTAATGTTTCGACAGCTGGCAAGCGGCGAATAATCGCATTTTTCTTGACCATGCGCTGAACACCGATCGATAAAACGATTGTGACAATAGCAGGTAAACCTTCTGGAATTGCGGATACAGCTAAAGAAACTGCAGTCATGAAAATTTCGAGTGCTGGAATTCCATTGGCCATACCAACAACGAAAATAATGGCACAAGCTGCTAAAGCTAAAAAGCCAAGATATTTTCCAAGCTGAGCCAATTTTTTCTGTAATGGAGTTTGCGTTTCCTCTTCATTATCTAAAAGGTTGGCAATTTTTCCCATTTCAGTATCCATCCCTGTCGCAGTAACAACAGCAGTCGCTGTACCATAAGTAATACTGCATCCAGAGAACACCATATTGCTGCGATCTCCTAATGGAGCTTTTTCATCAACGATGACATCTGCTTCTTTTTCAGAAGGAACAGATTCCCCTGTTAAAGCAGATTCCTCACTTTTTAAGCTGACGCTGCGAATCAATCTCGCATCCGCAGGAATGAAGTCCCCTGCTTCTAAGTGAATAATGTCACCTGGAACGAGTTCGATCGCATCGATCACTTTTTCTTGGCCCTCACGAAGTACTCTTGCGTGCGGTGCCGATAAGCTTTTGAGTGCATCAAGTGCTTTTTCAGCTTTACTTTCCTGCATGACCCCCATGATCGCATTCAAAATGACGATCAACAAAATCAAAACAGGTTCAAAAAATTCTTTAGGTTCGCCTTCGATACAAGCGATCGCAAAAGAAACGATAGCGGCGATAATCAAAATCAAGATCATCACGTCTTTAAACTGTTCTGCAAAACGCTGCAGAGTCGTTTTCTTTTTCTTTTCTTTTAACTTGTTTTCCCCATATTGCGCCCGCTTCTCTTCCACTTGGCTTTGCGTTAAGCCCGTAGTCAAGTCAGATTGAAGCGACTGGACGACTTGAATGGCATCTTCATTGTGTCCTGTCATTGAAGATCCTCCTTCTTTTGCTTATGTATTCTATTATAAGATCAATTTAAAAAAGTTCATTGGGCAAAGCCCGTGAATCGTCCCGTTTTTCCCCGTCCAGCATGATTCGTTACATTTTTGGGCATCTTTATCAGTTTGTCCAAAAATCAGCTTGATCAAACTTCAATTATCCAATATGATTAACGCTACATAAGGGAGTAGTCAGCGTTTTTACGCGGCGATACCAACATGCTGGATATACATCCTGGTGTCACCTTAATTGACGAGACTTATCTGCTGCGGTGGGTGAGTGTCGTCTTTTTTTTCCCCATCGTTTCATGACACAAAGAAGGAGAAACAAGTTATGGGAATAAGTGAATTACTGCTTTTAGCAATCGGTGTAAGTATGGATGCCTTTGCGGTTTCCATCTGCAAAGGCTTAGCGATGAAAAAGTCACCTTTAAAGGCAAGTCTAACTTGCGGAATTTGGTTTGGCGGCTTTCAGGCGTTAATGCCGCTGATCGGATTCTTTTTAGGCGCACTATTTGCTTCATCCATTCAGGCGATTGACCATTGGGTTGCATTTATCTTGTTAGCCTTTATTGGAATCAACATGCTCAAAGAAGCATTTTGTACAAAAGATGCTTGCGAATGCCAACAAGAAGAACAAGATGCAGATTTATCCGTCAAGACGATGTTTGTGATGGCTGTAGCCACTTCTATTGATGCACTTGCGGTTGGGATTTCATTATCCATGGTCGGCAACGTCAATATTTGGCTTGCGATCACTTTGATTGGCATTTGTACTTGCTTATTAAGTATGGCCGGCGTCAAAATCGGCAGCGTTTTTGGTCGTAAATATGAATCTAAAGCCCAAATTGTCGGGGGAATCATTTTGATTTTGATCGGGCTGAACATCTTACTCGAACACTTAGGCTTTCTTGGTTAATGAATAGGAAAAATAGACATGGCTGACTCCAGTATTACAAAACGAGCTCTCGCAAGCTCATTGAAAAAATTGATGGAAGACTCTCCGTTTGAGAAAATTCAAATCGGACAAATCTGTGAGCGATGTGAAATGCATCGCAAAAGTTTCTATTACCATTTCATGGATAAATACGATTTATTGAATTGGATCTTTGATTCTGAAATTGCTTCTTACGTCAATTTGCATGCCGATCAGCTTGATGCCAACCAAAGAGTCGAGCGTTTGCGGCAAGCGTATCACTACTTATATGAAAATAGAGACTTCTATCGCAAAGCATTAAAGATCGAAGGACAAAACTCATTTAAAAGTCATTTTCGTGACTTCATTCAAGATCACATCAAGACACAAACCGCTTATTTTCTTCATGAAGAAATTGATGACTTTGAATTAAATGTTTTAAGCGATGTCGCTTTGAGTTTGATTGAAAACTGGCTAATGAATCCAAATTGTATGCCGCCAGATGAAATGACTGAACGCACTCTTCATCTTCTCAATAAAAAATACAATTTCATTGTCTAGTCATAGAACTAAGATTAAAGGGATGGTCAAATCGCCATCCTTTTTTTGCGCTTGCTGCGTGATCCAAAATGAATCGATGCAAAATCATGTGGGAAGATTCACCAAACGCAACCTCAAACGAAAGGGCAAACGACACCCAAACGAAAAGCGAGAATCTGATCTAGGTTCAACTTCCCTTTTTCAGAATGTTGAGACCATTCAGATTCTCGCTTATTTTTTGATTTAAAAGTTTAACTTCATAAGAAGTTAGGTTTAGTCCATTAGTTCTTTTCTAGAGAGAATACACGTTGGATGTGCAAAGCTAGATAACCAATTTCGATTGGTTCGATTCTTTTATTGAGCGCTCTTTCCGTCTTTTTGATAATCGATTTTGCGACTTCATAAGCTTGTGGGAATTGATTCTTTGTAAATTCATCCATATCGATCGATAACTTTTCGTTATTCTTCGTTCGCGCAATGAGATATTTCATATGCGTTAACATACGGGAATATGACAATGAATGGACATCGACTTTCATCGAGAATGTTTCTTCCAGCTCTTGAATCGATTCGTTAATCAACACCGCAAACAACATTCCTTCACTCACTTTGTCATCACTTCTTGCGGAATGGATATGGAGCGTGATATATCCAACTTCTTCATCGTTGATGGCAATGTGGAGGCGTTGTTCGATAATATCCCGTGCTTTCAAAGCAACTTGATATTCTTGATCAAACAACAAGGAGATGTCGTGGGAGAACGGATTGGAAATCACCATATTGTTTTGAATACGATGGATCGCAAAAGCAATATGGTCGCTTAGTGGCAACAAGATGCTCGTATCGATGTTGCCAAATTCCTTTTTTGCTTCATCGATAATAGCACTGGCGATTTCCAAATAAATTGGATCGTTTTTGGTAACAGCGTGTATGAGATCCACTTTCGCTTCATGGCGATAAGCAGCATCGCCATCTCTAGGAATAAATTGTTGATTCATGCGCTGACCAAAGCCGACTCCATTGCCGATAAAGATCACTTCTTCTTGGGTTTCTGTATCGATTGTTAGAAGCGCATTATTATTTAGAACCTTTCTAACCTTAAACATAATTCTCTCTTTTCATTTAATTCGACTAATACACTTTTAATACTTCTTCTTTTTGTTTTACTTGACCGAGTTTTGTGATTTCTACTTTACTGTCTTGTGCTAAATTTGTGAAGACAAAAGCGATCGCATCACTAGCGGCATTTTTCTTAACGAAATCAAGGTCAAATTTCACGAGCAAATCGCCTTTTTTAACTGTTTGACCTGCTTCAACAAATGTTGTAAATCCTTCTCCATTTAAGTTAACAGTATCTACGCCAATATGTAATAAGATTTCGTTTCCTTTTTCACTTTTCAGACCAATTGCATGTTTTGTTGGGAATACGAGTTCAACAGAACCATCACATGGAGAATAGACTTCACCAGTTTCAGAAATGAACATCACACCATCGCCCATCATTTTATTCGCAAATGTTTCATCAGGCATATTTGTGATCAAATCAATGCTTCCATCTGTAATTGAAGCAAATGTTTCAACGATCGTTTTTTCGTTTTTAGTTTCAGCAACTTCTTCGATGACGATTTCTTCTTCTTCGTCATGATCAGAGCTTAAGTATTCTTCTAAATGGCTTTTAATGACGCTGACTCTAGGTCCATAAATAACTTGTACGCCATTTCCTTTTTTGATAATTCCAGCTGCACCACTTGATTTTAAAAGTGATTCATCAACTTTTTCTGGATCAAGAACAGTGACTCTTAAACGTGTTGCACAAGCATCGACGTCACTAATGTTTGCTTTTCCGCCTAAACCTTTTGTGATAACTGCAGATTGTGCATCTTTAGACTGAGCACCACCATTAGCTTTTTTCTCGTTGACATCAGCGCGAGTATATAATTTTGTTTCTTGATCATCATCTTCACGACCTGGAGTTTTATAGTCGTTTTTCGTAATCAAGAATTTGAATACTGCAAAGTACACAACGAAGTAGAATACACCGACAATGACGATCCAAATCCAGTTTGTTTTGGCATTTCCTTGCATGATTCCAAATAAAGTCATGTCGATTAAACCACCAGAGAAAGTCATTCCGACACCGACGTTAAAGATATGCATCAACATATAAGCTAAACCAGCAAATACGCAATGGATGACATATAACAATGGAGCGATAAATAAGAATGTAAATTCAAGAGGTTCAGTAATCCCAGTTAACATGGAAGTTAACGCTGCAGAAAGCAATAACCCACCAGCAACTTTCTTTTTGTTGTCTTTTGCGCAAGTGTACATCGCAAGCGCAGCACCTGGTAAACCAAAAATCATTAATGGGAATTTACCAGCCATAAATCTTGTCGCTTCAACAGAGAAACGAGTTGTATTTGGATCTGCTAATTGTGCAAAGAAGATGTTTTGTGCACCTTCAACTAAAGTTCCCGCTACTGTCGCTGTTCCGCCAACACCAGTCTGCCAGAATGGAAGATAGAATACATGGTGTAAACCAAATGGAATTAAAGCACGTTCCATGAATCCATATACCCAAGTTCCTGCATAACCAGAGCTTCTAACGACATCACCAACTGCATAAATTCCGTTTTGGATTGTTGGCCAGATGAATGACATTAAAATTCCGACAAGTAAGTAAACAACTGCACTAATGATTGGAACGAAACGGGATCCGCCAAAGAACGAGAGGACTTGAGGAAGTTCAATTGTATGATATTTATTATGTAAAGCAGCAACACCAAGTCCGACGATAATACCACCGAATACGCCCATCTGTAAGGACTGAATACCAACAACAGAAGCAATGGAACCAGCTGGTAAAGTTTCAGCAAGTCCTAAAACTTCAATCATTGCCCCAATGGATGCATGCATGATAAAGAATGCGATTGCGGCAGATAACGCAGCAACTTCTTTTTCTTTTTTTGCCATCCCAATCGCAACACCCATTGCGAAGATAATTGGCAAGTTTGCGAATACGATATCCCCCGCTTTAGACATTACGTTGAATAAATCGTACATAATTGTGCCTGGACCGAAGATTCCCATCAATCCATAAGCCTGAAGCATTGTTGTATTGGTGAACGAACCACCAATCCCTAAAAATAGACCTGCAACTGGAAGAATTGCGATTGGTAACATAAAGCTTCTTCCGACACGCTGCAGCACGCCAAAAATTTTGTCTTTCATTTTCTTTCTCCTTTCGACAAAATTTCTATGTATCTATGCGTGCATATTGGCGGATATAAAAAAATGCAGGCATAAATACAATAGAAAAAACACGAGTAATTAAAACAAATGTTTATTTCTATCAAATTAATGCCTACATGACTAGTAACACTTTTGACGCGCTTATCATCGCAAGTAAAACTTAGTTTGTCAAATAAATATTTTATGTTTTCTCAATAAGACGAATAAATCAAAATCGAATCTTCTATAAAGATTGAAAATCATCTTTATCTAACAAGATGAACTATAGAATTTATTCATGGACATTATAGTATTCCAAACCCAATACGCTTTGGCGAATACAAACTTGGCGTATGTCGCCAATATTTGTGTTTAAGTATTGTTTTTTCGAAACATTAAAGTCTTTTTCTTTTCCTCGCCACATGGCAACGAGTTGATAATCCGTCAAACTATTTCCTGTATCCACATCTTTATCGATGATTACAATCGTTTCATGTGTTGGCTTTTCAAACGTCAATAAGAAATTGATTGGAAAAACCATCGTAAACGATAAAAACAAGACCGAACAAACTACCGATAATTTGCGCGCCAATCTTTGCGGCGCTTTTATCTTCAAAGATTTGATCACAAAAGGAATCAAAAATACAGCCGCTAAAATGAATGTCATCTTAAAATAATCTGCCGAATCAAATCCAACTGTTTTCGCAGTGATTAAATTCAAAAGCAGCGCAATTGCTGCACCAAGAAATGGCATTTGGAGCATCACTTCTTCTGCTTTTTTCGTCTTTGTTTCGATGTAAATGTATGGATAATACCATAGGTATAGCGCATATGCTCCTAAGATCACAACATTATACAAGACCATCATCAGCTTGCCGCCAAGTACAAAACCAATTCCATCAAGGATGATAAAAACAATGCCTAAAACTCGCAATATTTTCTTAGCGCGATTAACATCAAATCCACATCGATTGGCAGAGACGTTTTCGATCATTTCTCTTTCTTGTACAACCGACTTGTAGTAATTGCGTTCAATCGTATTGAATGTTCCAACATATTTCGACACATCTTTTTTCTGTTCAACCAGTTCTTGAAAATCGACAATTTCTATATCATGCTCTCCTAAAGCATCAAAAAGCAGTTCCAAATCACCAAACACTGTATCCAATGTCACGATGCGCTGATATTGGCGATCGATCAATGCCATTTGCGTTCGATTCCCGAGTGGAATAAACAACAAGCAGCGTATTTGCGCAAAGCGAACTTCGATTGATTTTTTAAAAATATAATGAAATGTCAGTTTGTCTTGATCGACCACAATCGTTTGTTTTTTATAGACAAGCAATAGCGAAGCACCTAAAAACACAAACGGCAAAAAACAAAGCGCCGCAATCGGATAACCTAAGATCAGAGTCACAATACAGATGACCCCAAAAACAGCAGTCGTGATCATCCCGACTATTTTTACAAAATTAGAACAACGAATAACTTGATTTTCCATAACCACACCTACTTTTCTTAGGGATTGATTTTATTTAAAGCGAATGATCAAAGCATAAATTGGATGAATGTCCAATTGTACTCATTCTTTCAATCAACCAATTTTCGTAAGATGCATGTTCTAAAGCATCTTCAATTAACTCAATACCTCGATCTAAAAAGTTGATCTTAATTTCCTCATTATTTCCTTCTATTTTGATCTTCGCAACACAGAGTTGATTGTCTTTTGTTTCTTGTGTATCCCCTAAAAGCGTAGTCCATTCGATCGTAATATCATCTTGATCTACAGGGGCACTGACATAATACTCATAACTTAACGGCTCAAAAAATGCGCTGTTTGATTTAGCATGAATAGAAATTGTTGCATCATTTTCTTGGTATATTTCGATGTTGTAGCGAACAATATCCTCTTGGTTCTCTACATATTTTTCATTTGAAGAAATTGATTCTTGATAAATTAAATCATCCTTAGTTTCATTTTTTTGATCTTTCGATGCGCAGCCACTCACACCCATCGATATCAAAATCAAGAACATCGCTGCTAATCGTTTTAATTTCATGATCATCCCTACTCTTGGCATAGCGAATTCTCCTTTTTGTTCCGTGATCATATTTTAATAAAAAATCTGTATTAGTTGCCAGTTGGTCTGACTAACTTACACAGATTTATTTACACTCTCTTCCTAACCTATCATAGGCAAGCAATAAAACTGATTTTGTGCAAAACGTTGAAAAACATCCTCATAAAATGTGTGTGATGCTCAAAAAATGGCTATTTTTTTGTGTTTATGTTGTTCATCTCTTTCATTCTGTTCATACTATTCATTAAAGGAGCGGATATTCGATGATATATTTAAAACGAAAAGTGGATAGTTATTTGTTGAATTGGAAAACAAACCCAAATAAGAAACCATTAATCATTAAAGGTTCAAGACAAGTAGGTAAGACAGAGTCGATCACTCGATTTGGTCATCAAAATTATAAGAGTGTTGTTTACATCAACTTTGTAGAAGAACCAAATTATAAGATGATCACTGCAGACGGATACAAAGCACAAAATATCATCAAAAACATATCCAGAATCGATCCATCTAAGAAATTTATCGAGAATGACACACTTATTGTTTTTGATGAATTGCAAGATTTTCCGGATATTGCGACATCTCTCAAATTTTTTCAAATAGACGGGCGTTTTGATGTAATATGCAGCGGTTCTCTTTTAGGCATTAACTATCAAAGAATTGAAAGCAATAGCGTTGGATATAAAACAGATTACGAAATGTTTTCTTTAGATTTTGAAGAATTTCTATGGGCTAAAGGATACGACGAATCAACTATTCAGGAAATGTTGGAACATATGATACAACTGAATCCATTTAATGAAATTGAAATGTCCATCTATTCTTCACTCTTTTTAGATTTCTGTATCTTAGGAGGTATGCCAGCAGTTGTTCGACAATATATCGAAAAAAGAACCTTTGAAGGCTCTATTGACATTCAAAGACAACTTGTTGCCGATTATAAAGAAGATATAAGAAAATATGCCGATGGCATGGATCAAACACGGATCACAAATGTTTTTGACCATATTCCTGTGCAATTGGCAAAAGACAATAAAAAATTCCAAATTACGAAAGTTGCATCCAATGCCCGATTTAGAGATTATCGAGGCTGTATCGAATGGTTAAAGGATGCAGGTATCATTAACATTTGTTACTGCATGCAATTTCCTGAACTTCCACTCAAAGGAAACTATGACGAAACCAAGTTTAAGATATATTTTGCAGATTCTGGCCTATTCGTTTCCATGCTAGACGATGAAGCGCAACAAGATCTAAGAGCAAACAAAAACTTAGGTGTTTATAAAGGAGCGCTTTATGAAAATATAGTAGGCGAAGCCTTGGTTAAAGCAGGATATGATCTGTACTACTATAAAAAAGACAATTCATCTTTGGAACAAGATTTTTTTGTTCGAAACAAAGAGAATCTAATTCCAGTGGAAGTAAAAGCATCAAATGGGACTGCAAGATCTTTGCGTACTTTAATCACCAGTGATCACTATCCTGATATTCAATTTGGTATCAAATTCATATCAGGCAATATTGGGTTAGCCAATAACATATATACTTTTCCTTATTTCTGTGCTTTTCTTTTAAAGAAATATCTAGCTAAAATAAGCTAAATGTAAAATCGAACCAAAAACATCACACGTTGACAAGTTCCCTTTTTGTAGACACTCGAAATAACTCAATCGAGATATCACTAAAAGGGAATTTTCTATGTCAAGAACCCAAAATATAGCCCAATTTAAAATTGTGTGGAAATACGAAGTTTCTTGCCAACTTATTTTTAGCATATGCAGGAAAGAAGCATTCAAACTTCTTGCAGAGTCTAAATACTTCTTTGATATTCTCTATTACGATCAGCCAATGTATGAAACATATCGCTTAACCTCGCAATACCTCACTTTTACCTTGCAAAATACGTTCTACTTCAACCCTTTTATTCTTCTCATGATCTCTACTCCCTTTTTGGTCAATTGTTGAACATCTTCATCGGGTGATCTTAGCTTTGATTTTAAGGTTCGATTTATTGCCTCCAGGTGATCATGATTCTTTTGGTCTAACACGATTGATTTTGCTTCTAAGATGCGATCGATCGCATTCATTGGATCAAGGGAATGATATGCAAAGAATAAACGCCTAAGTTCATCTCCTTTTACAATCTGATAAGCGCTCTTACTATCAATTTGGTAAACATAGGAAAGATATCTATACACATAACCAATCCAATACATCTCATTCATGGAAAATTTTATTTTTCCATAACTGGATTTGCCGTATTCTGCGTTAATTTCGTCGAAAACATCTTCAATTGTCATACTCTCATTTATAAAAGTTAAATGATCCATCCTAGAAGCAAATTTGGAATTCATAAATCGACGAATAAAAATATTTGAACTGCAATCTTCTTTACTTATGGATTTTTCAAAAATTTTGCCTTGTATATCACACAACAACAATCCAGCTTGATCCATTTCTCTTTTCATAATTTATCGCCAAGGTATTAACCTTGTCCTCCATGCGATCCAAACAATTTTAGTTGGTATCCATATTTTTATTATCTCTGATCTTTTGATTGAATGCTTGTTTTTTACGAATTGAAACCACCAACTGAGTAGCACCAAATAGTTGTCTGTAGTGATCAGCGTGCAGAAACAGAAAGTCGCAATAACTTTTTTCACATATGCAAGAAAGAAATTTGTTTTCTACGAAAAATAAAAAAAGAAGCATTCAAACTTCTTACAAAGTCTAAATACTTCTTTGATTTTCTCACAACTATTAATACTAACGTTTTGAGAACTGTGGCGCACGACGAGCTTTTTTAAGACCGTATTTTTTACGTTCTTTAGCACGTGGGTCACGTGTAACAAAACCAGCAGCTTTTAATGCAGGACGGTAATCTTCACTAGCTTCCATTAAAGCACGAGTGATTCCGTGACGGATTGCACCAGCTTGACCAGTGAATCCTCCCCCTTGAACGTTAACTAACACGTCGAACTGATCGAGAGTGTTTGTTAATTCAAGAGGTGCACGTACTACCATCTGAAGAACTTCAGAAGGCATGTACTCTTTAAGTTCTTTACCGTTGACTACAATGTTCCCTGTTCCGTTTGCACGAAGGAAAACACGGGCAACGGCTTTTTTACGACGGCCAGTACCAAGGTACTGAACAATGTTATCTTTCTTTGCCATTTCCTATTCTCCTATCCTTTAACCTTGAGTTCTACAGGTTGCTGAGCCATATGTGGATGTTCTGGACCAGCATAAACTAAAACGTGTTTACGCTGCACATCACCTAAACGAGTGTGTGGGAGCATACCTTGAACTGCTCTGCGAACCCATTCAACAGGGTATTTTTCCTTCATTTCTTTGGCAGTACGAACACGTAATCCACCATAGTATCCGGAATGGTTGTAGTACTTTTCAGTATTGAGTTTGTTACCAGTCATTACGACTTTGTCTGCATTGATAATAACTACATAGTCACCGCAGTCTACGTTTGGTGTATATGTAGGTTTGTGTTTACCACGCAGTACATGTGCTGCAGTTGTAGCAAGGCGACCAAGAGTCTGACCTTCGCCATCAATTACATACCAAGTGCGTTCTACTTCAGCAGGTTTTGCCATTGTTGTTTGACGCATGTTTGCTTCCTCCGTTTCAATGAGCGTTACCGGGGCTCAAAGGCTTGGATATAGCCACGGATAATCTTATGCAAAATATCGATCGATGTCAATTAAACACATTGAATTTTATCGCGAAAATTCCGCCAAAATTGAATGTGTTTAACTACATGTGATTTCATCCAAATCCGAGCCTGGCTCTTATTAAATTTTTATAAATTTACGCCTCGTTATTCTCTCTGTTTTCTTCCATAAAGTCAAAGGTTTTATAGCCAACTTTTACTAAATATAAGCCTTGAGCTGGGGCGTTAAAGCGACAAGCGTGTTTATCTTTTGCTTCTAAAATTTCTTTGAGCTGTTCGAGCGTAATTTTATGCGTTCCAAGTGCGATTAATGCCGCTGACATCATGCGCACTTGATAGCGCAAAAAGCCATTTCCAAAATAGGACAGAACTAGATCTTGACCTTTAGGTTGAACATCAATTTTAAAAATCGTTTTGACACGCGGTTTTCGCGGATCGATTTGTGCGTTGCAAAATGAGGTGAAGTCATGCTCGCCTTCTAAAATCTTTGCCCCTTGGCGCATTAAGTCGACATCGAGTGTTTGCCAAATTACCGCTTTATAATGCTCGATAAATGGATTATCGCGCTCATTGGTAATGATGTAGTCGTAATGCTTGTATTGAACCGAAAAACGGGCGTGGAAATCATCATTGGCAAATTCGACTTTTTTAATGCGGATATCTTTTGGCAAAAGCGTATTGAGCGCTTGATAAAATCCGCGTGTTCCAATCGTTTCTGGTCCATCGAAATGGAACACTTGACCTAGGGCATGAACACCCGCATCCGTTCTGCCTGAAGCGGTGATGGAAACGGGTTGTTTCATCACTTTTTCTAATGCGTGTTCAATGACGCTTTGAATTCCTTTCGCATTGACTTGTTTTTGGAATCCGGCATAGCGATGGCCATCATAGGCAACTGTCACTTTATAGCGCATAACGTTCCCCCTTTACATTGAATGGACTTCGACAAAAGTGTCAAAGTCCATTGATTCAAATCTTCTCTTTTAATCTTCCCGTTTTAGATCCAGCATAAAACAAGATCAATCGCAAAGACGACTAGCGCAAAGGCCATGCAGAAATAATCTACATTCGTCATCTTAAGCACTTTATAGCGCGTTCTTGAAGCAGAAGGATCATATCCTCTTGCTTCCATCGCATCGGCAAGTTGATCAGCACGATCGAATGCAGAAACGAATAATGGCACAATGAGGGATAATACAGCACGGATCTTTTCCATCATCGTTCCGTTTTCTAAATCGACACCACGTGATGCTTGGGCATTCATAATTCGATTCGTTTCATCGATTAAAGTTGGAATAAAACGTAAAGCGATCGAAATCATCATCGCAATGACATGTGCTGGCAAGCCGATTTTTTCAAATGGTTTGAGCAGCTTTTCAATTCCTAATGTCAAATCGAGTGGTTTTGTGGTTGCCGTTAAAACTGTACATAAAATAATCATCAGTGTTAAACGAATGATAATGTACGCAGTTTGGCTAAATGCATCGGAGTAAACTTTAAACCAACCCCAGGAAATCAATAAAGTTCCTGTTTTCATGACGAGAACGTTAATCACCAATAAGAAGATAAACATCCAAATCATTGGTTTCAGTGCACGTAATGCATAAGCGAGTTTTAATTTTGAAAAATATAATGCCGCAGCGATGAAGATCAAAATCGGTACATAGCCGATAAATCCAGCTGGTAAAAAGACTGTGATCATCATCACCAACAAAATCAAAATCTTTGAGCGTGGATCCATCTTGTTGATGATCGTATCTAAAGGCAAATAGCGGCCAAGAGCAATATTATTCATCGCAAGCCACCTGTCCTTTCAAAGATTTTGCAAGTTCATCAAGAGAATAGCAGTCTGGATCGATTTCAAATCCATTTTGTTGGAGCATCTCTTTGAGTTGCACAATGCCAGGTGGATTGATTTCGATTTCACGCAAGATGTCTGGGTGTTTGAAAAACTCATGAACATCCATTTGCGTTTTGACTTTTCCATCTTTCATGACGATGACTTCATCGCAATAGCGTAAAACGTGTTCCATATCGTGTGAGACAAGGATAATCGTTTTATTCGCTTGGCGATTTAATCTCATAAATAATGACATCATTTCTTGCGCCGATTGTGGATCGAGTCCAGCTGCTGGTTCATCAAGAACTAAGATTTCCGGATCTTGAACGAGAATCCCCGCAATTGCGACACGGCGTTTTTGGCCGCCAGAAAGTTCAAATGGCGAACGCTGCAAGTAACTTGCATCCAATCCGACTAAAGGCAAAATTTCTTTGATGCGCTGTTGAATTTCTTCCGGTTCAACACCAAAGTTTTTAGGCCCAAATGCGATGTCTTTTTCGATTGTTTCCTCGAATAATTGATATTCGGGAAACTGGAACACTAGGCCCACTTTTTTACGCAGAATTTTGACATCTTTGAGCTTCGTATCTGGTGTGATGTGAAACCCGCAAATATCAATGGATCCTTTTGTTGGTTTAATTAAGGCATTGAAGTGTTGAACTAAAGTTGACTTTCCCGATCCGGTCTGGCCGATGATTGCGACAACTTTCCCCGTTGGGATCGTTAAGTTCACGCCTTTTAATGCTTTATGTTCAAATGGAGTTCCTTGTGAATACGTATACTCCAAATCTTTTATTTCAATTGGCATAGCGCCTCCACTAATTGTGCATTATTCATCACCGCATCAATTTCAATGCCATGTGCTTGAAATGTTTTTGAGGCTTTCAAGCCAAATGGTAAATCGAGGCGAAGGCGACTCATTAAAGCGTCATTTTTAAATACGTCCACAGGTTTGCCGATTGCAGCAATAGTGCCTTGATCTAAGACAACCACATTGCTCGCTTGCGCAGCTTCTTCCATATCGTGGGTAATCGATAAAATCGTGATGTTTTTCGCTTCATTCAATTTGCGAATTTGTTCATTGACGCTAGCTTTGCCTTGCGGGTCGAGCATACTTGTCGATTCATCAAAAATGATGATTTCAGGACTCATTGCTAGAATCCCCGCAATAGCAACCCGCTGCTTCTGTCCACCAGATAAGTTGGTCGGTTCCGCATTCAGGTAATCGCTCATAGAGACTTTTGCAGCACTTTCTTCGATAATTCGTTGCATGTCCTCAGTAGGGACACAATGGTTTTCCAATCCAAAGGAAATATCGTCTGCTACAGTCGACCCAATAAATTGGTTGTCTGGATTTTGGAAGACGATGCCGACGTGATCACGAACTGCTTTTAAGTTGTTGTCCGTCAGTGTCTGTCCTAACACTTTAATCGTTCCCGATTTTGGTTCTAATAATCCAATGATCAACTTTGCTAAAGTCGACTTGCCAGATCCGTTATGCCCGACAATTGCGGTATAGCTTCCCTTTGGAATGGATAAAGAGATATCTTTTAATACGTCTGTTTGTCCATCATAGCTAAAAGATAGATGTTCAAGTTCGATTGCTTCCATACATACCGCCTTTCTCAACATCTTATCCATTATACAAAAAGTTGTTTCAATTACATTACTCTTGCAACCAAGCTTGAAAATGATTCGAAAAAGATAACGTTTTCAAGGCGTTGAAGGCACAATTTGCTCTTGTGATGCGTCGTAATTCAACTTTGCTGATTTCACTTGTAAAAAGCACAAAAAAAGGGATGCCTATTGTAAGGCAAATCCCAAATAAGTTGAATGCGTTGATGTTAATAATTCAGATAACAACTTGTTCAGTTCAGCAACTTCTTGTGAATCTGTTGGACCGCTCAATAACATGTTCAACATTTGTGAATCAGGATTATATTCGGAAGAATAACCTGCATCCGCAAGTGTATTTTGGAATGCGCTCAAGTAATCTGGATCCACTAAAAATGCTAATTGTGCAGATTGGTTGGCATCCAATTGATCGAGACAGCACATATCGTGATCAAGATATTCGATATCACTGCATTCATCTTGGCCATCTTCTGATTCACTTGTTGTTTCTTCATCTTCATCGCCCATTAAGTACTCGTTTAATTCATCGATGCGCTCTTTTTTGGATTGGAAGAAGTAGAAAAAAGCCATAACTGCGGCTGCGATTGCCGCAAGTGAAGTTACAATTTTTAAAAGACGTTCTAAACCTTTCATCTCTTTATCCTTTCATCTCTTTTTGAGTATTCATACATCCAGTATAACGCAATGCTCAAAAAGAACGATCCTCTCGTTTTAATTGAAACTGTCTCACTTAATGGAGGCATTTGTCTTATGAATTTTTAAAGTTTATTCGGCTGGTTGTTCTGTTGGTTCTTCAGTAGTTTCTTCAACTGTTTCTGTAGTTTCTGGTTCAGCTTCAACTGGTTCTGTTGCAGCTTCAACAACTTCTGCTTGTGCAGGTTCTGCTTCAACAACTTCTTCTTCCACTGGTTCAACTTCTTGTGTCTCAACCGCAGTTGGTTCAACTGGTGTTGATGCAGTTGGTGTGATTGTCACAAATTGTTCGCCAAGATTTTCATCTTCGTTTGCGTGATTTGCCTCTTCACGTTTTTCTAAAACTCTTTTGACTCCTTCTAAAGCAAGTCCAGCAATCCCGATTGTTAATGCTGTTTTACATAAAAATTTAATCATGTGAGTCATCCTTTCTGCGGGTTAGGGCCAGTCCATCGCCGACTTCAAGAATCGTGGTTTCATAATCTGGATTTTGATCTAAAAAATCACGATAGCGCTGAACACGTTTAATTAACCCTTTGGTATGGCGATTATTTGTTCGTTCAGGATGTTCGACAAGTCCATGGAAAAACATATTGTCGGATACGATTAATCCGCCTTCACTTAACATCGGTGCATATTTTTCAAAAAAGCGCTGATATTGTCCTTTAGCGGCATCGATGAAGATCATATCGTATTTCCAATCTGGAACTTCTACTTCTCTTGCATCCCCTTCAATCAGCGTAATTCGATCCGCAAATCCTGAGTCGAGAATATTTTGTCTAGCAATACTTGCCATCTCTGGATTTTTTTCGATCGTAACGACTTTGACATCATCTAAGATCGTTGCGCATGTAATCGATGTACGCGCAATTGCTGTTCCGATTTCTAAAAACGTTTTCGGACGGAGTGTTTCAAACAACTTTTCCATATACTCCATCGAATCCGCTTGAAGAATCGGTACGAGATGCACAATACCATACCGTGTCAGCTCGTCTATGTTACTCATATATCTAATTTCCTTCCATTTGTCATGGGGAATACCCAACTTAATTCGAAGGCTTACACGCCTTATGATTGTACTTGGCACATTAGCCAAGCATTCCATTTAGAAGAATACCATAAAACAAATTCAACTGTCTTTTGAATTGGGCAATAAAAAAGCAAGAGGTTGAATGATCCCCTTGCTTGTTATTTATTGAGTAAGCTGAACTTATTTTACGAATTCAACAATTGCCATTGGAGCAGCATCACCACGACGGATACGTGTTTTAGTTACACGAGTGTATCCACCATTGCGATCTTTATAAGCTGGACCAATTTCGTTGAAAAGTTTCTGCAAAGCAGTGGTGCCTTCGTCATCAACTTCAACGTTGCGAACGTAAGCAGCAGCCTGACGGCGTGCATGCAGATCGCCACGTTTAGCAAGAGTAACGAGACTATCCATCACTGAGCTGAGTTCTTTCGCTTTCATTTCAGTGGTTTCCATAGAGCCGTTTTCGATCAAAGAAGTAACCATGTTACGAAGCAAAGCTTTACGATGATCAGCTGTACGGCCTAATTTACGATTTCTCATCTTCGACTCCTATGCGTTCTCTCCACCGGATCTGAAGTGCAGACCAAGTGAGTAAATTTTGTCTTTGATTTCCTGCAGCGATTTTTTACCTAAGTTACGGACATGCTGCATTTCCATTTCAGTTTTCTGGCACAATTCATCAACTGTGGAAATTCCTGCGCGTTTCAAACAATTGTAAGAACGAACAGAAAGTTCAAGATCTTCAATCATCTTAGATTTTAAAGAAGGATCTTCTAATGGAGTTTCTTCTTCCTCTTCGACTGCATTTTTCATTAAGAAATCTGCTTCAGTGATGATTGCGAGATGATCTCTTAAAATCTTGGATGCGATCGATAACGTTTGAGATGGTTTCAACGTTTCGTCCGTATCGATTTCCATAGTTAATACATCATATTGCTGTCCATTTTCATCAACATGGGATTCGCTATTGTAAGCGACACGTTTGATTGGGCTGAACAGCGAATCGGTGTAAATAATGCCTAGAGGCGTATTCTCACCGGATTGTCTGTGCTTATTAATATCGGCGCCAACATAGCCACGGCCAAGTTTAGCTTGCATGTCCATGCTGAACTCTTTTCCAGCGGATAATGTACAGATCTCCAGATCTTTGTTGAGAACTTCAACGCCCTCTGGACATTGAATATCGCCTGCTGTGACAACACATGGTCCTGTTTTACGAATTCGTAATGTGTAAATACTGTTGTCTGCAATATCGATTTTCAAAATGAGTTGTTTTAAATTCAGAATGATCTGAGCAACGTCTTCGGTTACCCCTTCAATTCCTGTAAACTCGTGGTACACCTCGTCAATACGAATGCTGAAAACAGCACCGCCAGGAATAGCAGAGAGCAGAACTCTTCGTAATGCGTTTCCTAGTGTGATCCCGAATTTGTCAGGAAGAGGCGCAATTTCAAACTTTCCAGAACCCTGTGTTTCTTCCAAAGTCTTAATTTCGTATTGTTTCATCTGCCGGACCTCCTTTTTTAGCGAAAACTAAAGTTTCCCCCGACTGTTGTATATGTATATTTATTATATACACGAAACAGTGTCCAATCCATTAACCACGTGGGCGTTTTGGTGGACGGCAGCCGTTATGTGGGATTGGTGTTACATCATTGATCATAGTGATGTCCAAACCTGCAACTTGCAGAGCGCGGACAGCAGCTTCACGTCCAGGACCTGGTCCTTTAACCTCAACTGCTACGGATTTCATACCGTGATCAATTGCAGCTTTACCAGCTGCTTCTGCTGCCATTTGAGCAGCATATGGTGTACTTTTACGGCTTCCTTTGAATCCAAGAGCACCAGCGGAGCTCCAAGAAATTGCGTTTCCGCCTTCATCAGTAATTGTTACGATCGTGTTGTTGAAAGTAGAGTGGATGTGTGCCATACCTCTAGCAATATTCTTTTTAACGCGACGTTTTCTAACTTGTTGCTGTTTCTTTGCCATATTATGTCACCTATCCTTTCTATTTCTTCTTATTAGCTACTGTTTTTGCTTTACCTTTACGTGTACGTGCATTTGTTTTTGTACGTTGTCCACGAACTGGTAAACCTTTACGGTGACGGATACCTCTGTAGCAACCGATTTCCATCAAACGTTTGATGTTCAATTGAACTTCACGACGAAGGTCACCTTCGACTTTAATCTGATCAACTGCTTTTCTTAATGTGTTCAGCTGTTCTTCTGTTAAATCTTTAACACGAATGTCTTCGCTGATATTGTTTTCTTTAAGAATTTTTTCAGCAGTTGGTGCGCCAATTCCATAAATATAGGTTAAGGCAATGACAGTCCGTTTGTTATTTGGAATGTCAACTCCTGCGATACGAGCCATTTCTTCCTCCTGTTAAAAATTAATTAACCCTGTCTCTGTTTGTGCTTCGGGTTTTCACAAATTACCATGACTCTGCCATTACGACGGATAACACGGCATTTATCACAGATGGGTTTCACGGATGGTCTTACTTTCATGTGTATACCCCTTTCGATGTTCACGTATTCAACCTGCTAAAATCCCCTCACGAATTGAACGTATTTTAGTAGAAACGTGATAGTCTGCTAAGCGCGATCTACATTGTTTATTTTTTTTGTAGAATTCCCATGTTGGGCGTCAACCGCGGGCTAGACGGCAGGCAGGATTTTTACCTGCTCCAATTTATGCCCTGATTTGGGGACATTTGCATTGGTTTTTCCGCGCAAATCCAGTTTCGGACCATATAAAAAACTAAATTGCGCCTAAACAGTATAGGCGCAATTTACTAGGAATGCAAGAATTTTTATGAATTTAAATTTGCAGAAATATCAGTCCAAATTGCTTCGAAATCGCGGTTGGCATCAACGAGGACAACTTTGTCCTGATCGCGGTAGTGATGGATGACTGGACGAGTCGCTCTGTCGTATTCTCCTAAACGAACAGCTAAGCTTTCTTCGTTATCGTCAGCACGATAAGTCAGTTCGCTTTGGCAATGATCGCAAACATTTTCTACTTTTGTAGGTTTGAAGTAGATGTTGTAGATCTCACCGCATTTTGGGCAAGTACGACGGCCTAAAATACGTTTGTTTAATACTTCGTTTGGTACGTCTAAATATAAAACAGTGTCAACTTCTTGAGCTGTTCCTTTTGTCATTTCATCAAAAGCTTTAGCTTGTTCTAAAGTTCTTGGGTAACCATCTAATAAATAACCTTTAGAATCTGCTGGTAAGTTGTGCAGAGTATCTAAAACCATTTTATTGACGAGTTCATCTGGTACGAGTAACCCTTTATCCATGTAAGTTTTTGCTTCTTGACCAAGTGGGGTATTCTCTTTGATATTTTTACGGAAAATATCTCCAGTTGAGATGTGATCGATTTGGTATGTGTCTTTTAAACGGCTGCTGAATGTTCCTTTTCCAGAACCAGGTGCACCCATGATAAATAAGTTCATTGTTATTCTCCCTCTATCTTTGTGGAATCCATGTTTAATCCTTGGGTTCAAATAAGCGCATTTGTTCAAATAGAACTTGATGATCTTTTTTTGTCTTTAACAAGATCAACCACTGCAGGCAAGATTTTTATTTAGTCAATCCACTTGCTTGTGGGTAGTAATCAAATTCTATTGATAAACAAATTTCAACTTTTTCTATTTTCTAATTTATTCCAAGTTTGTACAAGATTAGTTATAGATTTGTCACAAGAAAGATCCAAGTCGTTATTTGAAAATGAAATTGTATTCCTTTACATTTTTTCTGAATTCATTAAACCACTTTTTCGCACAAATTTTCACGCTGTTTTATCACGATTATTTCTATTGTGTCGTATCGATTGTCACATTTTCTCTTTGATTTTAAACCCTGTTTTTAAGGCAAATTTTGAACAGTAATTTCATCAACACAAGAAGTAGAATACGCCCTTAAATCCGTGCTATTGCTCTATAAACGCAGCTTCATGATTCGATTATTCTAGGCGATCAGAGTCTGCGTTGAAAGATACGCATTCATCCAAATTGCACTTCGCAAGGACTCGCTAGAGTCCGATCTGATATAGCCAACATTATGTTGAACCGTATCATCATCGGTTAATCGATCGTAGCCCAACAATGAAAAAAGCCTATATCCATAGTGGATACAGGCTGATTGATTCAATTAATCAAAGTCGTAATATTTTTTATACGCTTTTTGAGTAACAAGGCCTTGAACTTGACGAACAGTTTCGATGGCAACACCGACTACGATAATCATACCTGTTCCACCAAGTGCCATGGATGTAGGCATATCTGCCCAAAGCAATGGCATTAAGTGAGGCAATACCGCGATCACTGCTAAAGCAGTTGCACCAAGAACTGTAATTCTAGAAAGTGCTTTGTCGACATATGTTTCTGTTTGTTTACCAGGTCTTACACTTGGGATGTAAGCTCCGGATTTTCCAAGGTTGTCAGCAATTTGTTCTGGGTTGATTTGCATCTTCGAATAGAAGAATGTAAACATCAAAATCATCAGAACATAGATGGCAATGGAATACCAAGTTTTTAAGCCTAACCAGTTTTGCATTGTAACGTACCAGCTAGCACCTTTCGCAAAGAAGCTGCACACCTGCAAAGGTGCCATCATTAAGGAAGATGCGAAAATAACTGGAATTACGGATGCAGAGTTGATCTTTAATGGCAAGTAGTTCATTTTCGAATTCTTAGCCAAAGACATCGATGAAGATGTGTATTGGATCGGAATGCGTAGCTCAGCTGTGTTGATCAGCGTTACAAGAATGATAATCAACAAATAAACTAAAATATAAGCCGCAAAGATCCAGCCGCCATGGGCGAGTTCTCCATTTACGAGAGTGTTCCAAGCATCTGTGAATTGTTGTGGCATACGGCCAACGATACCGGCCATGATGACCATCGATACACCGTTCCCGATTCCTTTTGCAGAAATCTGATCACCAATCCAGACAAGGAACATGGATCCTGCTGTAAAGATCATCGATACAAAGAGTAATTTAGCAGTGTTTAAACCACCGATAAATAACCCATCGTACATATTAGAGAAGCTGTAGCTGATCGAAATAGATTGAACAAAACCAAATACAACTGCTAAATAGCGAGTGTATTGGTCTAATTTCTTACGACCATTCGCTCCTGATTTGGACAATTCAGCAAGTGCTGGAATAACATCCATACTAAGCATTTGGATGATGATGGATGCGGTAATGTAAGGTGTAACCCCGATCGCAAAAACCGAGAACTGCTCTAAACCACCGCCTCCAAGCAGGCTCATCATCGCAAACAAGCTGTTATCTTCAATGCTTGCTACGAGTCCTTCTGTGTTTACGCCTGGTACTGTGATGGCACATCCCAAACGATAAACAAGAAAGGCAAAGAGAGTGAACAGGATTCTGTTACGAATGTCCTTGTTCATCATCATTGCCTTAATGGTTTTCATTAATTAACGAACCTCGATAGATCCGCCTGCTTTGACGATAGCTTCTTCAGCTGATTTAGAGAATTTAGCTGCTACAACGTGCAGTTTTTTCTCAAGAGTTCCTTCGCCAAGGATTTTAACTCCAGCAAGTTGTTTCTTCAGGATACCTTCAGATTTTAATAATTCTGGAGTTACTGTAGTTCCGTCTTCGAAACGGTTTAAGTCTCTAACGTTTAATACAGCATATTCTTTACGGTTGAAGTTAGTGAATCCACGTTTTGGTAAACGGCGAGCCAGAGTTGTCTGACCACCTTCAAAACCTAAACGTACTCCACCGCCGGAACGTGCTTTTTGACCTTTTTGTCCACGTCCAGATGTTTTACCAAGACCTGATCCAGGTCCGCGTCCAACTCTTTTTCTGGATGCACGGGATTCAGTCTGGGAAAGTTCATGTAATTTCATTTCGTTTCCTCCTTCTTACCCGCGGATTTCTTCTGGCTTTTTGCCACGAAGTTCAGCTACTTGGTCAAGTGTACGTAAAGACTGCAGACCTTCTACAGTTGCACGCACTGTGTTGATTTTTGTACGGCTTCCGAGGTTTTTAGTTAATACGTCAGTGATACCTGCAAGTTCAAGAACTGCACGAGTAGCACCACCGGCGATAACACCAGTACCTTCAGATGCGGGTCTCATAAATACTTTTCCTGCACCGAAAACACCAGTGATTTCGTGAGGAATAGTTGTACCTACGATTGGTACAGTGAACATGTTTTTCTTAGCTGCTTCAGATGCTTTACGGATAGCTTCTGGTACTTCTTTTGCTTTACCAGTTCCAACACCTACGCGGCCTTTTTTGTCACCAACTACTACTAAAGCAGCAAAACGCATACGGCGTCCACCTTTAACTGTTTTAGCGATACGGTTGATGGAGATTACCTGTTCTTCGAACTCTTTTGGTTCTCTTCTTTGTCTTCTTTCGTTTGCCATGGCGACCTCCTAGAATTCCAGGCCGCCTTCACGAGCGGCATCAGCTAATGCTTGAACACGACCAGTGTAAAGGTATCCACCGCGGTCAAACACAACTTTTTTAATATCTTTTTCAAGTGCGCGTTTAGCGAGTTCAGCACCTACTAATTTTGCTGCTTCAATGTTACCACCGTTAGACAGTTTCATTGCTTCAGAAGAAGCAGATACTAAAGTGTGGCCATGAACATCATCGATGATCTGAGCCTGGATGTTAGCATTACTTCTGAATACGTTTAAACGTGGGCATTCAGGAGTTCCGCTGATTCTCTGACGAATACGTAAGTGACGTTTCTGTCTTGCTGCGTTTCTAGATTGTTTTTTAATCATTTTCTATACTCCTTTCCCACTATTTCTTACCAGCAGTTTTACCTTCTTTACGACGAACATATTCATCTTTATAACGAATACCTTTGCCTTTGTAAGGTTCTGGTTTACGAACTGCTCTTACGTTAGCTGCGAATTCACCAACGCTCTGTTTGTCAATTCCTTTTACAACGATAGTTGTTGCAGATGGGCAAGTAACTTCTAAATCAGCTGGAATTTCCATATCTACTTGATGGGAGAAACCAACGTTCATTGTTAAAGTGTTGCCTTTAACTGCTGTACGGAAACCGATACCTACGAGTTCGAGGTCTTTCTGGAATCCTTCGGATACACCTACAACCATGTTGTGAAGCAGAGCACGTGTTGTACCATGCATCTGTTTTGTAGCTTTTAAGTCATTAGGGCGTTTTACAATGACTGTGTTATCTGCGATATCTAAAGTAAGATAATCTGCAAATTTTCTTGTCAAAGTCCCTTTTGGCCCCTTGACAGTCACCTCATTCCCTGGTTTTACGTCAATAGTAACACCAGCAGGAACGGTAATCAGTTTATTGCCGATACGTGACATTCAGTAATTTCCTCCTGCAATAACTGGCCTAGCCAGTATATAGACAAATCCCTAAATACACGAAAGCTCCCGTCGAAACGGGGGACTTTCTTATATTCAGATTTGTCAAAATCCTGCACTCAGCCTATTCCGCATATCAATATTGATAAGTTCGAAAGTTATTTGGCAGACAAGCTGCCTACAATGATCCGACGAATTAAGGGTCTCGCTAAAGGGTCATTGCCTGAAATAGGTTATGAGCACATGATTTTTAACAATTTAATATTCTACCAGATATAAGCGATAACTTCGCCGCCTACATTGGCTTTTTTTGCATCACGGTCTGTCATTACACCTTTAGAAGTGGAAATGATAGCGGTACCGAGTCCGTTTAATACACGTGGCAGATTGTCTGCTGGTGCATATACACGGAAACCTGGTTTAGAGATGCGTTTTAAACCAGAGATAACTTTTTCTCCGTTTTTACCATATTTTAAATCGATTGTTAAAGATTTTTTAACGCCATCAGCTTCTGTGGAGAAACCGTTGATGTAACCTTCTTCAACAAGGATTTTCGCAATACGTTCTTTCTCTTTGCTGGAAGGCATGGAGACTGTTTCATGCTTCTGTGCAAGAGCATTGCGAATACGAGTGAGCATATCTGCAATTGGATCGGACAATGTCATGATAATTAACCTCCTTGTTACCAGCTTGCTTTTTTAACTCCAGGAATTTGACCTTTGTAAGCCAATTCTCTGAAGCAGATACGGCAGATGCCATATTTTTTCAATACAGAATGTGGACGTCCACATCTCTGACAGCGAGTGTACTCGCGAACTTTAAATTTCTGAGGACGCTGCTGTTTTAACTTCATCGCTTTCTTTGCCATGAGTTCCTCCTACTTTTTGACGAAAGGCATACCCATTAAAGTGAGCAGAGCCTTTGCTTCGTCATTTGTTTCTGCAGTTGTAACAATAACAACATCCATACCTCTAGAACGATTAACTTTATCAAAGTCGATTTCTGGGAAGATGATTTGTTCTTTTACACCGAGAGTATAGTTACCGCGTCCATCAAACGCTGTATCGGAAACACCGCGGAAGTCACGTACACGTGGTAAAGAAATGTTGAATAATTTGTCTAAGAATTCATACATTTTAACGCCACGTAATGTAACTTTGCATCCGATTGGCATGCCTTCACGAACTTTGAAGTTCGCGATGGATTTTTTTGCTTTAGTGATTACTGGTGCTTGTCCAGTAATAGCAGCGAGTTCTTCAACTGCTTCATCCATAAACTTGGAGTTCTGAATAGCGTCACCAACACCGATGTTGACAACAACTTTTTCAATCTTCGGAACCTGCATCGTGGAAGAATAGTTGAACTGTTTCATCAGTTCCGGTACGATCTGGGACTGGTATTTTTCTTTTAACCGGTTCATGTTCTATCCTCCTACTTTTTTTCTTTTACTTCGTTACCGCTTTTTTTGAAGTAACGAACTTTTACTGTGTTACCATCTTTGTCTTCGACAAATTTGTATCCTACGCGACCAGCTTCTTTAGCTTTTTCATCGTAAAGAGCTACGTTAGAAACGTGAATTTTAGCTTCTTTTTCGATGATTCCACCATCAGGGTTAGCCTGAGTAGGTTTTTGGTGTTTTTTAACTACATTAACACCTTCAACGATGACCTTGTTTTCTTTTGGGAAAG
>JAUMZN010000007.1:0-12076 GCA_030528085.1 Erysipelotrichaceae bacterium | reverse complement strand
ACTTCGCCGATTGTGCCTTTATAAGCCCCGGTCATTACCTGGACTTTATCGCCTTTTTTAATCTTCACGAAAAAATCCTCCTTACAGTACTTCTGGAGCCAAGGACACGATCTTCATGAAGTCTTTTTCACGAAGTTCACGTGCTACTGGACCAAAAATACGAGTTCCCCTTGGGGATTTGTCATCTTTAATAATTACTACTGCGTTGTCATCAAATTTGATGTAAGTACCGTTGTCACGGCGTACACCATATTTAGATCTAACGATTACAGCTTTAACTACATCGCCTTTTTTAACGGTTCCGCCAGGAGCTGCCTGTTTAACAGCGCACACAACGACATCACCGATGTTGGCAAATCTGCGCTTACTTCCGCCAAGTGGACGGATAACCAAAACTTCTTTGGCACCCGTGTTGTCGGCCACGCGCAAACGGCTTTCATTTTGAATCATTTGCTTTTCCTCCCAGCTTATCCACGGGCTTTTTCAACGACGTTAACCAGACGGAAACGTTTGGTTTTGGAAAGAGGTCTTGTTTCCATAATTTCAACAAGATCGCCTTTTCCAGCAACGTTCATTTCATCGTGGGCTTTGAATTTTTTAGTATATTTAACGCGTTTTCCGTACAGAGGATGTTTTTTCATCGTTTCTACGGCAACAGTGACAGTTTTGTCCATTTTGTCAGAAACGACTCTGCCACGGTAAACTTTTCTAGAATTTCTTTCTTCCATGTTCGAATCCTCCCTGACTATTTATTCATTTCGCCAAGAACAGTTTTGATTCTTGCGATGTCTTTTTTAACAACTCTCAGGCGTGCTGTGTTTTCTAATTGACCAGTAGCCTGTTTGAATCGGAGATTGAACAGTTCATCTTTAAGAAGGTTCATTTCCTGCAACAGCTGTTCTTGTGTTTTAGTACGAAGTTCACTTGCTTTCATGACTATTCAGTTTCTCCTTTCCGTACGAAGCGAGTTTTTACTGGTAATTTGTGACCAGCAAGACGTAAAGCTTCTTTTGCAACTTCTTCAGGTACGCCAGCAACCTCGAACATTACGCGTCCAGGTTTTACTACTGCTACCCATCCTTCTGGAGCACCTTTACCGGAACCCATACGGACTTCAAGAGGTTTTTTAGTTCTAGCCAGGTGTGGGAAAATTCGGATCCAAACTTTACCACCACGTTTCATGTAACGAGTCATCGCAACACGAGCCGCTTCGATTTGACGGTTTGAAATATAGTTTCCGCTTTCAGCTACCAATCCGTATTCACCGAATTCTACGCTGCGTCCTGCTTTAGAACGACCTTCGTAGCTTAAACGATGAGGACGACGGTATTTTGTGCGCTTTGGCATTAACATTATTCGTTTCCTCCTTCGGCCTGAGCAGCTTCAGGTGCAGCTGGGCGAGCAGCACGTGCACCATCTCTGCGTGGCTGACGGTTATTTTTGCCGCCTTGACGACGGCCATTTCTGCCGCGTGTAGGGCGTTGTCTTCTTTGTTTTGGTGCTTCTGGTTCTTTAACCATTTCGCCTGGAAGAACTTCACCACGACAAATCCATACTTTTACGCCGAGCTTACCATATTGAGTGTCAGCTTCTTCGATTGCGTAATCGATATCGGAACGAAGTGTATGAAGTGGTACAACACCTTCGGAATATCCTTCAGCACGAGCGATATCAGCTCCACCAAGACGTCCGGATACAGAAGTTTTGATACCTTTTGCACCAGAACGCATAGTGTTCTGAATAGCTTTTTTCTGAGTAGCACGGAAGGATTTACGGTTTTCAAGTTCGTTTGCAATCCAACGTGCAACTAATCTTGCATCAAGATTAGGATTGGCGATTTCAACGACGTTGATCTGAATGTTTTTAGCAGAAGTGATTTTTGCTAATTCTTTTTTCAGACCTTCGATGGATTTACCATCTTGGCCGATGACAACACCTGGGTGAGCAGTACGAATGATCGCTGTCAAACGATTCTGCGTTCTTTCAATCTCAACACGGGAAATCTGAGGATCTGCTTTTCTCTTATCAGCAGCTGCTAATGAAAGTTTGTTGTAGTAACCTTCAACACAGTTACGGATTTTTACATCTTCCATCAGAAATTTTGAGAAATCTTTATCGTCTGCATACCATCTGGACTGCCAGTCACGGATGACACCAGTACGCATTCCAATAGGACTAACTTTCTGACCCATGGTGATCCTCCTATTCCTTTTCAGCCACAACTACTGTGATGTGACTTGTACGTTTATTAATTGGGCTTGCGCTTCCTTTTGCGCGAGGCATAAAGCGCTTCATAGTAGCGCCTTCGTTTGCATAGCATTCTTTGACGTAAAGTGCGTCTTCATTCATTTCGTGGTTGTTAACAGCGTTTGCTACTGCACTTTTCAGTACAGCGCCAACCATTTCTCCACCTTTGTTAGGTAAGAATTTGCAAATGGCTGCAGCTTCTACAACATCTTTACCACGGATAAGATCCAGAACAAGTCTTGCTTTACGAGGCTGAATGCGAAGTGTTTTTGCAGTTGCTCTTGCTTCCATAGTAACCTCCTATTTTCTGCCTTTCTTGTCATCGGATGCATGTCCGGTATATTTACGAGTTGGAACGAACTCACCGAGTTTGTGTCCAACCATATCTTCTGTTACGTACACTGGTACGTGTTCTTTACCGTTGTAAACGGCAAATGTGTGTTCAACAAATTCAGGGAAGATTGTTGAACGGCGGCTCCAGGTTTTAACAACTTCTTTTTTGTTGGAAGCGTTCAAAGCCTGTACTTTTTTCATCAGGTGCTCATCAATGAATGGCCCTTTTTTCAAACTACGACTCATTTCAACGTTCTCCTTGTCCTATTTACCGTTTCTTCTGCGGACGATTAATTTATTAGAAGCTTTCTTCTTATCACGAGTCTTAACGCCAAGAGCTTTTTTGCCCCATGGAGTCATTGGAGACTTACGTCCGATAGGTGTGCGGCCTTCACCACCACCATGTGGGTGATCGTTAGGGTTCATAACAGAACCACGTACTGTTGGGCGGATACCTTTCCAACGAGTTCTACCTGCTTTACCTAAGTTAACCAGGCTGTGGTCTTCGTTACCAACTGTTCCGACTGTTGCACGGCAAGTTCCAAGAACTTTACGTACTTCACCAGAAGTTAAACGAAGAGTTACATATTTATCTTCAATACCTAAGATCTGTGCAGATGCACCAGCAGCTCTCGCCATCTGGCCACCTTTACCAGGTTTTAATTCAACGTTGTGTACTGTTGTACCTTCAGGCATGTTGCGAAGTTCGCAAGCGTTACCTGTTTTGATATCAGCTTCCACACCGGAAATGACTTTAGTTCCTACTTCTAAGCCTTTTGGAGCTAAGATGTAGCGTTTTTCACCATCTGCATAAGTTAATAATGCGATGTTGCAAGTACGGTTTGGGTCGTACTCAATAGCAGTTACTTTTGCTGGGATATTATCTTTATTTCGTTTGAAATCGATAATACGGTAAGTTCTCTTATGACCACCGCCCTGATGACGTGTAGTGATGCGACCAGTGTTGTTGCGTCCACCTTTAGAGTTAAGTGGAGCAGTCAAGCTACGTTCTGGAGTAGTTTTTGTAATTTCTTCAAAAGTTAATCCAGACATGCCGCGGCGGCCAGGTGTAGTCGGTTTATACTTTTTAATAGGCATAAACTTTTTCTCCTCTCATTCGCGATATTTAGTCAGGAAATAGCGTCTTCTCCCTGATGGGAACTATTCTTCTTCCCCGAAAATGTCAATACTGTTGTTTTCTTTTAATGTAACGATTGCTTTTTTGAAACCGTGTTTAGTTGACATCCAACGTCCGAAACGTTTTGGTTTGTCTGCAGTATTTACGATGTTGACTTTTTCGACTTCAACGCCGAACAGGTTTTCAACTGCCTGTCTTACTTCGATTTTGTTCACTTTAGCAGGAACTTCGAAAGTGTATTTTCTCAGGCCATCCATTGCGGATACAGATTGTTCTGTGATCACCGGGCGGATGATAACGTCTCTGTAGTCTTTCATTATGCGAGGGCCTCCTCTACTTCTTTAACTGCTGTTTCAGTCATTACGACATGATTTGCATTTAACAGATCGTAAACGTTGATGGCTTTAGAGTTCATCACCATTACGTCTGGGATGTTGCGAGCGGAAAGATAAATGTTATCTGTACCAGCTTCATCCATACCAATAACAAACAGAGTTTTGCTTGGAGCTTGGATTGCATCAACGATAGCGTTGAATTCTTTTGTTTTTGGTGCTTCAAGTGTGATTTGGTCTAATAATCCAAATTCTTTATCGAGAACTTTAGAAGAAAGAGCGGATTTAAGAGCAAGTCTGCGAACTTTCTTATTGATTCTGTAAGAGTAATCTCTTGGAGTTGGACCAAATACGATTCCGCCGCCGCGATGTTGAGCAGCACGGATGGAACCTTGACGTGCACGACCAGTACCTTTTTGACGGTATGGTTTACGTCCCCCACCAGCAACCTGGGAGCGACCTTTTACAGCGTGAGTTCCTTGATGCTTACCTGCTTGCTGCATTTTAACTGCTTCATACAGAGCATCTTTATGTGGTTCGATACCGAAGATGTCGTCGTTCAGATCATATTGTCTGATGACTTCACCTTTTTGGTTTAATACGTCGATGAGTGCCATTATTCAGTGACCTCCTCTTTAGCAGTTCTGTCGATCAGAACAACTGGAGCCTTGTCACCTTTGCTAGTTTTAGCAGTGCGGATCATTACCATACCTTTTTTAGGTCCTGGAACGTTTCCTTTAACAAGTACGTAGTTGTTTTCTGTATCAACTTTGATAACGGTCAAGTTTGGAGCAGTAGTGCGTTTATGACCTTCATGACCAGGCATTGCAGTGCCTTTCATGATGCGTCCCTGACGGGAAGTAATACCGTTAGTGGCAAGAGAACCGATGTGACGGATGTTCTTGGATCCACCGTGGGATTTTGGGCCTTGGTGCGCATTATTGCGGTAAATAGTACCCATGTAACCTTTACCTTTGGATGTGCCGATTACGTCAACTTGTTCTCCAGCAGTAAAGATATCTACGCTAACTGTGTCGCCTGCTTTAACGTCCAGGTCGCAGTCACGTACTTCTTTGACAAAACGTTTTGGTGCGGTACCTGCTTTTTTAGCATGTCCGATTTCAGGTTTTGTCGAATTTTTTTCTTTTACATCTTCGAACCCGAGCTGTACAGCGTTGTATCCGTCAGTAGCTTCTGTTTTAACCTGCAGAACAACGTTTGGTTCGGCTTCGATTACAGTTACAGGAATTAGCAAGCCATCTTCTGTGAAGACCTGAGTCATCCCTAACTTTCTTCCTAACAAACCTTTCACGATGACTTCCTCCATTAAAGTTTGATTTCGATGTCTACGCCACTAGGCAATTCTAGTCTCTGTAATGCATCGATAGTTTCTTTATCCGGTGCAACAATTTCGATTAAACGTTTATGTGTACGAATTTCGAATTGTTCACGGGAATCTTTGTACTTGTGTACAGCGCGAAGGATAGTCACTACCTGTTTTTCTGTTGGCAGAGGTACAGGTCCAACAACCTTTTTAGCGCCATGCTTCTGAGCTGCTTCGACGATTTTCTTTGCAGATTCGTCTAAGATGCGGTGCTCATACGCTTTCAAGCGGATTCTCATTGTGTTTTTTGCCATGGTTACTCCTTTCGTTTATTCTTGATAAACATGCTCCATGCGAATTACCTGACCCATTCCATGACAACGCTATTCAGTGGGTCAGCAACCTCGCACTTCCTCGCAGTGCTTGAGTATTCTAGCATTCTAGAACCCTTGTTGCAAGGTAATTTTTCTTATTTTTAAAAAGAATTTCTTCAAAAACACGAAATCTAAAGCCGAACTTGGCTCTGACTGTTTTGAAATTTATTTCAAAACTTTGTAAGCGATTCTTTCAATCTCTTTTGTTTCTTTTCTCAAAAGACGTCTTGAAAGCTGATCTGCGATCAATCTTACGTCGTATCTCTGTGGATTTAACCGACATGCTTATTGAATATGGCCTACTTGGTCAATTCGGTGTCCAAGTTGGTCAATTCACGCTCATTTCATGTTTGAGTGAGCTGTTTCGATGTTTACCGCAGACCATTTTACCTAAATTTGTCATGTTTTCAACAACTTTTTTGATTTTTTTGCGGATCGATAAATTTCCTTAATATTCCTGATTTTAAGACTAAAAAAGCCCGGAACTATGCCCGAGCTTTCCTGTTTAATATCGATATAAACTGTGCATTCGCAATCGTGATCGATTGAACGTTTTTATCTGCCTGATCTATATATATAAGGCATTGCGCTTTAAATCGCTTAGTTCAATGCGATTTGGTTATTGCTCAAGAAATCCTTTTGCATCTTCTCAAATCGTTTCTTTTGAATGAAATAGACGATTAAGAATAATACTAAGGAGAAGTCAAATGCTTCAATCATCATCATGAGCAAAAACCACAAGACGAAGATCGCACCATCCATTAATAAGAAATCAAGAATCTTTCCATAATACCCAACCGTACGCATTTGGCTGCCCAGGTTCAAAATGAAGATTGCTCCTGCTGCCACGCCGATTAAAGCATCAATGGAGAAGTTCACTAAATAGTTTTCCATCATCCACGCTCTGATGAACATACAGAACAAAGCACCTGTAATCATCATGATCATGCCGGATAAACGGAAGTTCGTTAAATCCGTAGCCGTTGTTTGACGAACGCTATCTAAAAAGGAAACTGATTTCTTTCTGGATAACAATTTATCTGGAACCTTTTTATCTTCCAAACGAAGATCAGTGACCCAGTTGATCAAAAGATGTTTCATTCCGACGCTTTCGTTCATCTTATCGATTTGACCAAAAGCGCGGTTGTATTCCGCATCATCAACTAAAGGCATTGCCTTCTTTTGCAGAGTTCTTGTGTTCCATTGTGGTGTAAAGAATTGCATTAGTCGAATGTCACCGTATCAGCACCATCGATGATGATGTTTGTATTGTAGAATTCTTTTAATGCTTCATATAAATAGTATGGGTCTTTGGATCCGCCTGTTTCAAAAGAAGAGTGCATAGCGAGCTGAGCTAATCCAGTATCAACTGCATGAACTGAAACTTGCGTATTGGATAAGTTACCTAATGTAGATCCGCCGACGATATCAGAACGGTTGGCAAAGCATTGGAATGGAATGTTTGCTTTTTTGCAGATGGACGCAAAGACAGCACGAGAGAATCCATCAGTTGTATATTTTTGGTTTGCGGATTCTTTAATGATTGGTCCTTGGTTCATCAATACAGTATTGACTGCATCATTTTTCTCTGGATGGTTTGGATGCAATGCATGACCATTGTCTGCAGATACTAAGAAAGAACCAGATACTGCACGATAGTATTCTTCAGTTGTTTTTCCTAATGCTGTATTGAGACGTTTTAAAGTGTCTTTTAAGAAAGTGGACATCGCACCTTGTTTTGTGTTGGATCCAACTTCTTCGTTGTCGAAGCAAACGTAAACGTCAACTTTCTTAGTGTGATCAGCATTTAAGAAACCTTGTAAAGTGGAATATGCACATTCAAGGTCATCTAATTTTGGAGAAGAAACGAATTCATTTTCGTAACCCCAAACTAATCCGTTTTGACGGTTGACTAAGAATAAGTCTTTTCCGCGAATGCTGGATACTTCAACACCTAATTCGCGAGCAACCATTTCATCGAAAGAACCTTTTTTCATTTCACCAGCGGAAAGCATTGGTGGAAGGTCTACAGCACGGTTGTAGGAATAACCATCGTTGATTTGACGGTTAAAGTGGATTGCGACGTTAGGAATAATTAAGATATCGCGATCGATGTAAAGCAGACGGTTTTCTAAACCTTTATCTGTTTCAACAAGAACACGTCCGGCAACAGTTAATGGACGGTCAAACCAAGTTGAGTCGATCATTCCGCCATATGCTTCTACATCCAAACGAACATAAGGTTCTGGTCCTTTATATTCTGGGATTGCTTTGATTTTGTACGTTGGAGAATCAGAGTGAGAAGCACTGATCTGGAAATGATAATCTTCGATTGTTTCTGGAACATAGAAAGCACAGATGGAACTGTTGTTACGGATCACGTAGTATCCGTGACCTGGTTCAATATTCCAAGCTTCTTTTTCCTTTAATAATGTAAAGTTTTTAGCTTGTAGCTCTTTTTCAATTGTAGCTACTGTATGGAACATACTTGGGCAGTCTTGAATGAACTGCGTCATATTTTGGCAAAAATCTAAATGAGACATAGAATTACCTCCGAATAAACTCTATCACATTCAAAGTGATTGATTAGATTTCACGCAACGATTTTATCTTTATTTTGTAGGCTCGATCAAGATATCTGATCTTTACTTGAGTTCTATTGAACACTCTAAAAAAAATACGCGTCAAAATTCTTCAACGCGTATTCATTAAATCTAATTCTTAAAATTATTTACCAGCAGCATCTTGCGCTTTGCGGATAGCTGGCATGATCAGACCTAATGCAAGTAATGCGAAAGGCATGATAATGTTCAATACTGTACGTA
This sequence comes from Erysipelotrichaceae bacterium, assembly GCA_030528085.1. Classification (GTDB taxonomy): domain Bacteria; phylum Bacillota_I; class Bacilli_A; order Erysipelotrichales; family Erysipelotrichaceae; genus Allobaculum. The sequence continues at coordinate 3,503 of JAUMZN010000007.1, read as the reverse complement.
AAGTGTCACCTTCTACATACACACCTAAGATACAGCATGCAGCAGTAACGAAGAAGCACCATACACCAGCTGTGATTGCGATTCCTTTGTTTTTAACAAAAACATAGTCGCTTTTGAATTTTCCTGGAACAGCAGTACGTAATAAGATGTAAGCCAAGAATACCCATAAGTAACGCATTGGCATACATACAGAGTTCAATTTGTTCAGCCAAGAAATAATGTCAGCTGCACCTTTACCTAATAATTGAACAGCGATGATAGATCCGGAAAGAACACCGATCAATAAGATACCATTTGTGTAAGCACCGTATTTGTTCTGTTTGAGTAATCCTTTTGGAACAAATTTACGAGCAGATTCGTCATCCAATAACATACGTAATGGAGCGTCAATGGAAAGTACCAAAGTGGAGAATTGTCCAACAGCGTTACATGCACCATAGATAACTGCTAATGCATTACCTACATGGTAGTATTCACCTAATCTCTGGAATGCGATGTAAGCACCGTTCGCAATGAAGTTCTGTTGAGCTTCACCAACGAGTTCTTCTGGTGGTACCATCATACCCATAGCGATTGTACCTAAAATAGCACAAACCATAACCATGATAGCTAATGCGATCATTCCTTTAGGGAAGTCTTTACCTGGGTTATTAACCTTATTTACATAAGGAGAGATTTTTTCACATCCACCAACCGCGAAGACGAGGATTGAAAGTGATGTGAAGTAGTTTACGTTAAATTGTGGAATTAAATTTTCCCAGCTCCAGTCGAGGGGTACGTAAGAAGCTGTAGGGTTGATTGCAGGAGCAGCAAGCATCATGACTACATAGAGTAAGGACATGACGAACATACTTGTTCCGGCAACAGAAGTTAACACTTTTAAAGGTTGTAAACCGCGGGATGCAACCCATAAGAAGAACACGAATACGAGTCCTGTTGCAAGCTGTACTTGCCATGCTGGTAAAGAGTCATACCAGTCGTTTACTAAGAAAGTCCAAGCTAATGCTTTAAGACCACCACTTCCTTTAGAAGCGATGTATGGGATGTGTACAACCCAATAAGTATATCCTGCGTAGTAAGCTAATTTTGGATTTGCAGTTTCATAAATCCAGCTAGTGACACCACCACCGGCAGTTTTGAACGCCGATCCAAGTTCACCAACCATTAATGCATATGGTACGAAGTACAGAGCAAACATCATGATCCATGAGAAGATTACCTGTAAACCGTTGAAATATGCAAAGCCGTTTACGACGTTCCCAAAACCCCAAACTGTGGAGAAAGCCATAAACGCAAGGGTAGTCGCGCTAATCTTTTTTGCTTCAGCAGCGGCTGTGTTCCCTTTGTTTGAAGACATAATCAAACACTCCTTTCGCCGATCATTATCACATAATTTTTCTGTTTTTTCTTTTGAAACCAGGAATTCGTCTTTTAATATAAAACGTTTGTCGATTTTTTGTTTAATGATCAAGAACTTCCTCTTGTTTCATCCCTTTCATAATGATTTTCATGGATAAAGCAGCGATAAAGTCGCTTAAAAATCACATAATTTAGCTCTTTCTATCTTTTTTCTTATACGCCTTTTACATTCTGAAAATAAACTTTCAAATATGTTTACATCTCATTCCATTGTCTTTTGCAAAAAGATAACATTAAAAGCTCTCCTGTAGTCGTTGCGAATAATCAATAGAACACAAGAACCATATATGCAGAATCCCACACATTTTTACTTACAATCTAAAAAATTCCCTTTTAGTGACAACTCGATTTAGTTATATCGAGTATCTACTAAAAGGGAACTTATCATTCATGCAAAATTACAGTTCTTACTGTTTGTAGTTTTATAATTCTTTTTCTGTTTTGAACTAATCTAAATCTTCGCCATTAGAAGCGATACATTTTTTATACCAGTAGAAAGAATCTTTGCGGTAACGGTCCATTGAACCTTTGCCTTCGTCATCCATGTCAACATAGATCATGCCATAACGTTTACGCATTTCACCTGTAGAAGCAGAAACTAAGTCAATGCATCCCCAAGGTGTATAAGCTAATAATTCAACACCATCATCAATTGCTTGTTCCATCGCTTTGACATGTTCTCTCATATATTCAATACGATATTGGTCATGAATTGATCCGTCTTCTTCCAATGTATCTAATGCGCCTAAGCCATTTTCAACAACCATTACTGGAATCTGATAACGGTCGTAAATTTCATTTAGACTGTAACGTAATCCGTCTGGATCCATTCCCCAACCCCATTCAGAATATTTAATGTATTCGTTATAGTAGCCTAAGGATAAGTTTCCACCGCCATCACGTTTGGCACCTTTATGACTTGTCTGGCAGCTTGTGGAATAGTAGCTATATGTAAAGAAGTCTACTTTACCTTCTCTTAAAATTTCTGCATCTTTATTAAAATATTCTGCATCTAATCCTACTCGATCCCAAATACGCTTCGCAAATCCTGGATAATATCCACGTGCCTGCACATCTCCTGCATAGTAGAAGAAGTTCTGCATGTTTTCCATATTTGCAATAACGTCTTTTGGATCACATGTTAATGGATAAGTAAAGACACCGGCAACCATGCATCCGACTTTAAATTCAGGGAAATGTTCGTGAGCATATTTAACAACTTTAGCACTTGCAACAAATTTGTTATGTAATTTTTTATATGCAGATTGTTGTCTTTCAATTGGTAAATTTGGCACATATTGAACTGACATTGTTTCGCAGTTGTTTTCATTGAATGTCAACCAATATTTAACTTCATCTTTATACTCGTTGAATAATGTTTCAGCATACTTGCAATAGAAATCAATGATTTCTCTATTTTCCCATCCGCCAAATTCTTCATCAATCGTCAATGGATCGTCATAGTGAGAAATTGTGACTAATGGTTCAATATCATATTTACGCAGTTCCGCAAACACTTTATGGTAGAAGTCTAAGCCTTCCTGATTTGGTTTTTCATCATTTGCATGTGGATAAATGCGTGGCCAAGCAATGGACATTCTAAACATTTTAAATCCCATTTCTGCAAATAACGCAATATCTTCTTTATAGTGATGATAGAAGTCAGTTCCTTTGTGGTTTGGATAATAATAACCATCTAAAACACAACTTTTAGCCCCTTTTGGAATCTGCTGGCCCATAGCTGATGTTGCACCTGTTGTTCCATCTGGCATAACATAAGTTCGACGACGTGGAGAATCTTTTGTTGCACCTGTTGTTACATCAGTTGCGGCTAAGCCACGACCACCTTCGTTCCATCCGCCTTCATATTGGTTGGCTGCAGTCGCGCCACCCCAGAAAAAATCTTTTGGAAACCCTGCCATATTGTTTTATCTCCTTTTATAAAATTCGGATAATAGCATCCCCATGCTGGTGATGTTCATGATCCATTTCAACAACATCTGTATATGTGTTTGTATTTGTAATCACTACAGGAATTTCTGTAGCAAAGCCTTCTTTTTCAATTGCTTCTTTATCAAATGTAA
>JAUMZN010000082.1 GCA_030528085.1 Erysipelotrichaceae bacterium | reverse complement strand
TGTTCACTGCCCGAGAACATCAAGACTAAAAAATACTTTTGTCGGGCGCATCTTTTATACCAAGTGTTCGAAAGAAAGTAATTCTAAAAACTGTACCTGACAGGATAATATACATCAAACTCCACAAAACAAACGAAAAAACAAGGTTTCTAATTATCAACCGAGATTATGATTTATGAGTTGCTATTTATTTTTTGAAGCATCGATCTAGAACAATGATTGATGCTGATTTTCAACTTAAAATTTTTTAAAAAAATTTTAAGTTGAAATAAACAAAGTTAATAAGAAATTTCTCAAGGAGGAGAAATGTGATGAAGTGCAGAAAATATCTGATATATACCCTCAAGTCATCAATGACGAGCGGCCAATGAATTTGAGGGTGGTTTGTTTTTGAGTCGCTCATCATATGTTTTGAGTTTGTCATTCTATATCGTTTTAGAATTGATCCATGAATTGAATAGTACAGGATCGAACATAATATCGAATTTCTTATATGGATTAATAAGAAACATGATGAGGAATAGTAGATTTCTTCAAGGAGGATTTGACAATGAAATGCGAAAACCAAAAGAAAGTTCGCTATGTGTTTACAGCGATGTTCATTGTATGGATGCTACTCATGGTGTTCTTGTATATCGATTATGTCAAACATAATCCGAATGTTTCTGCTTTGTTTTATGTTCTTGGAATCGCAATGATCGTATTGGTCATTTTCGAAATAATCCTCATAAGACGAAAACAAAAACTCCTGTTATCTTCAAAAGGATCGATTATCGGAAAAGGGATCACCTTATGCATTTTGTTTGCGACCTTTTATACTGGCTTAGCATATATGCCTAATGAATCATTTGGTGTGAACTTGATTGGACGTCTCGTTAAATTATATTTGACAGTGGGGATGTATTATCCGATTTATCGAGTATTCCATTTCTTTTAAAATGAATTGAAATATTATGGTTCATTATGAAGATTTGACGAAAGCTTAGACATATCTTTGTGCATTGAAATTGATCAAATAAAGAGCGTTCAGTGATGAAAAGAAAAGGTTAGAACAACTTTAAAGGATTTTAGGTTTTCTCTAATCCGCGTTGTTTCAACCTGTTTTTTATTGATGTTTTGTTGGATATTGCGCAAATGTTAAAACAAGGATGTTTAAACAAACGTAGCTGATCTCAGACATCAATGAGATCGATCCGCAAAATGCAATCCAAAGAATTCCACAAATAATCGCGAGCAGTTCAAAGAAGATAATTGTCTTCAGCTTTCCATAAGAAAAGGGATCTGTATACAATTTCAGCCACAATCCACTCATAAAGATAGAAGCAATTGTACAAAGCAAAGAATGCAAATCTAATTGAGCAGAAGCTGTTTTTTCATGCCAAGGAATGAGTACACCAATGCACATCAATCCCCATCCACAGATTAAACCGATTTGATATCGTTTAGCATTTGGCAGCGGATATTTCTTGAACAGAAGTCCAGAAAGAAAGATGGAATCAACGCATATTAAAATGGTATAAAAGATCATCAAAAAATAATGATGATGGACATAGCCAAGACCAGTTAAATTATCGACAAATGGATCGACGATCAAACAAAGGAAAACAGAATAAAGACAGATGAAGATGGAAACTGCCAAAAGAAGGGTCCATCTTTTTTTCGTGTTGCATTCTAAAACAGTGTTTTTCATTAGGTGATCTCCATTTTCTTGGTTTATCAGCAAGTTTTTGTTTTTGAATCTTTTGATTTTGATTTATACATCCAGTATTTCATTCTAATCTTTTTCAATTCATTTTGCTTGAGATTCATGATTTGAATCCATTTCAGGTCAGTCAAAGCTTTTGGAAATGAGCATTTAAAAATTTTGAAAATGGGAAACAAACTATCGAATCGCAACTATAAAAGGATAAGAGGGCATCCAATTCTATTTCCAACTCAATAGTGATGGATGCAGAAAGGGGAAGAAAAGAGAATAGATCTTTTCGAAAACGATGCGAAATGAAAAATGCTTATACGCTTACGCTGCAAAATAGACGAATTATTGTTCGCGTTAAATCGAAACAAGATTTTGATCTCTCCGTTTTAAGTGCTGTGGATTCAAGTCATCCATTGTTCATGGAAGCAATTCGTCAAAGCCCAGAACATCAAATGATCGAATATGAGACAGGAGATTTATTGAGCTTAACAGATTTCTTTGGCCAAGTTCATTTAAGCAAAGTACAAGCTTGTTGCTTTTTGCATGACTTAGTCCGAGCAATAGGAACGGCTTTGAAAAATCAGCCAGTGTTATTGGATCTCGATGCGATTCTTATCTCCAGCCGAGCAGATCAAATCTATTTATTAAGAGCACCACTCTCTTTTGATTGTTGGATGAAACGAGAACAAGATGTTGATCAGTTTTGGCAGGACTTACTCGAAAATTTACCTTGCGACAACTATGAAATATCGGGCTTGTTGTGGAAAGCACGCAAAGAAAAACGAGGGATGGAAGAAATCTATCACGATCTTGAAGAGCTCTATCAAATCAGCGTTAAGAAAAAGCTGTTTGCCAAGCGTCATCAAGTGCCAACTTTCCAATTGGCAAAGCCATTAGCAAAACAGGTGAGTGCCGAAAGTCGAATCATTGATCACCAACCAGATGTGGCTCAACAAAAACCACTCGTTCAGCCAGCTTTTGATGCATTGGACAATCCAAATTATGATCAGCGCTTATATGAATCTAATCCGACTTCATTTTTGGCGGGTTCGCCATTTGATTTAGGACGTGAAAACGAAACGACAAGGTCGATGAATAAAGCAGCAACAGGATATGATTCGAGCTTTATGAACGAAAATCCGGCAGTGAGTTTGATTCGTGATCAAGGAAGATCTAACTTACAAGATCTCCATTTTGATTTTCCAAACTCTTTGGCAAATACTGGGAAATTCGATTTTGATCAAATGCTTGATTCGCAAAATACAGGTCAGATCAATCCTTATGAAATCACTTCTGACCAAACTGTATCGAATCAAAGATTTGACGGCAATGCGCAATCAAGTTCGTTTTATAACGAGAAAAATCATTTCAATACACAAACGATCCCTCAACAAAACGGGTATGGTTATGTGCTCAATGATCAAACGCCAAATGGAAATTCAGCCCAATACTCAATGCCAAATCAAGGTGAATACCAGTATCAAACACGCATGTATCCTCAGCAACCTCTTGAAAACAAACAAACCGAAAATTCTGTACCAACGCAAAGGAGGAATCAAACTATGCAGGCAAATCCCAACATAATGCCTAATCATCCAATGCCTTATCTGCGCAATGACTATGATCCGTATGCCAATCAAAACATGAATCAATCCGGTTACGATCAAGGGGATGATTGGCAAAGATGGCAATACTACGAAAATGCCGCCTCCAACTATTATGACCAACAAGAGCAACCTGGTTTCTATGCGCAGCCCGATTATGAACAAACTTATACAGATGGCTATCTTCAACAAGATGCATACAAACGTTCTACTGCAAGTGCAAACCGCCAAGCAAATTTGAAATCGGCTAGTAAACAACAATCTCGATATTCATATGCGCAGCCACAAAACAGGGCGGATCAAATGGTGGATCAACAAGCCGTTCCATATTCATTTATTCATGAACCGGCTTCGGATTATCAAGTAACTGAAAGTATGCCGCCAAAGAAAAATGAGTTCGCGCATATCGATTGGAATGATAAAACGTTTTATTTAAAAGGCGCTCTTTGCATGGCAGGTCGCTCTGAACAATGCCAAGTGCATATTCCCGATGATTCACTTTCGCTGCAGCACGCAAGATTGAGCAGTGATCAAGGTCGCTGGTATATCCAGGATATGAAATCGTGCAATGGAACATGGCTGAATGGCAAACGGATCGTTCGCAAGATGCGCTTGAGAGAAGGCATGATGATCCGATTTGGAAATTGTGAAGCGATTTTCCATGATGCCCCAAACGTCAAACGCTAAAGCGATCCGAACATCGAGTCATGTGCACACCACGATGACGACGATCAATTCAACTCAAGTTGTGATCAAAGTCGTCCAAGCAAATTGCACAAACTTAGATTATTTACGCTTAAAACGCGAAGTTGAAGTACTCACCCAAATTCAAAACGAGCGATTTCCTAGAATTCTAGATCAATTTGAAAATGCGACCCGCTTTGGGGTTGTTGAAGAGTATTTAGCAGGTCAAGAGCTTGGTGAATGGGTAACCAAAACAAATCCATCCAAAAAGCAGCGCATCTTAGTCTTTATCCAAATATTGGATTTAGTAGAGATTCTGCATCAACATGGCTTTTTGCATATGGGGATTCAATTAGAAGACTTATTGATTCAAAACGAAAAAGTGTATTTAACAAACTTTAAAAATTGTCTGCCCATTGGCAGCTTACGACCATTAATCGATTCGAAAATAGAACTTCCGCCAGAGGCATTAAAAGGAATGGCGTTAGATCTTCGTGCGGATCAAATCTCTCTAGGCAAGATTTATGAACAACTAGTAGGCCATTCTTTATGGCTTAAAAAAGCACAAGCAAATCGTGTGAACCGCCGTTTTTCTAGTTTGATGACGTGGAAGAAATGTTTAAAAATCTCGCTTGTTCAAAATCTAATTTGGATTGGTATAGCGAGTAGTTTCACGCTTACGGTTATTTTGATCATTGTTTTAAAAACTTCTTTATTTGGATCCGATGCCTCTTTGCCTCATGTTAGCCAAAAGCCGCAACAACCAATGAATCAATCCAGCACTATTGCATCTGAATCGGTGCAACAAACAAAGCCAATCTCTAATGCATTGACTAGTGAAAATGGCGATGAGCAAGAGCTGCAATATGGAATATGCATCGAAATTTATGAGCGTCTCGCTCAAAATCCCGAGCAGATTTTGGAGGTCAAAACTTGGACATCTTATGCCAAGAAAGCTTTAGAACAATCGTATCTTCCATTAGCGGGTTATCTTTTAGACCATATGCCGCCATCATCAAAGCAATCGAATTTTGAGTTTCAATTATACGAATTCGAGCTGGGCGTGTTTTGTCAAAAGGAAACTGGCGATTCACTCAATTGGCTGCTTTTGAATATCGTAGACCAGCCAGAGTGGGATCAGTGGCTTTCGCACTTATTGGAATGTTTGTTCATCAACCAAATCACAGTGGATCAGTCTTTATTAGAAGAGTTGATTCAACAACTAGACAAGCAAGTTCCATTATCGAATGCGCTTTGTATCAACTTGCTCAATTACATTTTATTTTTGCAGAGCCAACAAACGACGATTTGGCAAATTCCTGATTCAGTCGCAAACGATCTGCAAGTCCATGCTCCTGAGTTATACGGAATGTTTATAAAAACACAAATTGAATAACGAAAGAAGGTGTCAATATGATCAACACTTGTCTTATTCAGCAATACCCCAATATGCCGATGACTTACGCATATAGCCAAAAAGCCCCACCACAAAATGAAGTTTTCATCAGCCAAGTTTTCCATGAATCATTCCCGATCTTAAATATTGCAGTTCTAGAAGGAACTCCTGCTAAAGACAAAGCGCAAAGCCAGGACAATATGGATGAAAATGAGGGATCTATGAGCAGTGAAAAAGATGCAGAAGATACGCAAGACCAAGAAGAGAGTTTACAAGATTCACAAAATCAAACTGAAGAAGATATCAAGGAGGATGAATTAGGAAAAGAAAAAGAAGATGACTATCAAATCGCCGAGCCATTTACGCAATCAGGTGCTGTTATTTTAACTACAACTTTCCCAAGGTGTGGAACTATATTCAGAAGCATCTATTCATGCTTA
>JAUMZN010000081.1 GCA_030528085.1 Erysipelotrichaceae bacterium | reverse complement strand
TAAACAGTCAATAAACCAAGCTCAAAAAACGGGCTTTTTGTCTGTCGCATCTAAATAGTAAATTAACGATTCAATTTGATTCATATAACATCTATCACTTCAAGAATGACATCGCTTGTTGTTCTTGATCCAGGAGAAAAAATTATGCGCATGAAAGAACGTCTGGAATGTTATCTCGATGCTTATACGATCGCGAACATTTACATGATTAAAGACTTTTATCAAGGTCAATCCCAAAGCTTTCATCTCAAAGATGAAAAGAACAATATTATCCCTTTATTGATTCAATCAAAGGAAGATTTAGGTGACTACATTCGCTATACGTGCACAGTGGATGGCGAAATTGAAGTTGGTCGTGATTACTTGCTTTATGAAGAACACGCCCAGTATTGCCCAGTGCAGTATTCACATATCGTTAAAACAAAAGAATTTGCGACGAATTTCATACCGGACCAATCCATTAAATTTGGTTGTACATATACCCCTAAACAAACAACATGGACAGTTTGGTCACCAGTTGCGGTGTGGATGGAAGTTGTCTTGCATGAAGAAACAGGCGATCGAATTATCCCGATGGAACGCCTTGAAAAAGGTGTTTGGCAAGCAAGTGTCAAAGAAGATCTTTTACACACGCTTTATAATTACCGCCTTAAAGTTAATGGCAAAATCCAAGATTGTTGCGACCCATATAACCCATTTACAGGTGTGAATACTAAAACATCACAAGTCAATTCGTTAGATCGTTTGAAACTTGCCAAAAGAGTTCCAACAAAACCAATGGCACAAGATACAGATGCCATTATCTATGAATGCTCAATTCGTGATATGTCATCACAAAAAAATAATGGGTTTACGCATCCAAGAACTTTTGAAGCATTTACAGAAGAAAATGAAACGACGCGTCTATTCAATACTGGTTTGACCTACATCAAATCACTTGGTGTTACGCATGTCCAACTTATGCCAGTCTTTGATTTTGGAACGATCGATGAAGAACATCCGGATTTTTACTACAACTGGGGTTATGACCCAATGCACTATCGAGCATTAGAAGGTTCTTATAGTACCAATCCATATGATCCAGAAGTTCGCATTGTTGAGTTTGTGAAAATGGTTCAAGACTTGCATGCTGCAGGATTGAAAGTCAATCTCGACTTAGTCTTCAACCATGTTTGGAAAAGAGAAGAGTTCGCCCTAGATCAACTCGTCCCTGACTATTATTTCTTGATGGACTCACAAGGACATTATTCCAATGGCTCATTTTGCGGAAACGATATCGATACACGCCCAGAGATGAGCGAACGCTATTTGGTAGATAGTATCAAAATGTACATTGATGCTTTTGATGTCGATGGATTCCGTTTTGATTTAATGGGCGTATTAGACTACACCATCATGAATGAGATTGCGAAATACGCAAAATCTGTCAAAAAAGACTTCATGATTTATGGTGAAGGATGGGATATGCCAAGCTTTGTGCCGTCTGAACTTCGCGCTTCACAAAATAACCAAGCCAAAATGCCTTTAGTAGGGCAATTTTCCGATCGTTTTAGAGAAGTCATTCGTGGCAGCAACGATCAATTAGAACACGCTGGTTATTCGAATGGAAACGTTGGCCGTATTCATGACGCAGCGATCGTCATGCAAGCCTCGATTCCAGAAAATCGTTATGACCAGCCATTTAAAGCAGTGAACTATGTAGAATGTCATGACAACCATACGATGTGGGATAAAAACCGCGTGATTTGTTGCGAAGAACCAAGTTCGATTCGCATGAAAAAACAAGTTCTCTCCCTTGCGATGGTTTTACTTGCCCAAGGAACACCATTTATTCATTGCGGCCAAGAATTCTGCCGTACAAAACAAAACTTAGGCAATACATACAACCGTTCGGATTATTTCAATATGGTTGATTATCATCGTCGCAACGACTTTGAACTTGTTGTCGAACGCTTTAAAGCGTTAACTAAACTTCGTCGTGAACATTCATCTTTCCGTTTGAATACAGCAGAGAAGATTTTAAACAATGTATCGACAGAAACGATTGAAAACAAAGTTTTAGTTTATCGCACCCGCGATGAAAGCGAATCGCTTGTATCGTTCTTTAATCCAACTGAGCAGTGCTTCAGTTATAACTTGAATCAAAATGCGAAAGTGCTCTTTGATTCTGAATTATTGAATGCACCAATCACAAATTCAGTTAAGATCCCACCATTAAGTGTCATTGTCGTTCAACTCATCTAAAAAGATGAAAAGGAGGAAACAAATATGCTTTTGGTTAATACAGATTATATTAACGGTAAAGAACTTGAAATGCTTGGTTTGGTAAAGGGAAGTACAATTCAGTCTAATAATATCGGCAAAGATATCGGCTCGAATTTTAAAAGCATTTTTGGCGGCGAGTTAGAAAACTATAACGAGATGATGATGGAGTCTAGAGATCTAGCGACAGCTCGGATGGTGAAAGAAGCACAAAGACTAGGCGCAGATGCGATTGTCAATGTGCGCTATGCAACTGCAAGTGTTATGCAAGGAGCAGCCGAGGTCATGGCATATGGCACCGCTGTAAAATTCAAGTAGTACCTTAAAACAAGATCAAACTGTGTTTTCTCGAAAAGATTGAGAAGAAAAAGACTGAATGCAAACTTTTGATGTAAGTGAATGAAACAAAAGATCTGATAAGTTTGGACTTTTCAAATCCGTTCATTTTGTTCTTTTGTGACAATTTATGTGCGATTTAGCATTTATTTTTCGTTACTTAAGGTGATGTAAACAGTTTCTTTTTCAACCTCAAGAATTCTTATTTGACTCTATTTTTTACATGGTTAAAATAAGAAAAAATTAATACACATACGTACAAATTTTGGAGGAATGAAATGGCTAAATTTTTTCAGGAACCATCTAGAACGTTCGCGGAATATCTCTTAATTCCAGGGTATACAGGACCTGGAGATACTCCAGATAAAGTAAGCTTAAAGACACCACTCGTTAAGTTTAAAAAAGGTGAAAAATCACCAATCGAATTGAATATCCCTTTAACATCTGCAGTTATGCAGTCTGTTTCTGGACCAGAACTCGCAGTTGCATTAGCACGTGAAGGCGGTATTTCTTTCATTTTCGGTAGCCAATCCATCGAAAGCGAAGCAGAAATGATTCGCCAAGTAAAAGCAACAAAAGCTGGATTTACTGGAAGTGATTCTAACGTATCTCCAGAAGCAACATTGCGCGATGTTGTGAATTTACGTCAACAGACTGGCCACTCCACAATGGCAGTTACAGATAACGGAAAACAGGACGGTATCCTTGTTGGATTAATCACATCCCGTGACTTCCGTGAATCTCGCGTAGATTTAGACAACACAAAAGTTAAAGATGTCATGACTCCATATGACAAACTTGTTGTTGGTAAAGAAGGTATTACTTTAAGTGAAGCAAACGATATCATCTGGGACAAAAAATTGAACCAGTTGCCAATCGTTGATGAAAGCCAACACTTAAAAGCATTCGTATTCCGTAAAGACTACGAACAACATAAAGAAAATCCAAACGAAGTATTAGACAGCCACAAACGTTATTTAGTAGGTGCTGGTATTAACTCTCGTGACTACAAAGACCGTGTACCTGCATTGGTTGAAGCAGGTGCTGACGTATTGGTTATCGACTCTTCTGAAGGTTATTCCGTATGGCAAGCAGAAACAATCGCTTGGATTCGTGAAAAATACGGCGACACTGTAAAAGTTGGTGCAGGTAACGTCGTTGATGAAGACGGATTCAGATTCTTAGCAGACGCAGGTGCTGACTTCATTAAAATCGGTATCGGTGGCGGATCCATCTGTATCACTCGTGAACAAAAAGGTATCGGACGTGGTCAAGCAACAGCTACAATCGAAGTTGCCAAAGCTCGTGATGCTTACTATGAAGAAACTGGAGTATATATTCCATTATGCTCCGATGGTGGTATCGTTCAGGACTACCATATGACATTAGCTCTTGCATTCGGTGCTGACTTTGTTATGTTAGGACGCTACTTTGCACGTTTCAAAGAATCCCCAAGTAAAATCGTTACAATCAACGGTTCTTACATGAAAGAGTACTGGGGTGAAGGCTCTGCACGTGCTCGTAACTGGCAGCGTTATGACATGGGCGGCGATAAGAAAATGTCCTTCGTTGAAGGTGTAGATTCTTACGTTCCATATGCAGGTTCCTTATCTGATAACGTAAACTTAACAATCTCTAAAATTAAACACACAATGTGCAACTGCGGATTCTTAAATATCCCAGACTTCCAGAAAGATGCAAAAGTTACACTCGTTTCTTCTGTATCCATTTCTGAAGGTGGAGCTCATGACGTATTAGTACGTGATGACAAATTCGATTCTTCTAACCACTAATTGAAGAGCAGAAAAATAACTGACTAGAAGTGATTTTATCATTGCTAAATAGTCAAATTATGCTTTAAATAAAGTGTAAATAAAAAATTGAATTAAAAATTTAATGCAAGGATTCTCCATGATTATTTGGGTATTCCTTGCATTTTTTATGTGTGAGAAAGATGAGATCGCGCAAAAATCTAGGTTAACTAAGCTTGTGGGGCGAGCTGATTAAAATTGCCATGATCTAATGAAATGAAGGAACACCAGTGTGGATCAGAGAAAGTCTGATGTAAGTAAGATAATGAAAAAGCAGGTGGATCTGATCACCTGCTTTTGTTGATCATAAAAGGATTAAAAGGACTTCTTTGATTGAAATGAGAAGAATATAGATTGCGGATCAGATTTGTTTCTAATTGATTCGCAAGTGGGGGTATACATTCAAGAATAGTATTTATCCTTTCGTTAGATGATCTCATCATCAAAGAATATAAATCTGTGGAAGAATAGATTGGATTATGCGAAAGGATTATGAACATCAACTAAAGCGAAAGATTTTGTTTCAGTATCATAATCGAAAATCAAAATGATGCAATTCGCATAACGTTCTGGAGCTAATTGCGGATTATCTTTTGTCCAGTACAAAACAAATTCACGCATAGCTAGGCCATGTGAAGCCGCAATCACATTCGTGTGGTCTTCTTTATCCATAATAGAGATCAGCGTTGAATTAATGCGATTGAACACTTCCATACGACCTTCACCACCATGAGTTGAGAAATATTGATCATACTCATCAAAAGGTGGATGCATATATTCAGGTTCTCCTTCAAGAATACCAAAGTTCCATTCTTTAAGACCTTTTAAACGTGTATAAGGAAGATCTGTCACGATTTCTAAAGTATCGCATGCACGTTCACTGGAAGATGAATAAGCATGATCGAATTGAAATGGCAGAGCGTCGAGAAACGGTTTAACAGTTTCGGCTTGTTGGATTCCTAGAGGAGTCAATGGGGAGTCGACAACCCCTTGGAATTTGCTGCGCAAGTTAAATAGCGTTTGACCATGGCGCATAAGAGCAAGTTTTTTTATCATATGAACCTCTTTCTAGATGTATTCAGTCATGTATAACTGTGCTTTAACATATTAGATATTGGATATCCGTGTGGCAATGTATATTGATCAAAAAATTAGATAAATGAAGTAGTGAATAAGCGAATATACTCAATTCGATGCAAAAGGAGCATAGATAATCGAAGGAGCGAGGGTTGATAGAACTGAATCATTTGGGTTTCCACAAAACTTTTCTGTGATTTTATAAAATCTAGGTCAAATTCGTGAAAAACAAGAAACAATTCTGTATTATGGAAATCACCAATCCTCTAGTTTTAACCTATATATAAAGCATGTTTCGACAATGTGTGATTACTGCAAAAGAGAACAGAGAAAATTTGTTAAAAAAAAGCAAAATTATGGTTGACTTTTGGATAGGCAAAAATGTATTATTAACGAGCGTTGTGAACGAGGCAAACGAGTTCACAAGCAGATGGCTCTTTGAAAACTCAATGACAGACAATTCAAATTCGATAAATATACAA
>JAUMZN010000080.1 GCA_030528085.1 Erysipelotrichaceae bacterium | reverse complement strand
GTTGTGACTGTAAAGCCGTTAGGTACATTGATTTCCTTAGCACTCCAATCATAGTCGGCACTTAAATCCTTCCATGTGTATTCCCAGCCGTTCTTTGCATTCAGTTCAACTGTTTGATATTCTCTTCCATCACGCATGAGCACAACGGTTATATAATCGGTTGGCTTACCACCATTATCCAACTTCCAAACCTTTTTCACAGTAAGTTGAGTGTTGTCATGATGACTTCCACCTCCACCACTGCTGTCCTTGTAGTTTTCAAACATAACCTGAAGTATTTCGCCAGTTTTAATTATTCCTGTATTGCCGGTACTTGTTACCGTATATCCAGCATTATCACTCTCGGTCACAATATAGGAAACACCCGCAGGCAAACCAGAAGCAATTTTACTTTCTCCATGCTTCAACGTAAAGGAAGCGACACCATCCTTGAATGTCATTTCTCCATAGGCACCATTGATACCTTTATCGCTCAGTTCAACAGTGAATGTAAAATTCCTTGAGATATTGCCACCAGAGCCAGAAACTGTCTTGGATACGCAAATACCACCTTCTTGTTTATCTCGATGATTGATGAATTGAGCTTGTGCTGTCTGGTTGCTTTGAACAGTTCCAGTACTTCCGGTACTTGTTACCGTATATCCGTCATTGTCACTCTCGGTTACACTATAATCAACACCAACGGGTAAACCATAAGAAGTTTTAGTTTCTCCATGCTTCAAGGTAAAGGAAGCGACACCATCTTTAAATTCCATATCGCCGTAAATACCATTAATATTCGTATCGCTCAGCTTTACGGTAAAAACAAACTCTTTCTGCATATCTCCATCTGTACCGGTAACAGTTTTTGACACGCTGAGTGTCCCTGTCGGTTTTGGAGGCATTATACCCTTATAGTTTTCTACGAAAACGGATTTATCTTCGTCCAGTAAGGCATTTTCCGGTTTTGCTCCCTTGTTATAGGTGGTATCGTAACCTTCCTGATCCGTTTCTGTTACAGTATATCGGCTCTGATATGGCAAATCCTTAATGGTAATCTGCTGCCCATGAGAAAGCTGAATCTGTGCTTTGCCATCAATAAATTGCAATACCCCATCTTCTGGTTTGTTTGCTTCGTTCTCATGACCCGGATAAATGGAGCCGATATACGCATATTCTCCGTTCACCGGATTTCCATTCTGATCTTTCAGTTCAATGGCAAAATTGAATTTTTTTGTCTGATCTCCAGCAGCACCAGTAACGACTTTTGCAATGGTTAAATCCGGTAAGCGTGTATTTGTAAAAGTAACTGCCTGAATATCGCTGATCGGCACATTACCCTCAGAGTCAATGCTACCTACATGGTAACCTTGAGAATCCAATTCCCTGATAACATAATGTGCTCCTCCAGGAAGATTATGAGCAATTTTTGTTTCACCAGCTTTTAGGCTGAAGGTAGCAACACCCCTGTTAAATTCCATGTCACCATACAAACCGCTAATTCCCTGATGGTACGGTAGCTTCATTTCAAACTGAAACTCCGCTGGACAGTTTGGTTCTCCAACGACAGTTTTTGTAATCGATACATCACCAATTTGAGCAGAAGCGATTGGAATACTAGCGGTGAGCGTTTCATTATGAATAACCGCACCAATCATGCGCTGAAATTTCTTGCCCTCAAATTCAATGTCCGGGGATGGGGAATACTGTTTAAATTCCTCCAACCATACGAATTCAGCCTCTATTCCAAAAGCTTCTCCTTCTGTCGGCTGATGGTCACTAACTAATTCGTATTCCTCATTTCCATATACATAGGTCAAATTATCGCAGAGTGCACTCATACCTTTTGGTAAAGTCAGACGATATAATCCACGATATTCTTCTGGCTCTATAAAGCGTATAGGATCGCTGTGCCACATACCGTCTTTAGGATTATAGGTAAAGGTAAGGTCCCTGGACAACTTAATATCAGAAAGACTTGGTTTGTAATTCAGCAGACCGCCACGCTCAGAATAGGTATATAGAACATTTGCCAACTCGGAATTTAATACATGAATATCATTGTCTGGAATATTGTATTCATACAATAAATACCAGACTGCATTCTGCGTTGCATTATATGCCTCTTCCTCCGTGACAAAATACGAAGCCCCATAAAAGAACTGAAAAGCTTCCAAAGGTGTATCATTGTTGCAATTTATGATGCTAAATGCAGCCTTATAAAATGGCATGGCATAAATATCATCAGCTGTCAGTCCGTTTGTAGTCGTACCTTGGCTATTTCCAAGTTTGATCGCATCTCCAACGAAATGGCGTAGATAGTCTAGGTGTTCCTTATTGTTGTTTGCCCAGTCTGCATAAGTAAAGTCATGATGACCTAAATAAGGATATGCTGTCTGCAACACAGGCGGGACAATAAGCATCTGATTAAACTCAGCTTCTGATGGCGTATATTCAGAAGAATTCGTTACAATCTGGTACAGACGTTCTCCATTATAGGGGTATCCCGCATATAGCAGTTTTGAAAGGCGACGCATACACTCTTCATAATCTTTCTGCGAGTTGAAATCATCCGGGGTCAGATATCCATCGGTATATCCAGGAACCTGAATATCCCCCATATCTTCTGTATGATGCGGCCAATGCAACTTATTGTTCATGCAGAATAGAGTGATCTTATGATCCGGATAATCGGGGTCATAAATGTAATGAATACCATTTTCAAAAAGAATTTGGGTTCCTTTTGCACCTTCCACAATCACCGTAATTGTTGGTATGGCTACGCCTTCAGCCAGTACATAACCTTCTGGTAATTTTGCAGTAAACAGGTATCGCTCCTGATCTTGATTCTCACTATTCAGTTTTTCGTGTTCCCAAACAATTTTCTCAATGAGAATTGTTTGACCGTTGTCATCGGTAGCATTCAATTCTTTTGGCAGAACCAGATTTTCCGCTGCGGAATCTTTCGTCACCCATTGTTCCGTAATTTCCTCAGATAATTCCTCAAATCTGGTAATAACTATAGATTCTGCTTTTGTCGCAGCACATGAAGAAATGTCATCTTTGCAGATGGGGCAATCAGAATTGGCATGATTTACAGTGCATTGTTCCGTACAAATACATTCCTGCGAGGGGGGAGAGACTTCGTTACCTGGCGTTGTTCCAGGTATTGTTTCCTGTATAGACTCCTCCATATGACCAGAACTATAATCATTCGGTGATGCTTCTTCTAGATTTTTCTCTGCTGTTGAATAACATTCATCAGTATGATTGTGAATACAATTTTCTTCGAGACGATCGCTCGAATCAGTGTCTTGATGCGTAATAACACTCTCTGTATTCAAGCCCTCTGCCATAACGATTGTCTGTAAATTTGCTCCTAAAAAAATGCTAACTGCAAGAAAAGATATAAGCCATCTTTTGATTTTCATAATACGTCTCCTATTAAACTGTGCGTATCGTATCTTTTATTATAAACTATGTAATTTTGATCACTGTTTCACATAAACTTTTCCCTGAACCATCCGATCCAGGGATTAGAAGGGGAAGCAAATGTCCTGGATACATCAATTTAGATCATTTCATTTTCCTTGCCCCTTCCTTCGCTCAATCGATTTTCATTTCGCTTTAACGAGAATAAATCGTGTTTCCATCCACAATAGTTTCTGCCACTTGAATCGTCTCAATCTCATCCACATCGACCATGAATGGATCTTTTTCTAAAATTGTAAAATTGGCTTGTTTTCCTTTTTCAATGCTACCTTTGCGATCTTCTTCATGATATTGATAAGCCGCATTGATCGTAATCGCCTTGATCGCTTCTAAAACAGAGACGCTTTGTTCTTGAGAAAGCGCTACACCATTTTTTGTCACACGCTTAACGGCACATGCGACAGTCTTCATCATATCGGGTACAAGAACCGGTGTATCTTGGTGGAATGTATACACAAGATCGGCGTTAATCGCATCTTTTACTGGTGACATACGACTTGCTCTTGGATAACCAAAATTATCGATATGGATATCGCCCCAATAATAAGTATGCGCAACGAAGAAACTTGGAATCATTTCAATGGATTTCATTCGTTTCAATTCATCGTTGGCCACAAACTGCGCATGAATCATCACTGGACGATAGGTTTGTTCAAGATTGTCATCCTGGCGAACTTTTTCAAATGTATCTACATATTGTTTTGCGGCAGCATCCCCATTACAATGCGCTAAAAGTTGCGCATGATCTTCTAAAGCGCGATGAACCAACTCATATAAATGTTCATCACTATGGACTGGATAAGCACAATCATTGGAATTTGTATAAGGTTCTTTCATCCATGCTGTTCGACCTTGTGGAGAACCATCTAAAAAAATCTTATAGCCACCTAAACGGAAATGATTGTAATATTGGTGTTTTTGAGGATCATTGATGTAGAGTTCGCGGCTATTTTCTAAATCGATATAGCCCACTACATCCATTTTTAAAGCTTTTTCATGCGCCAACAATTGATAGAGTGGGTAGAGTTCTTTGGTCACCATGCCATCTTGGATCGTTGTGATTCCATATTTTGCATAAAGGTCTTGTGCTTTAACCACGTTAGCTTTTAGAACATCAAGATCAAAAGAAGAAATCGATTTTTGGAAATTAATAAACGCATTTTCTTCCATATATCCACTTAAACGATGATCTTCAAATCGACCATATCTTCCACCTTGTGGATCAGCAACATCATCCGTAATGTTTTGCATCTTTAGTCCAGCTGTATTGACCACACCCATATGGTTCGAAACATGGACTAACAAGATTGGAATATCTGTGCTAATGCAATCTAACACTGTGCGATCAGGATGTGCTTTTTCCGCCAAGAAGTTGTGGTCATAGTTATTGGCGACAACCCATTCTCCCGCTTTTACATCATGTTCTTGAATAAACGCTTTGATCGTTTCCTCAATTTCCGCAAATGAATAAGCTTGAGAAAGATCACATTGCGATAATGCATTGGCACAACCGACAAAATGAGAGTGACCATCAATAAAGCCTGGGAACATCACTTGATGGTTTAAATCAACTTTTTCCCCATCCCAATCTGTTGGTACTTCTTGATACACTTCAATGATTTTGTCACCTTCAATAGCTACCGCTTGCGCCGTCGGATGATTTTCATCCATTGTATAAATCGTTCCATTAAAATATAGTTTTTTCATGAATGTCTCCTTATAGTCGAACTTCATAATTACCGAGCACTTGGTCTTGTTTTGTGATCGTCACAAATGCATCGGGATCTTTTTCTTTGAGTTTTTCTTGGAAAATTCGCACTTCATATTTCGATAAAACACTATACATGACATAGGTATCGTTCTCAGTATATCCCCCGACACCGTTCCAATATGTTACGCCGCGATGTAATTCATGAAGAATCATTTCGCAAACATCTTTATTTTTGGTAAAGATCAAGACGCTCGTATTGATGTTTTGAAGATGGGTTTTATCGATTGAGAATGAATAAATCATAGAATATACAATCGAATAAAGTGCTACAGGAAGCTCGAATAAAATTGCACACATCAAATAAATCATCGCATTAATGATCAATGTGAACTTTCCGACGCTAAAATCTTTATTTTTCTTTGTGAAGTACAACCCTAAAATATCGAGTCCTCCACCAGAGCCACCTGCTTTAAGTGTAATCCCCACACCTGTTCCAGCAAGGATTCCCCCCATTAAACAAGAAACTGCATATTCACCTAGAATTGGTGTTTGCGGAATGGGTAAATACGTAAAAATAATCGTTTGTGTGACTAAGGAAAATAATGTTTTAAAAAACAAAGATCGTCCAAAGGAGAAAAATGCCAACATCAAAAGCGGGATATTTAAAAGAAAGTTCAAAATCCCGGCAATGTCAAAACCAACATTTAAATCGAGTAAAGTACGGACGATTTGCGAAATCCCTACTGTTCCTCCATTATACAAACCAATTGGAACAATAAACCAGTTCAATCCTGCACAAAACAAAAAGGAACCCGCTAAGATTGTTAAATAACTATTCATTGTTTCTTTTTTCATAAATCGAGTAGAGAGGAGACAGGTTAGTACTGTCCCTCCCTCTCACACCACCGCA
>JAUMZN010000006.1 GCA_030528085.1 Erysipelotrichaceae bacterium | reverse complement strand
CATCATATAGAAAAGACCCGGACTTCAAAATCCGGGTCTATGTTTCCCTGTTACAACAAACAAGTATCATCCACTAAGTATTCTACATTCATCTTAATTAGATTGCCGTAATTCTCCCACATCTCCATACATTGAACTGGACACCCTTTAACCATAATGATATAAGGGATCGCCTGATTGTGCAGGTAATGGAGAACATCAGAGTTACAGTAGCCACGATCAAGGATGACTCCTTTCACTTTGAATTTAGCTTCTACGAGATGATTTAGAACAGATTTCATTGCTTTGAAATCCACAAGTCCTCCTCGATAAACCTCATATGAAACCGGGCGTCCATCTGTAGTCACTGCGTAAGTAAAACTGATGATGTTTGTATGATGGCGAGATTTAGCTAATCCTTTTTCAGCTATATCAACTCCTACGCTTTGGCAATCCTCGTTTGAACCGTCAATACATAACCATATTTCTTCTGCTCCATCTTTTCGGCAAGATTCTGCCCAAGACCTTTTGAAGAGAAGTTCTTGTTCTGAAGAAAGTTTATGAGCAAAGAGATCGGTGTAATAACTATCACTATAGGCAGTAGAAGAATATAAAAGTTCATTTGCCATTTTTTGTGTAAAAGCAGAAGTGGTATTGGAATGATCTAAGATGGAATAGAGTGCTTGTTCAGTGATAGCTGCAGCGATACCTGGACCATATACACGATCTAATTGATCTTTGATCCCGATCTTTTGATTCACAGCTTGAGCAAGCGTAAAAAGACCGATCTTCTTGATTGTTGGAGAAACTTTTTCTTTGGTTAATTCTTCCCATTGTTTAGGGAAGATATTTTTATATTGAGTCGTTGGATACATTTTAGTTGTGCTATTAGGCACTTGATGACCAATGGTTATGCGTTTAGGTTGGGCATAACCTTTTTCACGATTGTAAGGAGCTTCGATGACGTATTTGATCAAAGCAGGCTTACCATCATTTCGTCTTTCAATGGTCACCCGATCTTTTGGAATGTCGATAATGAGATTTCTGTAGACAGTCATAATTATTTATTTACCACCAATTTTAGCTTAGTTGTTATACATCTATCTTCTAGTGTGCATTAAATAAATAATTATCGCAAGATAAAAAAGAAAAGAACACCCCATAAATAAAGGGCATTCTTAACGTTTGAGATTAGTCCCAAAACCTAAAAATCATCATTTATTAGTTCCTATTTTGAGGAATTTAACGTTGATAGGGTAAATAACTAGAAACTGTATGATGATGTTCTCTAATTGTTCAATATCAAAAAGAATTGAAATCAATAGTGTATGCATTTTCTTTGATCTGTATCTTTCTATGCGTGAAAAAATTCGCAAATTCGGGTTGCTTTTTGAATTGTTTTTTGTACTAGTCACAAGAAACCAATGTTTTTTTAAAAGAAGAATAAACAATGTGAAAAAACAGTCTTTAGTGTATAAAAATCAAAAAAATGCCTAAGAAAACCCATTTTGTGAGCATTTTTGTTTTTTCTATAATGATACTGTTATCAAAAATATAGGAACTTGTCCTAGTGAAAATTAGGAAGAATGAAAACCAGAATATTTATGCGAATGACATAGGGATCGTGATTGTTTATCAGGTGCTTTTTTAACATCATCCTTCTTCAAAAACACCTTATAAAGTTCAATTACAAGTATACAAAAACTAATCAATCATGATTGTTTTTGTCCAAATTCACACAATGATTTTAATTTTCATTCCTATAATGACAATAGAAGAACAAAGGAGGATCAAGGCATGTTTGATCAATTATTTGCACCAATCAAAATCCGTGATATGGAGCTTAAAAATCGAATCATTTTACCCGCTATGGGAACCAGAATGGCAGATGAAAAAGGATTTGTGACTGATAAATTAGTCGCTTATCATGCCGAAAGGGCAAAAGGCGGATGTGGCTTGAACATTGTTGAAGTCGCAGCAGTGCATACACCAAGTGCACCAGCTCACTTTGTATCGATCAGTGAAGATTGCTTTATTGAAGGGCATAAAAAACTAACTGATGCGATCCATGAACAAGGGGGCAAAGCCGCTATTCAATTATGGCAAGGATCCATTGCCGCATGTATGGATCCAAGAGCACAAATGCTTGTCGTTTCGGATATGAACTTTGGAGGCCATACGATTCCAGCAATCACCAAAGAACAAATTCAGGAAGTGATCGCATGCTACGGAAAAGCAGCGGCTCGTGCTGTACAAGCTGGGTATGACTGCTTGGAATTCCATTTAGCACACAATTATTTACCTCATTCTTTTTTAAGTGGTGGACTCAACCATAGAAATGATGAATATGGAGGAAGCTTTGAAAATCGTTGTCGCTTCCCATTAGAAGTCATTGATGAAATTCGCAAAAATATGCCAGAAGGAATGCCTTTATTTATTCGTATTGATGCACAAGATGACATGTTAGAAGGCGGAATGACAATTGAAGATACAATTCGTTTTTGCAATATTGCCAAAGAACATGGTGTCGATGTATTAGACGTTTCAAGAGGAAATATCATTACTGCGGCAAGTATGTATGAAGTTCCACCAATTGATGTTCCAAATGGATTTAATATTGCAAATGCCGCGAAAATTCGCAAAGGAACAGGCATGTTAACCGTTGGGGTGGGTCGTATTAATACCGCAAAACTTGCGAATGAATTAATTGAAAGCGATCAAGTCGACATGGTTGTAATGGGTCGTGCACAACTTGCAGATCCTGAATTTGCGAATAAAGCACGTGAAGGAAGAGTAGATGAAATTGTCCATTGTGTAGGATGCAACCAAGGTTGCTACGATGGATTTACTGATGTGATGAATCGTCCTCATATTACATGCATGCGCAATCCAATGATTGGTCATGAAAATGAATACACACTTGAACAAGCTGATGAAGCGAAAAATGTATGGGTCATCGGTGGCGGTGTAGGTGGTATGGAAGCTGCACAAGTTCTTAAAGCTCGTGGACACAACGTTACATTATTTGAAGCAAGTGATCATTTAGGTGGTGAATTCTTATTAGCCGGAGAAGCACCAGGAAAAGCAGAAATGAAAGAAGCGGCAAAAGAAATGGGCCGTCAAACTGAACAACGTGTTTTGGTGAAAAAGAATACAACTGTAGATGCAAAGATGATTAAAGAAGGTCATGTCGATGCGGTAGTTATTGCGATTGGCGCAAACCCAATTGAAATTCCAATCGAAGGAATGGACACTTTACCTCATGCTTCGGCACCAGAAGTTTTACGTCATGAAGTTTGTCCAAAAGGTCGCGTTGCCGTAATCGGTGGGGGACTTGTTGGATTAGAAACAGCTGACACTTTAGCAAGTGATGGCTGTCAAGTGACGATTTTAGAAATGAAAGATGCAATTGGCAGTGATTTAGGTAGCTTACGTAAAATTGCAGTCATGATGAAAATGGCACAGTTACAAGTCGATCTGCGTCCAAATAGCCGTGTATGTCAATTCACAAATGAAGGCATCGTATTAGAAGATGGCAGCACGGTTGCTTGTGACTTTGCAGTCTTTGCGGTTGGATATAAAGCCAAGGATAGCGAAGATTTAGTACAAGCTTGCCAAGATCAAAATATCCCATGTTATGTCATCGGGGATGCAAAAAGAGCACGTCGTGCAATTGATGCGATTGCTGAAGGATTTGAAGTTGCTAGAACTCTATAGGAGATAAAAAATGAAAACTATGTTTACTCCGCTTCAAATTGCGGGAATGGAACTCAAAAACCGTACCTTTATGGCGCCAATGTCTTTAGGCTACGAAAGCCAAGATGGAACAATCAATGAAAAAATGGAGGCGTATTGGTTACGCCGTGCCCAAGGTGGTGTGGGTTGTATTATTGTCGATGCGACAAGTGTCGATCCAAACGTTCCTTATTTAGGAAATACACTTTGCTTTAGAAGTGAAGAGAGCATTCAAAAATATAAGAGTTTTACAGATAAAGTGCATGAATATGGATGCAAGATCATTCCTCAAATCACACATCCCGGACCAGAAAGTGTCAGTGCCTTTTATGGAGTTGCGCCACTAGCAAGTAGTGTTTATCCCAACTCAATGGGGCAAATGACTCGCGAAGTTGCACTTGAAGAAATTCCCGGCATCATCGATTTATATGTTAAAGCAAGTATGGATGCCAAACGGGCTGGCTTTGATGGGATTGAGTTGCATTGTGCCCATGCCTATATGTTATTAGGATCTTTCTTATCTCCTTTACGGAATAAAAGAACAGATGTTTACGGAGGCAGTTTACTGAACCGGGCACGTTTATTATTTGAAGTGATCGATGGCATTAAAGCGGCATGTGGAAAAGATTTCCCAATTGTCTTACGTATGTCGGGTAGCGAACGTGATCCACAAGGGAATACGCTCGAAGATATGAAACGCTTGATTCCATATTTAGAACAACATGGTGTGGATTGTTTTGAAATCAGTGGTGGAACGCAATATGAACGTTGCAACAAGATCATTCCTTGCCATGGAGAAGCAGAATTTACCAACTTACAAGAAGCAAAAGCGATTAAAGCTGTAGCGACAAAACCAGTCATTAC
The DNA here is from genome assembly GCA_030528085.1 of Erysipelotrichaceae bacterium. Taxonomy (GTDB): domain Bacteria; phylum Bacillota_I; class Bacilli_A; order Erysipelotrichales; family Erysipelotrichaceae; genus Allobaculum. The sequence goes on along the minus strand of JAUMZN010000006.1, from coordinate 38,624 downwards.
CGTGGGTAAAATTTTAGATGCCAAACTCGCTGAAGATGTTTTAGATGCCGGTGAAGTTGATGGTGTAGTTCTTGGTCGTGCTTTATTAGCCGATCCGGATTTTGTCAATAAAGCTCAAGAAGAACGCTACGATGAAATTGCGCCTTGTGCAGCTTGTGGTATTGGATGTGTTGGAGAACAGACCAAACGTCGTCCAGCAACTTGCGTGATTAACCCAATAGTAGGACGAGAATTAGAATTTGAGTGCACACCAACAAAAGAAGCTAAAGATATCGTTGTGGTCGGTGCTGGAATTGGGGGTCTTGCCGCAGCACGCATTTTAGCAAAACGGGGTCATCGTGTAGTCGTTTTGGAAAAAGAAAGTAAAGCGGGTGGACAGATCAATTTGGCTTGTCGTCCTCCATATAAACAAGAAGTATCAAAATGGATCATTTACTTATTGAACGAATGTGCACGCTATGGCGTCGAGATTCGTTATCAATGCGAAGCAACTCCAGAATATATTGCTGATTTACATCCACAAATCGTGATTTTAGCAACAGGAGCAAAACCAATTGTTCTTCCTGTAGAAGGAAGCGAATGTTTAATTCAAGCTAACGATGTTTTAAGTGGATCGATCAATATTTTAGGCGGTAACGTAGCCATTATTGGTGGCGGTATGGTCGGAATGGAAACGGCAGAATATATCCTTCACCATGCTCGAGGCAATGCACGAGTCACATTAATTGAAATGATGGATGCCATTGGTCAAGGTATGGTGCCCAATAACTTAGTCCCAACGCTCAAACGCTTTAAAGAAGAAGGCGTACAAACGATCACTCATGCAAAAGTGCAAAGCATTCATGATGGCACAATCACTGTTGAAACAAAACAAGGTCAAGTCAGCTATCCAGGCTTCACACATGTTGTTTGTGCAGTGGGTTCAAAACCATGGAATCCTTTATATGAAGGATTAAAAGATCGATTTGAAACGTATGTGATTGGTGATGCGAATGGTGTTGCCCAAGCATTAGAGGCAGTTCGTGCTGCTTATGAATTAGGTTACAAATTATAAGATCAACATCGTTTTATACAACAACAGAAATAGATCAAATATCTAACGATCGATCATTCAATTGTTCATAGAATTTGTTGAACAAGATATAAGGTTTGTTGGTCGATCGTTGGATCGATATAGATCAAACAAGGAGATTAAAATGAGTTTTCCAAAAGATTTTAAATGGGGCGCAAGTAGCTCGAGTGCTCAAATTGAAGGGGCATATGATGTAGATGGAAAAGGGTTAACGACTTGGGATTATGAAAAGAAAAAAATTAATCCTGGAACTTGTTCGTTTAAATATGCATCTGATTTCTACCACCACTACAAAGAAGATATCGCTTTAATGGCAGAAATGGGCTTTAAGATGTTCCGTATGTCCATTTCTTGGGCACGAATCTTTCCAGAAGGGGAAGGTAAAGTCAATGAAAAAGGAATTCAATTCTATAAAGATGTCTTCAAAGAATGTCATAAACATGGAATTGAACCTTTAGTAACGATTTATCATTTCGACCTTCCAGCCGCTTTAGAAGAAAAATATAATGGTTGGCATTCTAGAAAAACTGGCGAAGCTTATGTCAACTATTGCAAAGTTTTATTCGAAAACTTTAAAGATGATGTTCATTATTGGTTAACGAATAACGAATATAACGTCATGATTTATTATGGCGCAATCGATATGATGACCGGAAAAGCCAACGATTTAAATGCTTTATATAACACCGGTCATATCCAGCTCGTTTATATGGCAAAAGCAATTTCTTTATGTCATGAAATGTGCCCGGATGCCAAAATTGGTCCAGCTCCAAACTTATGCGCATGTTATCCTGCAACCGCAAGTCCAAAAGATACAATTGCGGCGATGAATATGGAAGATCTACGCAATAACATGTGGGTAGATCCACTTGTATTTGGTAAATATCCAAAATCGATCAATCAGTATTTCAAATACAACAATATCGTATTAGATATCCAAGATGGCGATATGGAAACGATGAAAAACTGTCATCCAGACTTCATCGGATTTAACTGCTACTCCGATGAAACGATTGAACATTGTGACTACTATGAAATGGATTGGGATAGTTTAGTCGGTGCAGATAATCGTGATATGTCTTATCTAGTCAAACTGACAGAAAAACCAGGTGTTGGAAAAGCGATCAGCAATCCATTCTTTGAAGTGGGTGAAGATGGACACAAATTCGATCCTTATTGCATCCGCGTAACGGCTCGAAAGTTAAGCGATCGTTATCGTTTACCCGTGATTATTACCGAAAACGGCTATGGTCGCCCAGATACACTGGAAGAAGATGGAAGTGTTCATGATTGCTATCGTATTGAACATTTAAGACGAATGATCGAAGAAATGAATACGGGTATTGAAGAAGGTGCATTGTTATTTGGATATTGCCCATGGTCTGCGGTCGATTTAGTGTCAACACGGGAAGGTATCTCGAAACGATATGGCTTTATTTATGTCGATCGTGATGAAGATGATGAAAAAGCAAAAACAGCCGAAATGAAACGTTATCGCAAAGACAGCTTCTATTGGTACAAAAACGTCATTGCTTCTAATGGCGAAAAATTGGATTAATCATAGATCCAGTCATGTTTCTGATCTTAAAAGTTGATTCAATCAACATCGTTTGATCAACAACATTAAAATTCTAAAAATAACAAAACCGTTGTGTTCTTCATCTTCAATCAGATGGAAAACCAACGGTTTTTAATTTGGTTAGCAATTCAAAGGCAAGCTTAGTTTTCGTTTTGAATATAGAACATGATTTTGGTGATATATTCGTTTTCATTTGCGGTCGAGAGATAGTCATTCATCGCAAACTCGTATGAATCCGAAATAATCGTCAAATGATGCGTTTGGCAATAGTCTAAAATCCGTTGATACGAGGTTCCAATCGAAAGATAGTCTCCTGTATGGTAGGTATAGACGCAACGCCCTTGCGGCAGCTCGATCACGCCATCGACATGATCGCTCTTTTCAATAGAAAGAAAGGCATGCGAAGCTTCAATATATCGACCTTGCAAAATGTTTGGATAAGGAACAATAACGCCACTTTGAAAGAAAATCGGCAAATGTTCTTTAGCTGCTCGAACAAAGCATTCCTTAGTGATAATGCTGACCATTTCTAATGTATAAGGGGCAGGGACTTCTTGAATTAAAATGGATTGCGAATCGACATCACCAATTAAAACTTGATCACCCCGATCGAAAATATCCATGGAACGCTCAATTTGGTTTAAGCGATGTTCCACGCGACTTTTAATGAGTTCTAATTCTTCGATTTGTTGATTGATCGAAGTGAGTTGTTTACGTAAAGCTAGAATTGAGCGATCACTTGTAAAGCTTTTCATGTTCTCTTTAATTTCATTTAAAGAAAAACCGATTTTTTTCATAATACAAATCGCATCTAAATTATCGAGTTGGTTAATGCTGTAATAGCGATAATCATTTTCGGGATCGATATAGGCAGGACAAAATAAGCCGATTTTATCGTAGAAAATCAATGTTTGGCGGGAAATGTTTTGAAGCTTGGCAAGTTCTCCAATAGAAAAAAGGTCTTTCATCGTCTCTCCTTGACTGTATAGTTACTATATAGTTTATCTTAATCTTGTTCAGTTGAGAACTGATTAAGGAGGAGGATTCATTTGTCACCTCGTATGACGACAATGTTTAAGAAATTGACTGCAGGATTGACGATCAAAAAAGTATTGCTGATCTTACTAGGCGCAATGATTTGCTCATTTGGAATTCACAATATTCACCAGCGAACAAACATCACTGAAGGTGGTGTCATTGGGTTGATGTTGTTCGTCGAACATTGGCTGAATATTTCACCAGCTTATATCACCCCGATCTTGGATATTGCTTGTTATTTACTTGCTTTTAAAGTTTTAGGTGGAAACTTTATTATTATTTCATTGATTGCAACGTCTTGTGTCTCCGGGTTTTATAAAATTTGGGAACTCTTTCCATTTATGCTTCCTGATTTATCCGCCCATCCATTGTTAGCAGCGATTTTAGGGGGGATTTTTGTTGGGGTAGGCGTTGGTTTAATTATTCGTCAAGGCGGATCAAGTGGTGGAGATGATGCGTTAGCTTTAGTGATTTCCCATGTTACTCATTGGAAGTTAGCAAGAGCCTATTTGTTTACCGATCTTACTGTATTGTTTTTATCTTTGTCATACATTCCATTTGGACGAATCATCTATTCATTAGTCACTGTTACGATTTCATCTTATTTAATTGATTTTATTAATGACTTTGAATTTAAGCCAAAAGAAGCTAAACAAACTGCCTAGATTGATCAACCTATCAGAACAGTCGAATTGAATATTTCGTGATTTAAGATTTGTCTTTGATCGAATAGAACCACATTTAGATTGACGCAAGAAGTCAATTTAGATGTGGTTTTTTCTTGTTTGATTTTAAATGGGCCAACATCATAAGCGGTTTATGATCATTGAACATGACGCAAATCACAACTGTTTTATAAGGATCAAAAATCAGTTAAATGTGTCCTATTTTTTGCTTGTTTTGCTGATGTAGATACGTTTAGATAATAGTAGAAATAGATATGATTCAAGACCGATCGATCAATAGATGAGTGCTTATAAATAAATAGAAGTTTTAGATTGTATAAACAAAAAAACAATGGTTTTGGAGGGAATTCTATGCCGAAATATTTATATCGATTTATTAGTTTTGAAGACTTTATTAATCTTGTGATCAATAATAAAGATCGCTTTATGCGCCCATCGGCTTGGGATGATGGCTATGAAGCTTATTTGTTTTCGCATCTCGATTCACCAGAAGATGTGCGAGATATCGTCACGCAGATGTGTAATGAAATAGATTTAGAAGACTATTCGGTTGTCTATGATTACTATTTCCGTCTATGGCATTCTAAAAACTTTTCTTATGCGCAAAGTTGGTCAGAATATGATGAAACCGATGCGATGTGGCGTTGTTATTCCCATCATAAAAAAGCAATCCGCATTCGTACAACCGAAGAAAAGTTACTCAAACATGCAAAGGAGATTTTTCCATCAGAAGAACACTTTGATGTTTTATTAAGAGAAGTGATGTATGATCTCGATCAAAAAACAAGTATCCACCAACAAGTCGAACAAATGAAAAACAGTCAATCACCAAGCGAAACGTATTTCCATAAACGGGCTGTTTTTGAACATGAAGAAGAGTTTCGTCTATTGATTACAGATAATTCGCAATATAGCCATGAATATTTTATTAGTGAAGAAGTTAAACCAAATATCGAAGAACAAATTAAAGGAATAACAGATCAAGAAGAAATCATTGATCTGATCACGGATGCGATTTTATCGATTCGTAAATCGTATCGAACCAATTTAAATGATCAAGCCTTGATCAAAGATGCGGGGAATCTTTCTGAGTTTTTGGAAGGGGTCATGGTTCATCCGCAAGCTCAAGATTGGTATGTCAAAATTATTGAAGACATCTGTTTACAAAAAGGAATTCCGTTTGAAGGACAGTCCCAAATTTACAAGCTAAAATAATAGACTGAACGTTCTAGAACTATAGATTTATCCATGATATAGTGTCGTGATGTGGATCGTTTTAAAGATGTGAATCATGAAAACGATCCAGTATCGAATGAAAGTAAATAAAAGAAAATAGAAGAGGGGTTGTCGTATTGTCAAATTTGTCGAATTTGTCTCATAGTGAAAAACAGAATATGGGGATCAGACTTTTAAAAAAAGGACAAAAAGGAATTATTCATGCGATGTTCAGTCGCTTGGGATTAATTATCTTATTGTTAGTGATTCAAGGGTTAGCTTTATTTGGCGTCTTCATTTGGTTTAGTCAGTTTTTACCCCATATTATTGGTGGTGTTGCGTTATATTCCATCATTATGGTGCTGTACATCTTGAACAGCCGAATGGATCCGACTGCCAAAATCACTTGGCTTGTCATCATGATGATTTTACCTGTCTTTGGGGCGATGTTATTCTGGTTTACTAAAAGTGAAATTGGTCACATTGCCACAAAAAAACGTGTCGAACAAGTGATCGAGGAAACAAAAGATGAACTCAGCCAAAATCAAGACATCCTCGAAAAACTTAAACAAGACAATCCGGGAGCTGCTTCATTAGCGACATATTTGAATCGTAGTCGTTGCCATCCAATCTATGATCAAACAGACGTAGAATATTTTCCTTTAGGGGAAAATAAATGGGTAGAAATGCTCAAACAACTTGAACAAGCTAAAGACTTCATCTTTTTAGAATATTTTATTGTTGATGAAGGATTGATGTGGGGGACTGTACTCGATGTTTTAGCGCGCAAAGCTAAAGAAGGTGTCGAAATCCGCATGTTGTATGATGGTACATGCGAATTTAGTTTATTACCTCATAACTATCCGAAAAAATTAGCCGAACTTGGCATTCATTGTAAAGTGTTTGCACCATTCACACCATTTGTCTCAACTCACTATAATTATCGCGACCATCGCAAAATTATGGTGATCGATGGCAAAGTCGCTTTTACTGGTGGAATTAACTTAGCGGATGAATATATCAATACGCGAGAATTACATGGTCACTGGAAAGATACAGCGATCATGCTGAAAGGAGAAGCAGTAAAAAGTTTCACATTAATGTTTTTACAGATGTGGAGCTTAGATGAAAAGACGCTTGACTTTGATCGCTTTTTAAATGCACCCGCACCATCAAATCCAAACACATCGGGTTATGTGATTCCATATGGCGATTGTCCTTTGGATGAAGATCGGGTTGGGGAAATGGTTTATATGGATATCTTGAACCGTGCGACCGATTACGTGCATATTATGTCACCATATTTGATATTAGATGGTGAGATGGAAACGGCATTGAAATTTGCGGCGGAACGTGGCGTTGATGTAAAACTCATTTTGCCAGGAATTCCGGACAAACATTCACCTTATGCACTGGCAAGAACGCACTATGCTTCCTTGTTAGATTCGGGTGTGAAGATCTATGAATATACTCCAGGATTTGTTCATGCTAAGGTGTTTGTCAGTGATGATCGTGAAGGTGTAGTCGGAACGATTAACCTGGATTATCGAAGTTTATATCATCATTTTGAATGTGCTTCATGGATGTATGACACACCAGTCCTGCAAACGATTGAAAAAGACTTCCAGGAAACTCTAGCAAACTGTCGTGTCGTCACATACGATACGATCAAATCGCAAAAATGGTATGAAAAACTGCTTGGAATCGTTCTAAAAGTTGTTGCGCCATTGATGTAGATGAAACGAATTGGCTAAAAAACTAAAATTTAAAAAGCAGTATTGAGCTTTTAATAAAATTTATATATTGAATTCGATTTTTTTCAATGAAATCGATAGGATGCGGAAGATCTAGATGGTTTTCCGCATTTTTTTGCAGTCCGTCTTTTAGACGATATAAAAATGACAGAAACCATTCATGAGAAGAAATTCGCATTTAGTTTTTGCCATTGAAAGACAACAAATATGAGCTGGATTAGAAATTGTCGTTTTTTAGTAAGAAGAACAATTTTGCTTTATTTCTTCTTGCTAATAGACCAAACGCCCCAACAACCGAGCAAAATAAAGAGCATATTGGCAATTTGTGTATATCGATAAAGATCTTGATATACAAATTGCAAAAATAGGAGTGCTACGCCTATGAATAAGTATCCCCATTGGAGAAACGGATGTAATTTGAATCCAAAAATGGAAGTCAATTGTTTCATAATAATTGACACACAGCAATAGAACATACATAAGGCATGTGTGTAGCGTTGTTGGGAGATTGATTGATAAATAAGAATGATCCAGGCTCCGATCCAAATGAGAAGCCAAATCAAATCTCGATTAGGATCTTTTTTATGCGTAAACATTGAAGTAAATAAACTCCTTGTTTTCTAATCCAACCTGTTTTGAAGTCACTTTATTTTGAGTTGATTTGAATGCATGCATGGTCACAAAAGACGTAGATAGATTATAATAACATGCGATCACGAGAGGTATTTTATTGAACATATTCTCTCCTATTCTATAGACGGCAAGAATGATTGATTCCTCGTGATCATTAGCCGTCTACTTATAGATTGCACTTAGATCCGAGGATGTCTATCAGGTATTTTATGTATTGCATAATTGTAATCCTCGTTATTATTTTATATTTTAATTATAACATTTTTTGTGCTGCACAACATGTGTATAAAAATGATTTTTATATGGAATAAACAACTTTTAATGTTTGCATATATGTGCGTTACCCCAAGTCAAGGACATTTTTTTAAGAGAATGGCTTAGAAGATCTGCTTTATCCTCGTTTTTTTCTGCTTGTAAAAGTGCCATAGACGTCTAATAGTTTTCAAAAAATTTAAATAAGAAGGCGTTCTTTTACGCATAAATGATCAGAAATATCGTTGATCAGCTCAATAAATAGAGATAAACAATCTTATAAAAGTAAATTAATAATCCAAATAGAATAAAACGCTCGGTTTTCGGTGAAGAGAATCGGGCTTTTTTTGACGAGGAAATTTGCGCTATTTATTTAACTTAGAATTTACAAACTTTGTATTCTGAATTTCACATACGAATCTTAAAGTCTTAGACGTGACAAGGGAAATCAAGAAAAAAAGAAATTGTCAAAAGGAGACATTTAAAAATGAACAAAACGATGAAAAAAATGATGGTTGCCGCTGTTTCAATGGCAATGCTTGCTGGATGCAGCAATTCCAATAGCGGTACAAACGGAGGTGGAACGGTTACTACTGATGGTTCTACTTCTATGGAAAAAGTCATCGGTGCTTTAGGTGAAGCTTATCAACAAGAAACTGGTGTTGGATTTACTTACAACCCAACTGGTTCCGGTTCAGGTATTAAAGCCGTTCAAGAAGGACGCTGCGATATTGGACTTTCTAGCCGTGCTTTAAAAGATGAAGAAAAAGAATCCGGATTAACTGAAACAGTTCTTGCTTACGATGGAATTGCAATTATTGTCAATCCAAATAACACAGTAGAAGATTTAAGCTTAGAAATGATTACTAAAATCTATACTGGCGAAGTTAAAAACTGGTCTGAACTTGGTGGTAAAGATGGTGAAATCGTATTAATCGGACGTGAAGCTGGTTCTGGTACTCGTGATGGTTTTGAAGCAATCACAGATACTGAAGAAAAATGTCAATATCGTCAAGAATTAACTTCTACAGGGGACGTCATCACAACAGTTTCTCAAAACGAAAATGCGATCGGTTATGCATCTGTATCTGCAGTTAAAGATACTGTAAAAGCCGTAACAGTTGATGGAGTGAGCCCAACTGAAGATACAATTAAAGATGGCAGCTATGTAGTTCAACGTCCATTTGTTTTAGTCACAAAAGCAGACAAAGAACTCAGCGATGCTGCAAGCAAATTCTTTGACTATATCACTTCTGCTGATGCATGTGACATCATCACAGCAGCTGGTGTAGTACCTGCTTATAAAGAAGGAAAATAAGTTCACACACGATAGCGGCGTTCCTTTTGGGGCGTCGCTATTTCGATGAGGAAATGTTGATGAAGAAAAATCAATTATTAGAAAAAGTTATTCATGGTGTGTTCTTAATTTTGGGACTAATTACTGTCGGGTGTGTTTTGTTGATCACAGTTTATCTTGTGGTCTCCGGACTTCCAGCGATTCAAAAAATCGGCATTGGCGATTTTCTGTTTGGAACGAAATGGGCGTCGACAGCATCAGATCCCAAATATGGAATTCTGCCGTTTATTTTAACAAGTATTTATGGAACTGCCGGCGCAATTGTGATTGGGGTTCCGATTGGATTTTTGACTGCGGTTTATCTTTCTAAACTCGCTTCACCAAAGGTAAAATCCGCGATGCAAACGGTCGTGAGCCTTTTAGCGGGAATTCCTTCTGTTGTTTATGGTCTTGTCGGTATGCTCGTGCTCATTCCAGGAATTCAAGCGATCTTTGGTGTACCAGATGGGGCAAGCTTATTAGCAGCAATTATCGTTTTAGCGATCATGATTTTACCTTCCATTATTAAAATGTCGATTACTGCTTTAGATGCTGTGCCAAAAGAGTATGAAGATGCGTCTTTAGCTTTAGGCGCAACACCAATTGAAACGTATTTCAAAGTTTCGGTTCCGGCCGCAAAAAGCGGAATCGCTGCTTCTGTTGTTTTAGGTGTTGGCCGCGCTATTGGCGAAGCGATGGCGGTCATGATGGTCGCAGGAAACGTCCCCAATATGCCAAATTCGCTGTTCCAGAGTGTTCGTTTCTTAACGACTGCTGTTTCGAGTGAAATGTCATATTCAAGCGGCTTACAACAACAAGCTTTGTTTTCAATCGCACTGGTCTTATTCTTCTTCATTATGTTGATCAATGCGACGTTAAATTTCTTTTTGAAAAGAGAAAAAGAGTAGTTTATGTTGAATGAATCATTATCCAAGAAAAGAAAAAGATATGAGTTGATGATGAAAGGACTCATGTATGTTGCGGTAGGCTTAACTGCCGGATTGGCGTTATTTCTTTTGGTTTATGTTTTGATCAAAGGAATTCCAAACATCACATGGGAACTTTTAACAACGAGTCCAAGTTATATCTCCCAAAAAATTGGGATTCTTCCAGATATTTTAAATACGATTTATATCGTAATTGCCACACTTGTGATCGTATTGCCTTTAGGTGTTGGTGCAGCGATCTATTTAACCGAATATGCATCGAATAAAAAGATTGTCGCATTGATTGAATATGCGGCTGAAACATTATCAGGTATTCCTTCTATTATTTATGGTTTAGTCGGAATGTTATTGTTCTCCAATAATATGGGAACTTGCTTAATGGCTGGGGCTTTAACGCTAGTCATTATGAACTTGCCAACAATTATGAGAACGACTCAAGAAAGTTTAAAAACCGTTCCGCAGTCTTATCGCGAAGGGGCATTTGGTCTAGGAGCAGGGAAATGGCGCGTCATTCGTACCGTTGTTTTACCCGGTTGTGTGGATGGTGTGATTACCGGCTGTATTTTGTCAGTTGGTCGAATCCTTGGTGAATCTGCCGCATTATTATTCAGTGCTGGTTTTGCCCATGCATTAAATGGTCTGATTGAAGGTTTATCCTCACCAGGGGCAACATTGACTGTTGCTTTATATGTCTATGCCAAAGAACAAGGTGAATTTGGTGTCGCTTTTGCGATCGCTTCAATTTTGATGCTCCTGACAGTGATGATTAACTTTGCGGCGACTTTAGTTCAAAAGCATTTTGCGAAAAGGAGAAGTTCATGAATAATATCGTAACAGTAAAAGATATGAATCTTTGGTATGGCGATCATCAAGCGCTCCATGATATCAATATTGAAATTCCAGAAAAGAGTATCACTGCATTTATTGGACCGTCTGGTTGTGGAAAATCCACATTTTTAAAATCTTTGAACCGGATGAATGATTTAATCCCAGGAGTCAAAATTACCGGGGATATTTGTTACGAAGGAAAAGACATTTATCAAAAAGATGTCGATGTGAACTCTTTACGTAAAGAGATCGGCATGGTGTTCCAAAAACCAAACCCATTCCCAATGAGTATTTATGACAACGTTGCTTATGGGCCAAGAACGCATGGTATTACCAATAAAGCGCAACTTGATGAAATTGTCGAACAAGCTTTAAAAGACGCAGCGCTTTGGGATGAAGTCAAAGATCGCTTAAAGAAAAATGCTTTAAGTATGTCTGGTGGACAACAACAGCGTTTATGTATTGCTCGTGCGTTAGCTGTTCAACCTAAAATTTTATTGATGGATGAACCAACTTCTGCACTTGACCCAATTTCGACATCCCGTATTGAAGAGTTGGTTATGCAGCTGAAAGAAAAATATACGATTGTTATGGTTACGCACAATATGCAACAAGCCGTTCGTGTTTCAGATTACACGGCATTCTTCCTTTTAGGAGAACTCGTTGAATTTGGCAAAACAGATGATATATTCTCAGTTCCAAAAGATAAACGAACAGAAGATTATATTACTGGAAGATTTGGTTAAGGGGTAAAATATGAGAAATAGATTTGTCGAACAGCTCTTTGAGTTGAATCGCGAAATTATTGAAATGGGCGCGATGTGCGAAGAAATTATCGCTTCTGCTTCTAAAGCTTTACTAGCAGGGGATCTAGAACTTGCTAAACAAGTCAAAGAAAACGGAAGTGGCATTGACCAAATTGAACGTGATATTGAAAGTCGCTGCATGAAGTTAATGCTGCACCAGCAGCCAGTCGCAAAAGACTTGCGCCTGATCTCTGCGGCATTGAAAATCATTACGGATATGGAACGAATTGGTGACCAAGCGGAAGATATTGCTGATCTTGTCTTATCTTTAGATGGCTATCCATTCAAAGATGAGGGCGTGATCGATCAAATGTCACAAACGACAATTCAAATGGTGAGTGCTTCTGTCGATGCATTCGTTAAAAAAGATATCGAAATTGCGCAAAAAGTGATTCAGCAAGACGATGCTGTTGATGCATACTTTAATCAAGTAAAACGAAACATCATTGAACAAATTGCTGATGATCATTCAGATGGAGAAGTCGCTTTAGACTTAATGATGGTCGCAAAATACTTTGAACGCATCGGAGATCATGCAACAAACATCGCTGAATGGGTGATTTATTCGGTGACAGGCTCACACTAGGAGGTGTGATTATGATTTGGTACGTGGAAGATGATTCAAGTATACGTGATATTGGCATGTATGCTTTAAACTCTTCAGGTTTTGAAACGAGGGGCTTTGAGGATGGTATCTCGTTTTATGAAACACTCAAAAAAGAACGCGCAAACAAACCAGACCTTATTATTTTAGATGTCATGCTTCCGGGCATGGATGGAATCGAACTGTTGAGCAAGATGAAAGAATCAGTGGAATTTCGCGATATCCCGATCATTATGGCGTCCGCAAAAGGTCAAGAATATGATCGCATTAAAGGATTGGATCTTGGAGCTGATGATTATATCGTCAAACCTTTTGGGATGATGGAAATGGTCTCGCGTGTCAAAGCGGTTTTGCGCAGAAGTCAGCCGCAAAAAAACTCAAAAATGTTGAAGTTCGATACATTAGTGGTCAATTTAGATGAACATACCGTTACGATCGATGGATCGCGAATTGCGCTGACGTTTAAAGAATACGAACTGCTATGTATGTTTTTATCGCATCCGGGCATGGTTTATACGCGTGAACAGTTATTTTCAGGTGTTTGGAAAATGGACTACATGGGCGATTCTAGAACACTAGATTCGCATATGCGCAGTTTACGCCGAAAGATTGGCTGCTATGGTAAGAAAATTGAAACAGTGAGAAATGTAGGTTATCGCTGGGAGAGTGAATATGACAAGTAAAATCTTAAGGTCGATCGTTTCTGTTGCGACTGTAGTTTTGATTGCCAGTATGCTTGTTGTCACTGGTTTTCTCTATTCTTATTTTGATGGTGTCCAACAAACACAATTAAAATCAGAATTGAATTTAGCCGCAACGGCAACAGAGCAACTTGGCATAGACTATTTAGAATCACTCAAGACAGATCAATACCGTTTAACGTGGGTTGCCAATGATGGGACAGTGATTTTTGATAGCGAAGCAGATCCAACCACAATGGAAAACCATGCGGATCGTGAAGAAATCGTAGAAGCTAAAACTTATGATTACGGCAGCAGTACTCGTGAGTCTTCAACGATGATGGAACAGACAGTTTATGAAGCAAAAAGTTTAAACGATGGCAGTGTGCTCCGAATTTCGATTAATCGTGCGACGAAGCTGAATTTAATTCTTGGTTTGTTGCAGCCAATTGGCATTTTGTTAGTTGTCGCGATTGCGGTTTCTGCATTACTCGCAAAACGAATGGCTAAACGTGTCGTTGAACCATTAAATAATTTGAATCTTGAACACCCATTAGATAATGAAGCGTACGAAGAACTTTCCCCACTTCTTCATCGCATTCACTTTCAACAAAATAAAATTGAAGATCAGATGCACATCTTGAAACAAAGACAAGATGAATTTGAACAAATTACGGATAATATGAATGAAGCTTTAGTTCTTCTCGATCGATCTGATCGTATTCTTTCGATCAATCCATCCGCAAGACATCTATTTGAAGTACAAGAGGATTGTATTGGCCAAGATTTCTTAAGCGTCGATCGTAAACAAAATATGCGCGAAGCACTAGCAAAAACGAAAGATTGTGGCCATGCAGATTTCTGTACGGAAATCCATGGTCAAGATTATCAATTCGATTTATCTCGCATTGAATCAGAAGGAAGGTTTTTAGGTACTGTTTTACTCGCGTTTGATGTCACCGAACAACTCAATGCCCAAAAACAGCGGCAAGAATTTACCGCAAATGTCTCCCATGAATTAAAAACGCCGCTGCAATCGATTATCGGCTCAGCGGAATTGATGGAAAATGGTGTTGTTAAACCAGAAGATGTGCCGCGATTTGTTGGCCACTTGCGCAAAGAAGCTTCGCGTCTAGTCATTTTAATCGATGATATTATTCGTCTTTCCCAACTCGATGAACAAGCTGATATGCCACATGTCGATGTGAGCTTAAAAGAATTAGCTTGCGAAGTTTGCGAAACACTCAATGATGCCGCAAAAATTAAAGATGTAGCATTAAGTGTCGAAGGCGATTTAGGGATGATGTATGGCGTTCGCCAATTGTTGTATGAAGTGATTTATAACCTCTGCGACAATGCGATTAAATACAATCATAACGGCGGTAAAGTGAATATCGCGATTAAACAATTGCCAAATGCAGTGCAATTGAAAATCCAAGATACAGGTATGGGTATTCCTTATGAACATCAAGATAAAGTGTTCAACCGCTTCTATCGCGTCGATAAAAGTCATTCTAAACAATCTGGAGGGACTGGATTAGGACTTTCGATCGTTAAACATGCTGTACAATATCATCATGGAAAAATCGAATTAGAAAGTGAACCAAACGCTGGCACAACAATCACGATTACATTCGATACTCAAGTAAGTCCAAGATAAAACAAATAACTGCTAGAATTTGTCTTTTGAAGGTTCTTACGTAAACTTTGTTGGGACCTCTATGATTCATTTACTAGGATGCCACTGCTGGCATCCTTTTTTAGATCGATTTGAAATTAAAAGTGCACGAGAAAAGAAGAAAATGAGCGTTAAAAACAAATCGCAAAAGCAATGCGTAAGGAATTCAATTTGGAATTCTTTAAATAAGTGCTATAGTATGTTCATTAAACATGACAGGGGCGCGAAAGCTGAGATGTGCAAATGCACGGTCCCTTTGAACCTGATCCGGTTAATACCGGCGGAGGGAGTCATATCGATTCAGTAAGTCGACAGGCACCCTTAGTAGGTGTCTGTTTTTTTTCGTTTAGGAAGGGAAGGAATGAAGAAAAAAAATCAAAAGTTTGTTTTGCCGGCTTTAGTCTTTGTCGTCGTCATCGGAATTTGGGAATTCTACGTACGGGCATTTGATATTTCTTTGTATATTTTGCCTGCACCATCGAAAGTGATTCAATCTTTGTTTGAAAACTGGGATGTGTTAATGATGCATTCTGTTGTTACTTTAAAAGAAGCATTAATCGGTTTAGCGATTAGTGTTGTGATTGCCATTTTTATTTCGATTGGTATGGATTTATCGAAAACGTTTAAAACGAGTTTATATCCATATTTGATTGTGACCCAAACCGTGCCGGTAATGGTTTTAGGACCTTTATTTTCCATTTGGTTTGGCTTTGATTTATTGCCCAAAATTATGATCGTTGTCTTCATGTGCTTTTTTCCGATCGCCATTTCACTAAGCGATGCCCTATCGCAAGTGAATGTAAAACAAATTAACTTGGTCAAAAGCTTCGGTGCAAATTTAATGCAAGTGTATACACTCGTTAAAATTCCAGCGGGCGCAACAGGTTTGTTTTCGGGATTAAAAGTAGCCGCAACATATTGTGTTGGTGGGGCTATTGTCGGGGAATGGTTATCGAGTCAAGCGGGACTTGGCTACTACATGCTGCGCGTTAAAAACGGATACATGCTCGATAAAGTATTCGCTTGTGTTTTAATGATCGTTTTGTGGAGCATTTTATTAAACGTCATTGTCACCTTATTGGAAAAAATTTGTTTTCCTCATTTAAGAAAGAGAGTAAAGAAATGAAAAAATTCAATAGTTCCCGATTTGTAAAAATCGGATGTTCTATGGCCATGATGGCTAGTCTAGTTGGATGTGCATCTAATCCAACACCAAATGCAAGTAGTCAAGAAGGTGAACTGACTACCGTGAAATTGATGTTAGACTACACACCAAACACAAACCACACAGGTTTCTATGTCGCACAAAATAAAGGCTATTTTGAAGAAGAAGGATTAAAAGTAGAAATCATTGAACCAGGGGATAATGCGACAACTTCTATGGTTGCAGCTGGAAAAGCTGACTTTGGTGTGTCTTATCAAGAAGATGTGACTTATGCTTTAACAAGTGAAGATCCACTTCCAATCAAGGCAATCGCTACAATCATTCAACACAATACTTCTGGATTTGTTTCTTTAAAAAATTCTGGGATCAATTCCGTCAAAGATTTCGAAGGCAAAACATATGCCGGCTGGGGTGCTCCAAGTGAAGAAGCAGTTATCAATGCTGTTATGAATCAAGCGGGTGCGGATTTTGATTCCCTCACAATCGTTGGTGCAGACGGTTCTGGAATTCCTGGTCTATCCGAAACAGTTGAAGCGAACAAAGTGAATTTAGTTTGGGAATTCTATGGCTGGGCTGTTATTCAAGCGATGCAAGCGGGTTATGAAGTCAACTACATGCCATTGAATGAATTAGATGAACGTTTAGATTACTACACACCAGTAATCATTACGAATGACGACAAGATCGAAAAAGATCCAGAAACGGTTAAAAAATTCATGGCTGCAACGAAAAAAGGATATGAATTTGCGATTGAAAATCCAAAAGAAGCCGCAAAAATTCTCCATGAAGATGCACTGCCAGACACTGATTTATCATTTATCGAAGCTTCTCAAGAATATCTCAGTGCTCAATATGCCAAAGATGCACCAAGCTGGGGTGTTATGAAAGATTCTGTTTGGGATAACTACACGCAATTTATGCTTGAATATGGCTTAATTAGCCAATCAATTGATGCTGCTAGCCAATACACAAATGAGTTTGTCGAATAATGAAACTAAGTGTTGAACATTTAAAACTTTCCTTTGGTGAACAGCTCATTCTCAATGATTTGTCCTTTGCGATAAAAGAAAAAGAGTTTGTGACGATTCTTGGTCCATCAGGATGTGGAAAATCAACGATTTTAAACATTCTCGCAGGATTACTAAATGATTATTCCGGCACGATTCAAGTCGATGGTCAAGAAATTCACGGTGTCAGCGAACACTTTGCCTATATGCCGCAAGATGACTTATTGCTCGAATGGCGAACGATTTTAGATAACGTTACGCTTTATGGCAAGATCCATCATGATCAAAGTGCAAAACAAAACGCGTTAGCTGAATTCAAAACGTTTGGATTAGAAGGATATGAAAATGCCTATCCTTCCGCTTTATCTGGCGGAATGCGCCAAAGAGCTGCATTTTTAAGAACGTCTTTATGCCAAGCGGATATTCTGTTATTGGATGAACCGTTTGGAGCATTAGATGTCATTACCCGTAACGATATGCAAGACTGGCTGCTAAATTTGCGCAAACAATATAACCGCACAACTTTATTAGTTACGCATGATATCGATGAAGCGCTCTATTTATCCGATCGTATTTTCGTGTTATCGAATAAACCATCGGTCATCATCAAAGAGATCGATTTATCAAAAGAACAAAAATCTCGTGAATGGCTCTTTAGTCAAAGCAAGATTAAACAAGAAATCTTTAATGTATTAAAAGGTGAAAACAATGCATGATGCACACGTTCACTACTCAAAAGAAGTCGTTGATTTGCAAAATCA
Organism: Erysipelotrichaceae bacterium; assembly: GCA_030528085.1. Classification (GTDB taxonomy): domain Bacteria; phylum Bacillota_I; class Bacilli_A; order Erysipelotrichales; family Erysipelotrichaceae; genus Allobaculum. The sequence continues at coordinate 20,583 of JAUMZN010000006.1, read as the reverse complement.
ATATGATATACCTGCACTATTTAGTGTCGACTCTTTAGAGCAACTTCAAATTGCTCAACAACATCACTTAACTTGTTCTCTTGGCGTTCATCCTTGGATGGCAAGTGATGAGCTACTTGAAAAGATGATGCCCGCTTTAGAAAAGGCGAAGATCATCGGGGAAATCGGCATGGATAATGTGTGGTGTACAAATGATCTTCATACTCAAAAAGAAGTATTTATTGCCCAAATCGCTTATGCATCGCGCATGCATAAACCGGTTGTTTTGCATACGAAAGGACAAGAAAAAGAGATTCTTGAAATTATCCGCCAATATCCCAATACTTATTTTGTTCATTGGTATTCTTGTCCAGATTATATCGATGAATATGATGAAGTGGCTTCTTATTTTAGTGTTGGCCCTTCTGTTGGCAAAGATGATTCTGTCACAAAACTTGTCGAACGCATTCCAATTGAAAAACTGCTTTTAGAATCAGATGGCATCGATGCAATCGAATGGGCGATTCAATCGCGTGATTATCTTGGTGCATTGCATCATTCAATTGAAACGATTGCCCAAATTAAAAAGTTATCGATTGCGCAAACTGAAGCGATTTTAGATCAAAACTTCAAACGTTTGATGCTCCAGGCAATTTAACAGAAACAAAGTTCAATCTATCCGACCACAAATGTGGTTGGATTTTTTTTGCCTTTTGTTTACTGAAGCTAGGAAAAATAGGAGAATTTGCGATAATTGAAGAACTTAGAATCAAGGAGGGGAAGCATGGATATTCAACTTTATTATCAGCAAAAAGGCTCTGGCGATTCCCTCATTCTTTTACATGGCAATGGTGAAAACAGCGATGATTTTAAAGCGCAAATCGAAGAGTTTTCAAAATACTTTACCGTCTATGCCATCGATACGCGCGGTCATGGAAAATCATTGCGGGGAACCAAGCCATTTACGATTCGCCAATTTGCGAATGATTTATTAGAGTTCATGGATTTCCACCATATCGACAAAGCTCATATTCTCGGTTTTTCTGATGGTGGAAATATTGCGATGGTCTTTGCACTGCAGCATCCAGATCGCGTTTTAAAGCTCATTTTAAATGGCGCAAATTTAGAGGCTAAAGGGGTAAAACGTTCAGTTCAATGGCCAATTGAAATCCAATATGCGTTTTATAAACTTTTTTCAAAACGAAGCAAAAAAGCAAAATTAAGAGCGGAAATGTTAGGCTTAATGGTCAATGATCCAAATTTAACGCTAGCAGAGATTTCGCAAATCCAACATGAAACACTCGTGATTGCGGGCACAAACGATATGATTCAAGAACAACATACAAAAAGCATTGCCAAGCATATTCCGTATGCTAAATTGGAAATGATTCATGGCGATCATTTTATCGCCTATAAAGAGCCGGAAACTTTTAATGAAAAAGTACTCGCCTTTTTATTAGCTGAGTCAAAAATATGAAAGAGGAATGCTATGGGAATTGTTGTAATTGGCGCTACATTTGTGGATTTAAAAGGATATCCATTGGATACATTTCAACCAAATGGGCGAAATGCGGGGAAGGTAGAACAAGTCCATGGCGGTGTTTGCCGTAATATCGCTTGTGATTTAGCACAAGTTGATCTGAATCCGACTTTTCTTTCCGTATTGGACTATTCTGCACTCAGTACAGAAATTGTTGAAGTGTTAAATCAAGCTCATGTCGAAACAAAATATATCCAAAAAACAGAAACGGGACTTGGCAAATGGCTGGCAGTATTTGATCAAAGTGGGGATGTTTATGCTTCAATTTCGCAACGGCCGGATTTAAGTGCCTTGATCGATGTTTTCGAACATGATGGTGATGAGATTTTTAGTCAATGCGACGGAATTGCGATTGAAATCGATCAAGAAGAAGTTATTTTAGATCATGTCTTTGATTTGGCAAAACGATATCAAAAACCGATTTATGCGGTCGTCTCCAATATGTCGATTGCTCAAAAACGCAAAGCGTGGATTCGTCAATGCGCTTGTTTAGTTTGCAATTTAGAAGAAGCGGAAATTTTATTCGATCTGGACATTCGTCAAGATTCTCTTGAAGGTTGTATTGAAAAACTGCATGATCAAGCCATCAAACAAGATCTCTATCCAATTGTGGTCACACTTGGCAAAGATGGCGCAATTTATATTGAATCGAACGATCAATATGGGGATATTGGCGCAAACGATGTTCAAGTGGTCGATACAACTGGTTGTGGGGATGCATTTTTTGCCGGTGTAGTGATTGGATTAACGCATAACAAAACTCTAGTCCAATCGTGTCAAATTGGCACTACTTTAGCTTCTTGTGTGCTACAAACAAAAGAAAACGTGTGTCCGCATTTTTCTCGAGCTGAATTAGGTTTGTAAACGAAAATATAATCATCAAAAATAAAAGATCTCTTTTGCGTGGATCAAATGCATTTTGATTCAAGCGGGAAGAGATCTATTTTAGATTACATCTAGTTTTTCATTTGTTCCTTGAGCTCTTTGAGGATATTTTTAATTTCAATTTCGCTTAATTGATGACGATGAGAGAGTAAGTTTGGATTTCGTTTTAAGATTTTTTCGGCTTTTGTCAAAATCTTAGTTTGATTTTCGATTGGCAGTTCAATCTTTTTAAGAATTGTTTTTAAATCCAAAGCTTGGATTGTGGAAAGAACAACATCGATCACAAATAAAACCGCCAGGATGATATCCAATACAATTAGCTGAGGTGCTGTGAACTGGGCAACAAAGCGGCTGATTGGAACATCGATGATGTTCACTAAGATTAGTGAAAATAATCCCCAAACTAATGAAATGGGCAGGGCAATATAGCCTTTAATATTTAAAGGTAAATGAGAATAATCCCAATAGCGCGCGTGGAACAGTTTCTCCATGCCATAACCGACTATAAATTCAAAGATCGACGCAAAGATTGCGCCAAGCAAAAATACGAGAACATGGTTTTCTTGATAGGGCAAAGTCACAAACAAAATAATGAGGGCGCCAAATCCATAGATCGGCAGCCAAGGACCATTTAAAAAACCGCGGTTAATAAACTTGCGTTGTTGAATGGATTTATAAGATGTCTCCCAGATCCAGCCAAAAAAGCTGTAGATAAAGAAGATAAAAACCCATTGATAAATTTCGTGGATATACATATTGAACCTCTTTGCATAACCAACGATGGATTGGCTATGTTCTTTTTATGCGTAACGTTTGATGAATTACTGAGAACTTGCTTCAGTTTGTTCATCTTCCAATTTGAGCTCGGCATTTCGTTTTGCGGATGCAAACATCAATTTAATGCGGTTTAGCTGATTGACTTCACTAGCACCAGGATCGTAGTCGATTGCGACAATGTTGCTTGTTGGATATTTTTTCTTAATCGCTTTAATCACCCCTTTGCCGGTAATGTGGTTAGGTAAACAAGCGAATGGTTGCATGCAGACAATATTCATGCATCCACTTTCAATGAGCTCTAACATCTCTCCTGTTAAAAACCAACCTTCACCAGTTTGGTTGCCTAAAGAAATAATTTGACTTGCTTGTTTGGCAATGTGCTCAATTTTGCTTGGCGCAGTAAAGCGTTTCGAGGCATTGAGTGCTTTGACGATATCTTTTCTAAAGAAATCAACGAGATCAATTCCTGCTTGGGCAATCGTCGTGCTGATATGACGTCCTTCATAGTTCGATTCTTTGAAGTAGGCGTTGTAGAAACAATACAAGAAGAAGTCGACAAGATCAGGCATGACGGCTTCACCGCCTTCTTCTTCAATAATATTCACGATGCCATTATTGGCTGTAGGATGGAATTTAACTAAGATTTCTCCGACTAAACCGACTTTTGGTTTTGTGATGTCGAGCAGTTCTAATTCATCGAATTCATGGACGATTTGGTACACATTATTTTTAAATTCCAAAACGTTGGAACTGTCGATATTTTGTTTACATAAATCGATCCATTTTTTATACAACGCATTTGCGGATCCTTTTTCTTTTTCATATGGACGAACGCGATATAAAACGCGCATCAATAAATCGCCATAGAGTCCTGCCATGACTAAACGTTTCGCAAGCGGGAATGTAATTTTAAATCCAGGGTTTGTTTCAATTCCTTTTAAGCTGACGGAAATGACCGGGATGAAATCGAGATTGGCATCTTTTAATGCTTTACGAATGAGCGAAATATAATTCGTTGCCCGACATCCACCACCTGTTTGTGTAATCATTAATGCAATTTTGTTTAAGTTATATTGACCGCTTTTGAGGGCGCGCATCATTTGGCCGACGACTAAAATGCATGGATAACAAGCATCGTTATTGACGTATTTCAAGCCTTCTTCGATCGCTTCTTTATCAATTGAAGGCAAAACTTCAAAGCGATAACCGCTGGCTTTCATCGCTTCTTCAATAAATTGGAAATGAATTGGCGACATCTGTGGACATAAAATCGTGTAGTGCTGTTCTTTCATCTTTTTTGTGAACACAGGCGGATGAATAATGGGATCGTCCTTGATGATCGGTATTTCCTTCATCTTTTCTAATGTTGCTTTTAAAGAGCGAATGCGTATTCTAATCGCACCTAAATTAGAAACTTCATCGATTTTGATCAGCGTATAAATCTTATTGTGAGCTTTTAAGATTTCTTGCACTTGATCACTTGTGATCGCATCTAATCCACAACCAAACGAAGTGAGTTGAACAAGTTCTAAATCAGCATGCGTGCTCACAAAATGAGCGGCATGATAAAGTCGAGAATGATATGTCCATTGATTGACGACACGCAAGGAAAGGTCATCATGATCAAAATGACAAACGCTGTCTTCGCTAAGTAGCGCAAATCCTTCAGCAGTAATTAACTGGTCGATGCCATGGTTAATTTCGGGATCGATATGATAAGGTCTGCCGGCAAGGACAATTCCTTTAATGTGATGGTCACGAATATATTGCAAGGCGAGTTTGCCTTGTTCTTGAATATCTTGATGGTATTTGTCTAATTCTTTAAAACCACAAGCAATCGCATGTTGGATCGCATTTTTGTCGATGCCGTATTGAGCTAACGTTTCGTGCAGTACATTGGCCATTGTTTTTGGGTTGTTCAGCGATAAAAATGGATTCAAAAATGGAATGTATTTTGAATCAGGATGATCTAAATGATCAACGTTATTGCGAATCGTTTCTGAATAGCCGGCAACGACAGGGCAGTTGTAGTGATTGGCGTTAGCTTGGTTTTCGACTCGTTCATATAAAATGGCGGGATAGAAAATGAAGTCCACTTGTTTTTCTAGTAAGTCTTCAATGTGACCATGAACGAGTTTTGCGGGATAGCAGACACTTTCGCTTGGAATGGATTCCATTCCTTTTTCATAGAGCGACTTCGACGATTTGGCAGAAAGTACCACATTAAAATGCAAAGTACTGAAAAACGCATGCCAGAACGGATAGTTTTCGTACATATTTAACGCACGCGGAATACCGACTGTCGCTTTAGCATCCGAAAATTGTTGTTGTGGATAATCAAAGACGCGGTTGTATTTATAGCGATACAGATTTGGCAAATCGTGATTGGCTAGTTTTAAGTTGGCACCTTTTTCGCAGCGGTTGCCGCTGATGAAATGGCGGCCATCATTGAATGTGACAGTCGTTAATAGACAATGGTTTGTACAACCTTGGCAACGGGACATTTTATTCGTCGATGTGAAATGCAAAAGCTGTTCATAAGTCAATAATGTTGTTGGCTTGTTGTCATCGCGCTCTAAGGCGATTAAAGCAATGCCATAAGCACCCATCAATCCGGAAATATTTGGACGGATGACTTCGACACCGGCTTCTATTTCAAATGCGCGTAGGACGGCATCGTTATAAAACGTTCCACCTTGCACGAGGATATGTTGGCCAAGCTGCTCTTTATTTCTAAGCTTAATGACTTTATATAACGCGTTTTTAATGATCGAATAAGAAAGACCAGCACTAATATCTTCAATTGCTGCACCTTCTTTTTGCGCTTGTTTCACTTTGGAGTTCATAAAAACTGTGCAGCGGCTGCCTAAATCTAGAGGTGTTTTGGATTGCAGGGCAAGATGCGCAAATTCTTCGATTTCATAGCCTAATGAATGAGCAAATGTTTCTAAAAACGATCCGCATCCAGAAGAACATGCTTCGTTTAAGACGATATCTTGAATGACGCCGTCTTGAATCGCCATCGCTTTCATATCTTGGCCACCAATATCAAGAATAAAGCTGACGTCATGGCAGAACTGTTTTGCGGCAGTGAAATGAGCGATCGTTTCGACTTCACCATAATCCGCTTGAATCGCATGTTGGATTAACGCTTCTCCATATCCGGTGACCCCTACTTTTTTGATCGTGCAATGCCCTGGCAAAATGGTATAGATGTATTTCAATTGTTTGATCACTAAATCTAAAGGATTCCCACGGTTGGAGTCATAAAACGTATATAAAATCGATTGATCTTCGCCGATGCACACCATCTTTGTCGTTGTACTACCAACATCGATACCTAAATAAACATTCCCTTGATACGTATATAAATCACGAGTTGGAATCTGTTCTAATTCGTGTTTTTGTTTAAATTGTTCATAGTCTTGCGCATCGATAAATAAAGGCTGCAAATACGAATGTTCAAGATCGCTACTTGCAGAAAGATGGCATAATTTGCCATAAAGCGTATCTAAAGAAATTGCGGATTGTTGTTCTTTGGCATATAAGCAAGCCCCCATCGCAACATATAATTGACTGTTTTCAGGGAATAAAGCTTCCTCTTCTTTAAGATGGAGCGAATCGATAAAGCGTTCGCGCAAAGAATCGAGAAAATATAAAGGTCCGCCTAAAAATGCCACTTTACCGCGGATGGGTTTGCCGCAAGCAAGTCCGCTGATCGTTTGATTGACGATTGCTTGGAATATAGAAATGGCGATATCTTCTTTGCGTGCGCCTTCATTGATTAAAGGTTGAATATCACTTTTCGCAAAGACACCACAACGCGAGGCGATCGGGTAAATACAAGAGTAGTTTTTTGCGAGTTCATTTAGACCTTGCGCATCTGTTTTAAGCAAAGTCGCCATTTGGTCGATAAATGCACCAGTACCACCGGCACAAGAACCATTCATGCGCTGTTCAAGTGTGCCTTGCAGGTAGGTAATTTTTGCATCTTCACCCCCAAGTTCAATTGCGACATCGCAATCGGGAATATAAGTTTCGATCGCTTTTGTACAAGCGATAACTTCTTGAACGAATTCGATCTCTAATTGCTTCGCTAGATCTAACCCTCCAGATCCTGTGATAATTGGAACCAAAGAAATTGGCCCTAGTTTTTCTTTGACTTGTTGAAGTTCTTCTTTAAGCGTTTGGCGAACGTTGGAATGGTGACGGACATAACTTTGATAAACGCAGTTATCTTGTTGATCGATAATATAGAGTTTTATTGTTGTTGAACCAATATCTATTCCGGCAAAATAGGGATTCATCTTTCTTTATTCTCCTTAATTCTATCTTAATGTTTGTGATAATGTTTCTTCATATGCAATGTGGCGAATATTATTGTTTCATCGACAGCATATGTCAAATATAATGATTAAAACCGCTAAAATAAAGCAAATAGCCCACTAAAACAAGAAGTATATCAGAATAAAGAAATCACAAGTATAAATTAAGAATAGATAAATAAATCTAGAATGATCTTTTGCTCATATAATTTTTTTGTTAGTTCCAAATATAAATGTGATAGAAAAGGTAAGTGTTGAAACAATAGTAGGCAAAGCCTGAAAGGATAAAAGACAAAACACATCCCGATTTTGGATGTATAAATGAAGTAGAGTAAAACTAAGAAAGTTGGAGATTCTATGGCCAAAAGACATTGCATCAAAAAGCTATTAAACGACTATTGCGTAATCGATACGGAAACAACTGGATTATCGCCGATAAATCATGAAATGATTGAAATCGGAATGTTGCGAGTGCGCAATGGCAAGATCGTCTCGCGCTATTCGCAGCTCATTCATCCTGCACAAACAATCGATCCCTTTATCACAAACTTGACGGGCATTACGAATGAAATGGTTGAACACATGCCTAATGTAAATGAAGTTAAAAATGACGTTTTGAAATTTATTGGAAATGATGTGCTTTTAGGTCATAACATACGTTTTGACTTTAATTTTTTAAATGCCGGATTTCGCATGGTCCTGCCAAATGATTTGATGGATACTTTACAGTTTTCAAAGAAACTCTATCCCGAACTTGCGCATCACCGTTTAACGGATTTATCGAAATATTTGCATCTTGTTTCTAATGAACATCGTGCTTTAGCCGACTGCATGACGACATATCAATTGTATGAAACGATCAAACAAACGATGAATGCAAGACAGATTAAACCGGAAGATTTGTGGATCTCTTTGCAAGGCAAAAAGACAATCGCAAACAAAACCGTCACAAAAGTGTCGTAAAGGATAAGATGTATAGGTGCGATCAAAGCGGATGATGAATAAGAATCATGCATTTATGGTGAGAATTTTGCACTGTTTCTAACAAATTTCTTAAACGAGTTCAAATTGGATGAGCAATGAAGTATGCGGTATACAATAGAATCAGTCAAACGATTTACGTAAACAGGCATTTATAAATACGAATCCAAACCCGATGCCAATAATGATTATAGGGGGTAATTTTATGGAAAAAATTTACGAAGATCTGCATCGTATTCTCGATGAAGAACATCTACTTGATATTTTAAATTTGTCATATTCGGTGATGGACAATAATTACCGAGCATTAAGTGCACAAGCCTCAAGCATGCCCAATGTTCATGTCTATCAAGAGTTATTGGACTATTGTCATGAACAAGTTGTGCAATATATTCGAAACTACGATCATTTGATGAACATTCTTTGTCAGCCAACGAACATTCAGCCAGTCTATTTTTCGATCGTTGAATCCGATGCATTTAAAACACTGTGCACAGAGGAATTCAAAGGATTTCCGCGCATTATCGCTATGGCGATGCTAGCAGGAACAGAAGCAGCTGTAGCCAATTGCACATTGCAAGTATTAGAAGATCAAGATGAAAGTATTGTTCGCTATTTAGACGGATTAGTGGATACATATCAAGGCTATTTATTAGATGCCCTTGCCTATGGCAAAGGGGAAAAGAAAAGCGTCTTCTTCACCGACAACAATCTATAGGACAATATGACTTAAAGCTTTTATCTTTGGACTAAAGAGCCAAGATAAAAGCTTTTTTTACGAATTTAAAGAGAATGAAGATTGTAACTGGAAGAAGATCTAGAAAAAGCGAAGAGCATGAAGCAGTGGAAAGTCTGATGTGTTCTGTTTATCATAAAATCAAGAAATAATGGATGATTTCCACCCATATATATTGATGATGAAAGAAAAGGGGAATTGTAGATGGATCAAAAAAATGAACTGATTTATGAGCGCATTAAGGACAGTATTCTCACTTTAGCATTAAGTTTATTAGCATTAACGATTGGATTTGTCTTTGCGCTTATCAATGCACCAACGGATACAACGGTTGCGATTTATTTTTTGACAGTTATTATCACAGCAGCATTAACGTCGACGCGATATTACGGATTTTTTACATCTGCGATTTTGACGTTAGGATATAACTTTTTTATTACTGCTCCGAAATTTTCGTTTTCACGAATTACGCCATATATGCTCATCGTATCAGGATTGATGTTTTTGATGTCGTTTATCTCGTCATCCATTATGTCCCGTGTGCGACTTGGCGAACAACTCGCAAGAAGAAGACAAAAAGAAAGCCAAGTTCTTTACCATTTGACGAAAGATCTGTCGACTGCAGCGACAGTTGAAGAAGTTGTTGAGTTAACACTGAATAACATTGCGGATGTCTTCAATACAGATTGTCGAATGGCGTTTTTTGATGAAAACGGAAAAGCAAAACCGACATTTACGTTGATGAAAAACCATACGATCCAAAAAGATGTCCCGATCAATTCCCAACGAGATTATAAAGAATATAAAGAGAAACCGTCTAAAGGGTATTACTACAATGAACAACAAAAACAATATGAGTGGCCTTTTTTTGATCGACATCAAAAAATTCTCGGCAGTATTGCGATTGAGGAAAAACGAGTCGAGCACTTTAACGATTTTGATTTCCGCATGATTTATACCATGACGGAAGCGACTGGAATTGTCATTGATAAGTTAATGCTGTCTAAAGAACAAGCACAAGCTCAATTAGAAGTCGAACGTGAACGTTATCGTACAAATTTATTGCGATCGATTTCTCATGATTTAAGAACTCCATTAACTGGAATCATTGGAACAAGCGAATTGTTGATGGAATTACTCGATGAAAATACGCAAGAATATGAGCTCGCCTCTTCGATCTATAAAGAAAGTAGCTGGTTATCGGCACTCGTCGCTAATGTGCTTTCATTAACGCGTCTACAAAACCAGCCTATGAATATAAAAAAAGAAGTCATGGTTGTTGAAGATGTCGTCGATTCGGCGATTGAAACAATTAATCTGCGCTATCCAGGTCGAAAGATTATCGTTGAATATCCGCAAGAAGTTTTAACTTGCTTAGTGGATCCTGCTTTGATGAAACAAGTGATCATTAACTTAGTCGATAATGCGATTAAATATTCTCCAGCCACAGAACCAATTGAAGTATTGCTAGATGAAGATTTTTCTTCCCATAATGTGCGCATTCAAATCAGTGACCATGGCATGGGCTTAGATCGCCAAGAAAAAATTGATGCCTTTAAAATGTTCTATACAACAAAATCAGATACTGGTGCAAAAGTAAAAGGGGTCGGACTAGGCTTGCCGATTTGTCAATCCATTGTGAAATCGCATGATGGATCTCTTGTCGTCAGTGATCGCGAAGATAAAACAAATGGGTCAGTGTTTACGATTTATTTACCAAAATATGAGCAAAAAACATCGGTTTAAGACAAACTTTACGTTGTGAATATGAATTTTGTGCTGGTTTTAACACCATAAAAAGTTCAGGACCTTTCTGTTGTTTTGTTATACTGAATAATAAATATGGTCAATCAATATCAAGTGAATATATAGGAGTAATACATGAAATCAATAGTTTTTATCGATTTAGACGGCACTTTGTGGTGGAACGAAGTTATTCCTGATTCTGCAATCCAAGCGATTGAAAAAGCAGTTCAAAATGGTCACCTTGTGTTTTCAAATACAGGAAGAACGCGCTTTGCGGCTTGGCCAAGTTTAAAAAACTTACCCTTGAATGGTCAAGTTTATGCCTCAGGAGCGGAAATTTGGCTCAATGGAAAATGTATTTTCTACAATCCAATTCCAGCTGAAAAAACAAAACGACTAATCCAAAAATTGGCTGCATTTAACATTGGGATTGCCACAGAAGGCGTGAATAAATTACATGGTAACGATCGTTGCCGCCAACGCTTTGATGCAGGATTTAACAAGCAAATTCAAGAAGAGGATAAACCACAAATTTTCTTTGAATTTTCAAATATGCCAGATTTATCAGAAATGAGTGAAGAAGATTATCAAGAAGTGATGAAGTTGTCTTTAGTGGATGTCGAAATGGGTTCACTCGATCAAATTTTAGAAGAGGAAGATATGGAGTTTACGATCTTTGGCATACAAGATGAAGATGAATTAATGAATGGGGAAATTACTCAAAAACAATTTGATAAAGGACGTGCCTTTGATACGATTCGCAATATTTTAAAAGAAGATTTTCGCACGATTGCACTAGGCGATTCGGCAAACGATATTTCTATGTTCGATGCTGCAGATTTAGCAATCGCAATGGGCAATGCGACAGAAGAAACGAAAAAACATGCCGATTACGTGACTGCTTCTGTACTCGATGATGGTTTGTATCAAGCGTTTGAATATGCCGGATTATTGGAACCTGAGCAAGATCAATAAACAAAGAGAGGATGAAATCAGATGAAATACGATTTTACAACGATTATGGATCGTCGTAACCAAGATGCGATTGCGGTGGAATATGTCCATGTACCTCAAGCAGATGGGACAGCGCCAACGGTTCCTGTTACGGAATTACAAATTAAAGAGGGGTTTGATTTAATTCCGATGTGGGTTGCGGACATGAACTATCCCACTTGTCCATCCATTTTAGAAGCGATGCAAACTCGTTTACAACATCCAGCTTTCGGTTATTTTAAGCCTCGTCCAGAATATTTCGAGTCTATTATTCATTGGCACCAAGCTCGCTATGGCGTGGTTGGATTAAAACCAGAACATATTGGATATGAAAATGGGGTTTTAGGTGGCGTGATGAGCGCGATGCAGTTATTTTGTGCGCCAGGGGATAAAGTCCTTCTTCATTCTCCGACCTATATTGGATTTACAAACTCATTATCCAACTTTGGATATCAACTCGTTCATTCGCCTTTGAAGTTGGATGAACAAGGAATTTGGCGTATGGATTTTGCGGATATGGAACAAAAGATTGTGAAAGAAAAGATTCATACTATGATTTTCTGTTCACCGCATAATCCATCAGGACGTGTTTGGGAAAAAGAAGAATTGGAAGCACTGGCAACTCTTTGTGAAAAATACGATGTCAAAGTGATTAGTGATGAAATTTGGTCAGATATCGTACGTGCTGAATATCAGCATATTCCTTTACAAACGGTCAATGATTGGATGAAAGACAATACAATTGCTTTCTATGCTCCATCCAAAACATTTAACCTTGCTGGACTTGTTGGATCTTATCACATTATCTATAACAAGACGCTTAGCGATCGCTATGCAAAATATGCATCTTTATCGCATTACAATTCGATGAACGTATTAAGCATGCATGCTTCAATTGGGGCATATAGTCAAGTCGGTATGGAATGGTGTGATGAACTCAATCAAGTATTAGCAACCAATGTCGATTATGCCTATAACTTTATCCAAGAACATTTCCAAGGCGTTAAGTTAAGTAAACCACAAGGAACCTATATGTTGTTTTTAGATTGCACCGAATGGTGTAAACAACATAACATGACTGTTGATGCCCTAATGCGTAAAGGAATCGAATATGGTGTCATTTGGCAAGATGGTCGACCATTCCAAGGACCGAATCATATCCGTATGAATTTAGCGCTACCGACTTCGCGTGTTCAAGAAGCATTTGATCGTTTAGATCGATATGTATTTAACGCATGATGCTTTTTCATGAAGACTAAAGAGTATCCGTCCTAATGACGAGGTGCTCTTTTTATAAATAAAATTGCGAGTAGATCATGTCGTAAAATTTTGATTTCTCATAAGGATTGCGGTTATAATAATTCGTATTGACGATTTTACGAAAATATGAATGATTTAAATTAATTTGCGATATTTAAAGCAAATTTTAAATAGAATCGATGGAGGCTTTATGTTTAAACGTTTATTCACTGGGCTTTTGCTTATGACATTTTTAGTGGGGTGTGGTTGTTCTTCGAAAGATGGTAATCATGCGAGTCAACAAAACTCTGTCCAAAATGGCAATAGCCAAGCTCTAGTTGATGAACATGGCCATGTCATCAAAACAACAAAAGCAAAAGATGATATCGAAGTTGACTTAACTACCCAAGGATGGCAATTAAAAACAATTAATGCTGGAGAACTTGGTTTATCGGATCGTCCCAATATTACGCAATCATTTGGCGGCTATAACCCGCAAGATGGACGCATGATTTTTGCGGTTTGGTTTACGAGTGAAGACGAAGCAAAAGATGCTTATCAAGTGTATCTTGACCAAGAAACGAATATCAAAAACCAAGATGGTGAAAACTATCAACAATCTTTGGTTCAATTAGAAGGTGAACAAGGTATTTGGTTATTGCGCCAAATCGAAAAAGAAGTATTTGGATTATGGGCGCCGAATGGAACGGATCATGCAGATTTAGCTGCTGTTTTTGATAGTTTCCAAGAAAATGCCAAGGCTTAAATTTTAAATGAAATGCGTTTTGTTAATGAAGTTGCGCAAAAGACAAAACGCTTTTTTGTTGGTTCAAACGCATAATAGATGTGAATCTAAGAAAAAACACCATCAAATGATGGTGTTGAAATTAAAATGGTCAGGATGGCGGGATTCGAACCCGCGCTCTCTTGGTCCCGAACCAAGCACTTTACCAAGCTAAGCTACATCCTGGAAACAAATCGTATTGTATCACGATTCAAATGAATCACAAGACATGAACGTTCACACAAAACGTTAATGCGATTGGATCTTTGTTGGTTTAACGCTAGATTTGCGATAGGTTTTTACAATCTTCATTAGATCATAAAAAAGGGATTGAATTTCATGGGAAAATTGAATATAAACTTTATCGAATTACACTGAATTATAAATGAGATGAACAATCTTGTCTAAACGCATATGACATTTTGCGTCAGTCTTTCTATCTTGGTTTTTACGGATAGAAACTACTGGCGTATTTTTTTAAGGAGAGTGAAAAAATGGAAAAAGCCGCAATTCGAAAAGAGTTTTTGCGTTACATTCTATTGAGCGTTTTTGGAACACTAGGTGTTTCTTGTTATATTTTGGTCGATACGTATTTTGTTGCCGAAGGGCTTGGATCAAACGGTTTAGCTGCTTTGAATATTGCGATTCCAGCCTACAATTTAATTCATGGAACGGGATTAATGATCGGGATGGGCGCAGCGACCAAATTTTCAATTTGTAAAAGCCAAGGAAACCAAGGATTAGTCAATCGTATTTTTACGAATACGATGTATTTAGCTCTAGGCTTTTCCATTGTTTATATGCTGCCGGCGTTTTTCTGCTCAAGACAAATTGCGAGTTTACTTGGCGCAAATGCAGAAATCTTAGAACTAACGAATACGTACCTACAAACGTTGATGCTCTTTTCCCCAGCATTGATATTGAATAATATTTTTCTTTGTTTATTGCGCAATGATGGCAGTCCACAATTGGCGATGATGGCGACGTTGATGGGAAGCTGCTCCAATATGTTGATGGACTATATCTTCATTTTTCCATGCAAAATGGGAATGCTAGGGGCGATTTTAGCGACTGGGATTTCACCGATTTTGAGTATGTTGATGATGATGCCGCATTGGCTTAAGCATAAAAACACATTCCATTTCATTAAAACGAAAATTGATTTTCGGATTATGGGTTGGGATTTATCGATCGGATTTCCTTCCTTTGTTGCCCAGATTTCAACAGGGATTGTCATGATCACGTTTAATGCGATTATTTTAAGTTTAGAAGGAAATATCGGAATTGCTGCTTATGGCGTAATTGCCAATATTGCTTTAGTCGTCACGGGCATTCATACCGGTATTGGCCAAGGTGTTCAACCATTAATCAGCCGCTATTATGGTCAAGGAGATCATGATAAACTGCATGTCGTTTATCGCTATGCCAAAATTACTGCGTTTGCGGCTTCGGCTTTGATGTATGGTGTGATCTTCTTCTTTGCCGCGCCGATTACAGCGGTATTCAACAGTGAAGGCAGCGCCACTTTACAAGCGATCTCTGAACTTGGCTTAAAACTTTACTTCATCTCTGCGCCATTTGTTGGTTATAACACGATTTTAGCGACTTACTTTACGTCGATTGAAAAGACACTGCCAGCGCATATTTTATCGATTTTGCGGGGATTGATTTTGATTTTGCCAATTGCCTTTATCCTTGCTCATTTTGGACAAATGACTGGTGTTTGGCTTGCTTATCCAGTAACTGAATTTATTGCCGCAATACTTGGTTTTGTCTTTTTCAATGTGCTGATGAAAAAACAAAAACAAAGAAAATGGAATAGAACACAAGCTGTTTAGGTCGAGTAAAACGTAAAACAATTAAATATGAAACAAAGGCTTTGCGAATGACTGAGAAATCGGTTACGCAAAGTCTTTTTTCATGTGAAAATTGTGTGATTCTTGATGATAAGCGGAACAGATTGATTCGTTTTTAAGTAAATATCTTTCGTAATTTTTTCTTTTGATTAAAATAAACCCATGAAAATGTTAAGAGAAAGAATAAAAGATGCAAAACGCATCGTCATTAAAGTCGGATCCTCATCTTTGACTTATCCAGAAACGGGAAAACTGGATTTAGCCAGAATGGAAATTTTAGTTCGACAATTAAGCTCATTAAGAAATGCAGGAAAAGATGTTGTTCTCGTATCTTCTGGAGCAATTA
Organism: Erysipelotrichaceae bacterium; assembly: GCA_030528085.1. Taxonomy (GTDB): domain Bacteria; phylum Bacillota_I; class Bacilli_A; order Erysipelotrichales; family Erysipelotrichaceae; genus Allobaculum. The sequence continues at coordinate 4,396 of JAUMZN010000006.1, read as the reverse complement.
TGGTTGGTTGGCAAGCTTTAGGTCTTGCGCGCCGTCCTCATGTTGTTTCCCGTACACAAGCTTGTGCTTCAGTTGGCCAAGCAAGACTCATGATGTTGTATCAAAAATTTTTTTCGGAATATGGGCAGAATTGTTCGCAAATTCTGCTGACGAAATATTCACTCGTTCATGAATTGCCACGCAATAATGCAATGAATACATTTGAAGAACTTTTTGATTTAGGCGTCATTCCAATCGTCAATGAAAATGACACGATTTCGACAGATGAAATCGAATTTGGTGACAATGACACATTAAGCGCAATTGTCGCTTCACTGATTCATGCAGACTTATTAATTTTGTTGTCGGATATCGATGGATTATATACGGATGATCCAAATCGTAATCCAGATGCGAAGTTTATCGATGAAGTCCAAGAAATAAATGACGATATTTTAAAACTAGGCAAAGGATCTTCTAGTGCTGTTGGTACGGGAGGAATGGCGACAAAACTCAATGCCGCAAAATTGGTTGGTGCGAGTGGTTGTGACATGGTGATCGCCAATGCTCAAGATTTCCATATCATTTCTCGAATTATGCAGGCAGAAAAAGAGGGGACGTTCTTTGTCGCAAACAGAGATCCGAATTATAAGTTGGATCAATTGATGGAGGCACTATGAGTACACTCGTTCAACAACTCGGAAAACAAGCCCAAGTAGCATCCCGGGTTCTCGCTAAATTAACGACTCAACAAAAAAATGAAATCCTTATGCAAGCGGCAGACGCATTGTTAGAACATTGCGATGAAATTCTTGAAGCCAATGCACAAGACTTAGAGCGTGCGAAACAAAACGACATGCCAAAGCCGCTTCAAGATCGTTTAATGCTGACCAAAGCGCGCGTTGAAGCGATCGCAAAAGGCATGCAGGAAGTTGCTCAACTCGAAGATCCAGTGGGTCAATTTGTGAAGATGGAAAAACGTCCAAATGGTTTATATATCATGCAAAAGCGAGTGCCATTTGGTGTTATTGCAGTAATTTATGAAGCTCGTCCAAATGTAACAGCGGATGTCTTTGCACTTTGTTTTAAATCAGGTAATGCGACAATTTTGAAAGGTGGAAAAGATGCTGCTTCGTCCAACTTGGCCATTGTAAATGTACTCCAACAAGCGTTACGCCAAGCAGGGTTAACGGAACATGCGGTGCAATTATTAGAAGATAATTCCCGTGAAGCATCACGTGAATTAATGCGTTGTCATGAATATGTGGATGTGTTGATTCCTCGAGGTGGTGCCGGATTAATCCGTTCTGTCATTGAAACGGCAACTGTACCTGTCATTGAAACAGGAACGGGAAATTGTCATGTTTTTGTAGATGACACCGCAGATTTGGATATGGCTGCATCGATTATCGTTAATGGCAAGACGCAGCGCGTTGGCGTATGCAATGCTGTGGAATCATTGCTCGTTACGCCTAGTGTTGCTAAAGCAGTATGCCAGCGCTTGGATCAAGAATTTGCTCAATTTCCAGTGAAGATTCATGCCGAACAAGAACTTCTAGAATACTTCCAACAAAATCCAAAATTTTTAGCGACTCCAGAGGATTGGGGAACTGAATATTTAGATTATGAAATCTCGATTAAAGTCGTTGATGATCTCGATGAAGCGATTGCGCATATTAATCGTTATAATACGCGCCATTCTGAATGCATTATTACGCAAGACTTCAGTAATGCCGAACAGTTCTTGGATGAAGTGGATGCAGCTGCGGTTTATGTCAATGCATCAACGCGTTTTACCGATGGTCATGAATTTGGCTTAGGAGCCGAAATTGGCATTTCAACGCAGAAACTTCATGCTAGAGGGCCAATGGGATTACAGGCATTGACGACAACTAAATTTGTGATTTATGGCAATGGACAAGTTCGTCCTTAAAAATGATACGATTTACAATAAGGTGTCGCTATGGTCCAGAAAAAAACAATTGAAATTCGCGCAATTTGGCTTGATGTCGATCAAACGTTATTAGATTTTGATCTATGTGCAAAATCGGCTTTGATTGAAGTCTTTGCTTGGAAAAATTTAGAATGGAAAGAGGCGTACTATCCGATCTTTTTAGTCGAAAACGCCAAGCTTTGGGACAGTATTGAAGAAGGGGAAATGACAAGGGACAAACTTGCTGAAATTCGTTTTCCTCATTTGTTTGAAAAATGGCAGATTCCTTTTACTCCCGATGCTGAATTTGAAGCTTATTTTTCCAAACATCTGCATGGATATGCGCATGTTATTCAAGGGGCAAAAGAAGCATTAGAAACACTTGTCAAATATCACTATCCGCTATATATCGTCTCTAATGGTCCTACTAAAGGACAGCGCAATCGCTTGGAGAAAGCGGGTATGTTAGATTTGTTTCAAGATGTCTTTACTAGTGAAGAGTTAGGTTATGCAAAACCAAATCTACTCTTTTTTGAACAAGCACTTGAAAAAGTGCGCTGCGAACAAAATGATCCAACGATTTGTCCTGAACAAATTCTCGTTATTGGCGATTCTTGGAAAGCGGATATTAGTGGGTCTTTAAATTTCGGATCGCAAAGTATTTGGTTTCGCCGCAATCGTGCATTTGATCCGTTTGAACAACCGCAAGATGAGCGCGTTTTTGAAGCGATGAATTGGAACGAAGTGATGCAAATCATCGATACGAATTTTATCCATTCTGATCATTCGTCTTAAAAAATCAATCAATCTCTTTTAGTGATGGATCTCGCTTAGAATTGAGCATTGCTAAAAGAGATTTTTTTAATTTCGAAAATAGAAGAGGATTAAAATGAAAAAGAGCACCCGAAAGTGGATACTCTTAACGCTTAGAATGAATAAGATGACATTGAATCTGGTGTTGGTTCTTCGTTTTCTTCCTGTGGTTGCTTTGTTGGTTGAATGACATGAACGTTTTTTGTTGGTGTAAGCAGATTTGCGGGGAGTCCGGAAATTTCTAACCCGTCATTCATTTCGATCACTAAGCAAGGATGACCATCGATTGTTTTGGTTTTGACGTATTCAAGGGCATCGTCACGAACGGAAATCGAGATCGACGGCGCTTTAAAGGAAACTTTGCCTGTTTCCATTAAGTTCACTGCAGCAACTTCTTGATCTTCTAAAATCTTACTGAAAGAAGAATCGAAAAAGCGCATATTTTCATCAGGGGCACCTGAAGCGACTAATAAATCTTTAATGCGGGTTTTGTTCATCATGACCATGGAATCTTCATTGTCATTTTCATCGATATAATCAGCTAAGTTTTCATGGAACTTCAATGCGGTTTTCGTATCCATCCCATTTGGAAAAATATCAGCGATCACTTTCGCAAATCCTTCTGCTTGTTCAGGAGCGGAGCTGACAAAAGGAATATGGAAGTAATCCTCGATTAAATCGATGTTTGGTTTTTTGGCACTTTTGGCATGATAGAGAAAGTGGTTTACATCACTAGCACGCCCACTAAAAGATGGGTATAAAAATGCATCAAGTGGTGGCGTAACGATTTGCATTTCGTCGTTCACTTTGCGTTGCACTTCGTTTGTTTCATGATTGTAGAATAAGCCGATTTCAGTAAGTTTTGCTTCTGAAATCGCAACAATCATAAAGCGGAACACAGAGTTTTCTTCGAGAATTTCGTTATTTTTATTTAAAGCCGGAGCTGCATATTCAAAAATCCCAGCTGTGATATAAACCGGATTGCGGTAATCTCCTTTGACTAATAAATCTTTAACGAGTTGTTCAAATTGTTCTTTGATCAAAAGCGAGCCATCTTTATAAGCAAAGAACGTTTCTTGAAGCGCTTTGGATTCTGGAATATTGCGATCAAAGCCATATTCGATTAAGTTTTTGCCATAAGTGCCAGACAAACTTTTTTTGAAGATATCGAAGAATAATTCGCCTTCTTCTTTTTCTAAAGTATCGCCGTTGATTAAACGCGTAAAGCGAACGACAGGTTCGCCATCGTTACAGCGACCATAGCCTTCTTGGATTCCTTTTAAATAAAGGGCGTCGTTTTCGTATTTTAACTGTTTTTTGATTTCGTTTAGTTCTTTTTTATTCATCGTTATGTCTCATTTCTAATCAATCGATTGGATATCGATTGTATTTACGGGTGGTTTTGATTGTACCAATTTTTCATACAATAGAAAAAGGGAGAAGACAATAAAACGCAAACATCATGACTTTGATCGAAAGGCAAATCATTATTGTTTAAAGGTCATTTGCGAATAGATATCGAGCAATTAGTGGAGTTTAATCGAAACAAAATATAGAGAAAAAAGATGCAATATATTACTCATTATCTTTCACCACTTGGCGACTTATTATTAGCTGGATGCGCCCGACAAAAGTATTTTTTAGTCTTGATGTTCTCGGGCAGTGAACAAA
>JAUMZN010000079.1 GCA_030528085.1 Erysipelotrichaceae bacterium | reverse complement strand
GAAACAATGGACTGTTTGCGAAACAATCAGTCGATTGACTATTTCTTTTTAGAAGAGTCGATGATTTGACCGATTCCTTTTTTAGTTGCTTTTGCGATCAGCACACTGCCTTCTTTTAAGCGTTCACCGAATGGTTTTTCATCTTCATCTACGTCTTCAAGAGGATCTTCTTCAGTAATTTCAAATGCGTAATTGGCATATGGATTTCCTTGTTCATCGAATTCATCATATGGATCATCATTTGTTTTATGAATCTCCTCGAGCTCAAATGCGGGCTTGATCACAAAGAATAAAATGCCATAGCGAATAAGTTCTAAGCCAATGAAGTATAAGAAGACTTTATTGGAGTAAGTAATTGTTTCTCCTTTGTAGAATTGCCAAAGCATCCAGCCGCCAAATACGATTAATACGATTTGAACGAGAGTAGAGATATAAATCGATTTTTTGACTCCTGGCTGTTTCAAATACAGGAAGAAAATAACTGGTGTCCAGATTGCGGCAGTTAAGATACTGAGCGTAAACATTAAGTTTAAGGCAAAGACGTTAGTGTTATCAATCGAAACAAAGTTGTTTTGAAAGATATGAACCAAAGCCGGGAACAGAATTAATTCGCCAAAAACGCAAATTGCGATTCTTAATGCGATGCGTGGATAGCGAGATGACAACAAGCGTCTATTTTCGAGTTCTTGTTGGCGTCTAGTTTGAGCAGATTCAATACTGTTGCCTTCAATATCGACATAAGCTTGTGGTTTTACACGAACAGCTTGTTGATCATAAAGATCTTGTTCCATCGCTGTGGATTGAATATCAGCTTGGCCATAATAATCTTGTTCGGCATATTCGCCATAAGGATCATTTACATCGCTATAGTCATCATAGCCTTGGCTTTCAAATTGATCGGGTTGGCTATATTGAGGTGGAGCATAGCGGTTATTTTGTTGATCATAGTCAGGTGATGCATATCCATAGCCATTTTGTGAATAGGCTGTATTTGTTTGACTTGCATATCCATTGTCATAATCATCAGAATATTCATCCACATAGCCTTGATCATAGCCATCATATTGATCATAGCAATAGCCATCATTGTTATAGCGATTTGGATAAGGCTGTTCGTATTGATCATAGCCATCTTGATCGCTTGTTGCGTAAGGATCGTAATACGGATCGTTCGTTCTTTGCTCGTATGGATCTTGATATCCACGAGGATCATAATGGTCGTAATCATCATAACGATCATATTGGTTGGCGTAGCGCGGATCTTGTTGGAGGGTGTAGGCATAAGGGTCTTGATCGTCTTGCCAACGACGATCTTGTTTTCCCCATTTTTGACTTCTGCGATCGTGTTTGGATACGGTGATCGTTTTATCAAAGAAAATTTTGGCATACCAGGAATGGCGGATCCATTTATTCAGCCACAATAATAGGGCATTACGCACCATTTCCAGTGCTGCCCATAATCCGAAGACTAAAACGTATTCAGGAAGTAAAAAGACAGAATAAATTAAATAGCCGACAAAGCCGAATTGGGCAAGGATGCCGATGATTAATAAATAGCGAGTTGCTGGCTTTCCAGAAGAGAGCGCAAAGAAAATCAACATCCAAACGACCATCTCAATGATCATGGCTAGAAGGTAATAGAGCGTGAATTGAGGTGGACGTGGAAAGATTGGCTGACCTAAAAGGAAATAGACGGCACCTGGCCATATCGAAATCACTAAATAGGTCAAAACTAAAACAAGCGCAACTCTTCGTTTTGCTTTTTTAAAGAGACGGATGTCATTTTGTTGTTGTTTGTCCATGCTTAAAGCTTAAACAAAATTCATGTGAAATCAAATCAGACGATAGAAATGATTCGAAATTCTCTCTTTTATAAAAGCTTACAGACTTTCTTAATGAGAGGATAAGACGATCAAGAAAAGATCAATTGTTTTGAATTTAGAAACAGGCAATAAAAATGAGCCATATGCGCAAATAAATGATTCAGGGCTAAAAATTTGTGGCAAAAAATGAAAAGTAGAATGAGCTGCTTTCACTATTTGCTGCGACTTCTTGATGGCTCAATCCTACCATTTTAGTCGGTTGAGTCAAATACAATGGAGAGCATGAAGTGTTGCAGATAGATGCATACGATGGCATTTGGAAAAGAGTAGAAAAAACTATTGAATGAATATGGAGGATCGACAAAAATAAAATGATGGAAAATCGTTGGTGTCCACTTTAGAATAAAAATAATCTATACGACTCAATTGAAAAATGGTCGTAAGATTCGATTTAAAAAGAAAGAAGAAATGGGGATTCACAATGAAAATGTATTCTATTTTATATCATGAAGTACAACCAGAAAATTTAGCTGTGACTATGCGCAGTGGGGATTTAGAAGTACTTGCCACGCCACAAATGATCGCTTGGATGGAAGAAGCTTCTTGCAAGATCACTAACTGTGATGAAGGAATGACAACGGTTGGTATTTTGATGAACGTAACGCATGATGCTCCAAGTGCATTGCATGCCCGTGTTCGCGTAGTCAGTGAACTTGTGGAACAAAATGGAAAAATCTATACATTCAATGTTTCTGCTTGGCAAGGCGGAAAATGTTTAGGTAAAGGTATTCATAAACGCGCCACAGTTAACGCCAAGCGCTTTATGGAAAAACTTCAACAAAACTAATCTAGATGAATTGAAATGAAGTCCGAATGGATGAGCGCTTTCATGTCAAGGCGGACAAAACAGGAAAACTCCAGAACATGTTTTAAAGGTGGGCTGGAGCTTTTTATTTGCTTGATTTTACATAGATTTTTCGTAACCGGACACTTTGATTTCACATTTTACCATTATAGTCAACTCGAATGTAGAAAATAGAGCTGCAATCAAGGCTTGCTTAAGGATCGCAATTGTTTGGCTGCAGTTTATTTGCTAAACAGGATCGTTTTGGGCAGGTGTTTTTCAACAATCTAAAACGTTTTGTTACATAAAAAATTAATTCAAACAAACATAAGTGAGGTAACGAGTATGACATATAAAACGATCGTGATCGATGATGGACCCAAGATTAAAAAATTAGCTTTAGCAATTGAACAATGCGCAAATGAATATACTGCCAAAGGATATAAACTTGTCACATTTTCGATTACACATGCCAATAAAGCGATTTTATTATTTCAAGTGCCAGAAGCTCTCCAAGAGAAAAGCGATGATTTAGAAGGCATTGCGGATTGTGGCAAGGTTGATGTGCAATGAAGCAAGCAATTATTGATATCGGCTCCAACTCCATGCGCCTGACGCTTTATGAAATTCAAAACCAAAACTTCAAAATCCTTTTTCGCGAGAAAGTCATGACAGGACTTGCTGGTTATGTTGAAGATGGAAAGCTGAGTAGTGAAGGAATTGCGTGCGCATGTGCAGGTCTTTTGAATTTTAAAAACATTTTAAAGACACTTGAAATTGAAAATGTCCACGTCTTTGCGACAGCTTCTTTGCGCAACATTTCCAATACGAAAGAAGCATTATCCGCAATTCAATCTTCTACAGGTTATGAAGTGGAAGTCATTTCTGGTGAAGATGAAGCGTTATTTGGTTATGCCGGTGCGATGCAACAATTCCAAATGCGCAGTGGTGCATTTATGGATATTGGAGGAGCAAGTACAGAAATCGTTACGTTTGAAGAAGGAAAGCTAATCAATTTTAAAAGCTTTCCTGTAGGTTCACTTAGCTTATATCGGCGCTGCGTCAAAAAAATTCTGCCTGGAGAAGGTAGTTTAAAACGCCTGCATCAAGAAATTACCAATGCGATTGATGTCGAAAAAGAAAAAATAGCCCCAAGAGCACAAATTGTCGGTGTCGGAGGAACAGTACGTGCTGTCTTGAAATTAACACGTCGTTATTACCGTCTTGATGAGACATGCAATACAATTACCGCCAAGCAGCTCGATGGTCTTTGCGAATTTTTGTGCAGCGGAAAAAAAGAAGCGATCGATTTGATTTTACGCTTAGAGGCAGATCGAATTCATACACTCATACCAGGACTGCTTGTTTTGCAGCACGTGTTCAAGCTGTTTGAGGCAGAACAACTCATTGTAAGTCAATTTGGAGTCCGGGAAGGATATTTATGTCAAAGAATACTCAAAAACAATATCAATACACCCAAAACCGCGAACTAAGTTGGTTGCGTTTTAATCAGCGCGTCCTTGAAGAAGCAGCGGATCAAGACGTTCCCGCTTTGGAAAGGTTGAAATTTATCTCAATTTTTTCGAGCAATCTCGACGAGTTTTTCATGGTCCGTGTCGGTTCTTTATTTGATTTGGCCAACATGACACCAGATCATACAGATAGTAAAACAGGTTGGACGCCATCGGAACAATTGCGCCAAATTTATCAAGCGATCCCCGGTCTTTTGACGATGAAAAAACAAATCTATACAGCGGTCATGCAAACGTTAGGACAAAATGGAATCCAAGACGTTTCTTTAGATGCGCTCAGTTCTGATGATCTAAAACAAGTCAATCGCTTTTTCAAAAAAAAATTGCTACCAATCCTTTTCCCAATTTTAATCGGTCCAAACCATCCTGTTCCGCATTTAGTCAATAAAGGGCTCTATGCAGTAGCGCTCTTAAAAAATAAAAAAGGCGAACGAGCAGTTGGTTTTGTACCTGTTCCTGCTCATGTCTGTCCTTACTTGCTTTTAGAAGATGGTATGCGCTATGTGCGTACAGAAAATATTTTGTTGCATTGGCTGCCTGTTTTATTTGATGCATATACGGTAAAGGAAAGCTGCATTTTAACAGTTACGCGCAATGCCGATATCAGCTTTGATGATGAAAAATTTGAAGATAATGAAGATGATTTCCGACATCAGATGAAAAAACTGCTCAAACAGCGCGATCATCTTTCTGTTGTGCGCTTAGAACTCTCTAGTGAAGTCTCGATTGAATTTCATAAACGCTTATCGAGTATTGCCCGTGTACAAAAACATCAAGTATTTGTCGATTCAACGCCATTGAATATGAGCTATGTATTTAGCTTGATTGGCGATTTGCCAAAAGAGCTTTCGACAAGATTGTTATATCCAATTTATCGTCCGCGTTGGGCGGAGGATTTGCAGCACAATCAATCGATGCTTTCGCAAATCCAACAAAAAGATCGCTTACTCTTTTATCCATTTGACTCCGTCGAACCGTTTTTGAAGCTTTTAAATGAAGCAGCAGAAAATCCAAAAGTATTGTCGATTAAAATCACAATTTATCGTTTAGCTTCTTCTTCCAAAATTGCCCAAACACTTTGTCGTGCTGCCGAAAATGGCAAAGAAGTATTAGTTTTAATGGAATTGCGCGCTCGCTTTGATGAAGAAAATAACCTTTCTTGGTCTAAGATGCTTGAAGAATCGGGCTGCCAAGTCATTTATGGAACAGAGGGTTTCAAATGTCACAGTAAGATTTGTCTGATCACATTGCGTCATCATAATAAAACAAGCTATTTAACTCAAATTGGAACAGGCAACTACAACGAAAAGACGAATGCGATGTATACCGATTTGAGTATGATGACAACTGATCAAACAATTGGGGAAGATGCAGCAGCGTTTTTCCGCAATATGCTCGTGAATAAGTTGGATGGCGAGTATCAAAAACTTTGCGTATCGCCTTTTGGCATGAAAGAGATGTTGTTAAGAAACATCGACCGCCAAATCACCTTGGGAAAAGATGGATATGTCTGTATTAAAACCAACTCCGTTGCCGAACGCGACATCATTGACAAGTTGGCACAAGCTTCGCAAGCAGGTGTAGAAGTGCAACTGATTGTGCGCGGTATTTGTTGCGTCTTGCCAGGAGTAATCGGGCAAACAGAAAACATTCATGTGACAAGTATTGTCGGCCGCTTTTTAGAACATAGCCGTATTTATCAATTTGGCCGTAGCGACAAAGCTGAATATTATATTTCTTCTGCCGATTTAATGACGCGCAATTTAAACCATCGTGTTGAAATCGCTTGTCCTGTTCAAGATGCCCAATTAAAAGAACATTTAAAATGGATCTTAGATGCCCAACTCCACGATACAGCCAAAGCGAGCTTGATTTTGCCAGATGGTACGTATTGTCGCAAACATAGTGCCATTCCATTCGATTGCCAAAATTATTTTATGGAACAATCCCCGCATATCCCGGTAGAATCTTCACATCAAAAAGAAAAACTGCCAGCGTGTTTTAAAGATTGGATTTTTAG
>JAUMZN010000078.1 GCA_030528085.1 Erysipelotrichaceae bacterium | reverse complement strand
TTCACTGCCCGAGAACATCAAGACTAAAAAATACTTTTGTCGGGCGCATCTTAATTATGTATTTCATGCCTCTGCCTTTTCCTTCAATTGAAACTAAACCTTTGTCTTCCAAGTCTTTTAGCAGCCGCACTGTTTTCGATTTACCAAATGGAACATATGGAGTGATTTCACTGATCGGTTTCAACATTGCCTTGCTTAAGAGTTTATAAACTGTTTTTTCATCTTGAGTTAAATAAGTGCTATTTTCAAATAGCGGAAGAACGATTTTTATAGCATTTTCCGACACTTCAAAGTCCGGTTTCATCAATCCTTCCTCATATAGCTGTTTTATTCTTACAACTCCCGTTCCAAATATTTCTACAAATCCCAATCTATAAAATACATTCGCAAGATTTCTATTTCTTAAAACAGAAAGTTTGCCTGACATATATTCTTCTTTGGTTATTCCAGATGGCAGTCCACCAGGAGATACTACTTCTATTTTGTCATCAAACATCGACACTCTGATATGCGCATCTACATCCCAAACTCTATGAATTAAAGCATTAGCAAGCGCCTCTCTAAAGGCAGCTTCTGGAATTCTCTCTATTTTCATTCGGTCACTGCCTTCTATCACTTCATACTGGTAATAATCTCTAAATACCGCAAGCGCCTTTTCATACATCTCTAAAACGGATACATTTTCAAAGGTTACTCTTTTTTGAATGATACTTATGTTTTCTCCAAACTTAACAATGTCAATTCCCGGAAAATGATTTTTGTCAGCTAAAAGTCCTGCGGCATTATTAAAACCTATTGTTTGATCATACAAATTTAATGTCTTCAATGTATCCAAAGTGAAGGTTTCAATCTGAATATTTTCTTTTAACTTACGGTGCAAAATTTCAAAAGATAAATTCTGGTCTTTACAAGCTAATTCTTCAAACCCAACATTTTTCCCTTCTAATACAAGCCTTGAAAACTCTAATGTATCTACTTCTATTGTTGATGTATCATTTCGTTTATACGCTTTCGATTTGTATAAATAAGGTTTCTGAAGTCCACTTTGCACAATAAGTTTGATTGTTTGGCCTTTATTTTGTATTTCAAGTGTGTAGTTTGGTTGTGGTGAAATGCTGTAATTAATTTTATTTTCAATATCCAAGCATGCCTGCTTTACATCATGCAGCCCTTTCACATTTCCACGATTATCTACGCCAAAAAGAATCGCTCCTCCTTCATAATTTGAGAAGGCACTAACTGTTTGTAAAAAATCATTTTGAATCGTTTCCTTGAATTCTAAAATCCTAGTTTCATGCATCGGTATCGCACCTCTCTAGCCTTAATAATTATTTTACGTGCAAAAACAAGAGATTTCCGACATTTCATAATCTCTTTTCTGCACGATTTGCCTGTTGATCAAATTTGAAATAGACGATTTAAAAAGTTGGAATTGTTTTCTTTGCAAATTACAGATTTCGAATTGCCATTTCGTGTTGTTCCTCTGCCTATTTTCCCTTCTTTTCCGTATCTAAATTTAACAGAAATCCACCTAAAGTATCGAATAAAGTCGTATTTCGCACTTTCGCAAAAATCATTTGTATTTGGACGATATCTTTGTTATAGTTATTCGGCATGAATAATTAACAGCATACAAAGTCATCGCTAAGGCGAAATAGCGAAAGAGATGCGAGTAACAGTGAGCTGGCTGAAGAAAACATCGTCTATTTCACCCGCAATGAAGATTTGTATCCCGTTATTGTTTTTGTTCGAAGACAATAGGAGGAAAACATTTATGTCTAGAATCACAGGTTCAACTTGGAAAGTTTCCCGTCGTCTGAACTTCTCTATTTCAGAAACAGGAAAAGAACTCGCAAGACGTCCATATGCTCCAGGTCAGCATGGTAAAACACGTCGTGTAAAATTAACTAACTACGGATTACAGAAACAAGAAAAACAAAGAATCCGTAACGTTTATCAGATCTCTGAAAAACAGTTCGCTAACTTATACAAAAAAGCAAACAAAAAAGCTGGTGCTACTGGTGAAAACTTCTTAGTTATGCTCGAAAGCCGTTTAGATAACATCGTTTATCGTATGGGCTTCGCAACTACTCGTCGTGCTGCTCGTCAGCTCGTTAACCATGGTCACATCCTCGTTGATGGTAAGAAAGTGGATATCCCTTCTTATGCATTAAAACCAGGTATGATCGTAGAAGTTGCTGAAAAAGACAAAAACAAAGCTTTCATCAACGATGCAGTTGCTGCTGCTACATCTTTCGTTGACTTCGTTGAAGTAGACAAAGATGCTAAAAAAGGTAAATACGTTCGTTACCCAGAACGTGCTGAACTCTTCAAAGATCAGCCAATCAACGAACTTCTTATCGTTGAGTACTACAACAGATAAGAATTCTAACTCGTCATTTCGACGATCAAGCGAAACCTTCCTTCATGGATGGCTTCGCTTTTTTATTTCCCATTTTTGGCCAAACAAAATGCCTGTCTGGAAGAAACAGGCAAAAAGTACAATCAGCTTTGATTTTCTAATGGAGATATTCAACATTTTCAGCAATTAAAGAATAGTTATGATACGTTCTCCCTTCCTTTTCCACAAGACTCGTTTGAATTCTGCCGCGAACACTCATCCAGTCATCAACTTGACCCGTCGCAACAAGTGTTTCGGCTGCACCGCGCCATAACTGCACAACGATTTGATCAAATTCATATTGGCCTTGTGCATTGGGAAATGGGCGTTGAACTTGCAAGTTTAGATCACATCGTTTCCATCCGTTTTTACTCCGTTCAAGATCTGGAATTTCCATAATTTTCCCTATAACAAAAAATTGATTCATGTGATCTGCCCCCTTATTTTGCCTTTGTTATTTCGCTTGAATAACCATTTCACAATCCATGCTGCCAGACACCAATCGATTCGTTAATTTTGGATTGTTGCTTCAATCGTTATTCATAAAAAATCGCCGATTGTATTGAACTATTTTTGATCTGATCATCCTCCTTTTTATGAAGCTTTAGCTCGTGCTCTTAGTATAGGAAGAGTCCATCTTGAAGCCAAATTCGCCATCTCGTGACAAAACGCAAAAAAACGCAAATTATCATCGAGTTTTCCATGATAAAATGCGTTTTTTCTTCAGTTATCATCAAATAGCGCCATTTGAACAATATCGTTTAAATTCTATTCCTCTTCTTCATCTTGTTTAAAAGAATCTAGTGGCAGAATCGTTGTGGTGCTGATTTGTTCCATATTTAAATTTTGAATAAATGCATTCACATCTTGGAGCTGGATACTTTCAAGCACGTTGAGATCTTCTAAAGGATCGTAGCCTTTAAAGTATCCTTCCACGCTTTGTGAAGCGAGAGCTTCAAAGCGTTCGCACATACGAATGCTCGATGCTTTTTCGCGAATAAGCAAGCTTTCAAACACTTCTTTGGATAACGGTGTTTTCGCCTTTAATTCCTCTTTGACAACTTCAATGAATCGTTCTGGATCATTGGTTTGTGCATAAATCAAAATATAGCCATGATCTTTAGCAAGGTCTGCTTCAGCTCCACATAGTCCGCCGATCAAATGGGAATCAATCCAGTTTTGGAATTCTGGGTTCATCGATTCAAAGCGGCTATTTAACCACAAATTCAGCATATAATCGTCACGTACGTAATGCCATGCGTCTTCTACTTGCACATCAAGTTTGACGCCAACACACGTATACGGCAAATCGATGTCCATCTGGAGCGTTTTACTTTCGCGCAACACTTCTTTAGGCTCATCTGGCAAAATCCGTCGCGCCAAATGCTGAACTTTAGATGGATAATTTTCTTCTTGCTGTTCGATAAAATCGAATAGACCATCTAAATCATGACCAGTAATTCCAACGAGGACTAGTTGGGCTGGGTCATACCAAGTGTTATAAAACTGTTCTAAATCTTCCACGCTGATTTTAGAAATATCTTCTGGAGTTCCTAAAATTTCTTCGCGCATTGGATGGTGGTGATATAAGCTTTTAAACGTTTCGATTAAAAGGCGAGATTCAGGTTCTTGATCGTATTGCGAGTATTCACTCAAAATGATTCCTCGCTCTTTTTCTACTGTTTCCGGCGTGATTTCTAACGTTTGGACAAAGTCGATTAATAGTTTGAGCGGTTGATATGGATCGGCGTTAGTCCACACAAAATAAGACGTTTCATCATAGCCGGTCGCCGCGTTGCTTTTGGCTTGAGCTTGAGCGAGCGCATAGGTGACATCTTCACCATTTAAACGGAACATCTGATGCTCTAAATAATGGGCACAACCGTGAGGATGATTGACGGTTTGGTCACCGATTTGATCGGTGACGTTATTCCCTCCTGCAGGAATGCCTAACATGAATAACGATTTAGCAAAGCCTTCTTTTTGAATCAAGATGACGTGCATCCCGTTTTTCAATGTTCTTTGTTCACGACGAAGGGGTAATTGAATTTTCATTTTATTCGCCCTCCTTTTGCACTAATTGAGCGCTTGCTGCTAGTTTTAAGCGGCTTGCCACGCGGACTAAATCTTCTGGATTGACGGATCGAATGTTATCCATAATTTGATCAACGCTAATTTCACGATTCAAAATCTCATTGAGGAATTGCTGTTCCATCATGCTTGTTGGCGAGTCTTTTTGGCCCGCCATACCATCGCAAATTTCCATTTTGACGCTTTCTAACGTATTTGCATCATAGTTTTGAGCAATGACATCTGCGATCACTTCTTGAATGAGTCGTTTGACATCAGCGAGATGTTTGCGATCTGTTCCTGTTGAAATGACCAAAGCACCATCGAAGCGAATTAAATTTGTCTGAATTGAGTAACAATAGCTATGTTTTTCGCGGATCGTTTCAAACAATAACGAAACTGAGCTTGCTCCAAGTAATCCATTTAAAACCAACAAGGCAAAATAATCTTCATGCTGCGGCAAGATTCCTGTTTCGTAAATTTGGACAAGAGAACTTTGTGAGATCTCCCTTTCTAAAGTGATTTCTTCAAAAGGAACACTAACAAGTGCCTGCCATTTTGCGCTTAGTGGTTTGCCAGGAAATTGCGTTTCGAGCATCTGTGTGATCGCTTCGCCAAATTTTCCGACCATTAACGTTTGGCTTGGTAAACTTTTAAGCATTTCATAACAAGATTGAATATCCGCTAATTCGATCGCATCGAGATCTTCTAAATATCCTTGCATGCTGATCGACAAGTGATTCCCTTTTCCCGCAATTTTGAGTGCTTCGCGCAGTGCGCGAGAATCGGGGTCTTGATCGAGGTAAATCAAGCGGTTTTTCAAAAGGTATTTTGCTTCTTGTAAAAACTGCTCCGTTAAAAGCGGGTGATTTAACGCTTGATCGAGCAATGTTAAAACTTCTTGTTCATAACCTACATCTTGCACTAAATCGCTGCGAATGAAGCTCATACGACATTCAATCATCAGTTTTTCGCCATAGCCCATAATGCCATAGCCGATTCTTGCGCCATATGCATGAGCGTCGGCAGCAGCTTTCGCCTGACGGGTATTAAACTTTTCTGTTCTAGCTGAAAGAAGCGCACATAATAAATTCCATGTTGTTATCGTTTTTCGATCTAAATCAGTAAACCAACGGACACTGATTGTATTTTCGATAAATTTTTCTGTTCTAATTACTTTCATAAATCGTTCTATTCCAATTACGATCAACTTCACTTGCGTGCAACATTGTCTAAATTCAAGTAGTTGATCTATCATTTTTGTTTCGATCTGACCAAGATCAAACAAAGCACAAGACATATATTAACATGCCAATCTCAATTTGCATGGTTTAAACTTTGATCTTCAAAAGCTCTTCTTGACTGATGGAGATAAAAAAAAGAGGCTTGCGCCTCTTTATGAAATCAATTTTATAAAATTAACGTACGTGAATATAGCCGATTAACGCTGTAGAGCAGTTTACGGAGAACATTTCAGTTGTGTATCCGTTCCATCCACCGTGTACAGCCATACCGTTTCCAGCATAAATTGCTACGTGTCCGCTGTAGATGATGATGTCGCCTGGAACTGGATTGCTTGTCCAATCACCGAGTGCTGCATAGTTTTCTGGCCAACCATGGAAGCTGATTCCAACAGCTGCAAGAGAGTTAGTAACTAACATTGTGCAGTCTTGGTTCATGCCAAGTTGAGCAACAGCAGCTGCGTAAATAGCAGAAGCTTTGTCTGTATTTACAACTGGTTCTTCAACGATTGGTTGATCTACTACTGGTTGATC
>JAUMZN010000005.1 GCA_030528085.1 Erysipelotrichaceae bacterium | reverse complement strand
AAAGGATTAATTCAACTCATCATGAGTTTTACGCTTGTTGACGGATTGTCCTGGATCGAATTCAAATCCGAGAACTTGCAGTTTAGGAACGGCTTCGCCTTGAATCATTTGCACGATCGTTCTTGCGCATAGTTGTCCAGCTTCGGCATTCGGGAAATGAACGGAAGCTAGCGTTGGCGTAAGTAAGGCGCCGACGTCGTAGCCGCCAAAACCGATAATTGAAACGTCTTCGGGAACGGCAAGGTTGTGTAAACGAGCTTCTTTAAAACAAGCGAGAGCAATTTGATCGGTTGCGCAAATAATCAAATCGGGGATGCGCTGATCTAAAATTTTACGGGCGGCTTCACGCGCTTGTTCATAAGAAAACGTCGTTTCACTTAAAGAGAGCGAGTCAACTTGAACGTGGCGAGATAAACCATCCATAACACCGCGTTTACGTTCATGACCAACCGCAAAGTCAGCGCCGCTGACACCAATATAGGTGATGTTGCGATGGCCCATTTGTGAAGCATATTCGCCAACCGCAAAGCCGGCATGGTAGTCATCATAAACAATCGAAATGCCATAAGGGAAGTTTTGGCCCATGACTAAAAATGGAATCGAACTCGATTTTTGGAGCGCTTGGTGTTCTTGGCCGAGGTTGGTAGCAATTAAGACGATGCCATCGACGCGCAGCGAGCGTAAATATTCAATTGCGGCGATTTCACGTGCGGATTGATGGTCGGTTGTGATGATTAAGCAGGCATAACCGAGTTCACGCAGCGTATTGTCCATCGCATTTAAAAGGCGGCCGGTAGAAGGAGAAGTCATGGTCGGAGAAACGACACCGATCATCCGCGTTTGTTTCGATTTTAAATTGGATGCTGCGGCACTTGGTTCAAATCCAGTCCGTTCAATGACAGCTTTGATTTTTTCTTTTGTTTCTTCTTTGACATAGCCATCGTTGAAATAGCGAGAAACAGTACTCTTCGATACGCCAGCTTCGCGAGCGATATCGGCAATTGTATATTTAGGCATAAAAAACTCCTCAATATTTAAATACGCAAAAACTGCTAAGACAAAATGTCTTAACAGTTATTGGAAAAACACTTTATTCATCTACTTGTTCTAAGAAATTAGCGACTTCTTGTGCCGTTGGCATCGCTGGAATTGCCCCGTGTTTGCGAACAGTTAATGCGGCAACCGCATTCGCATAGCGCGCAAATTGAGCAAGTGTGTCTAGATCGATTTGGTCGAGCGCTTGATTGCAGTGGGCAATTTGATATAACATCGCACCCCAGAATGAATCGCCAGCACCATTTGTATCAGCAACTTTTGATTTAAATCCGCTAACGACTTTTGATCCGGCAGCACAAGCGATCAAGGCACCTTGGCTGCCTAATGTGATCGCAACGATTTTTGGACCTTGTTTCAACAAAACGTTTGCGGCTTGTTGAGGATCGGTTTGATCCGTTAATAACGCGCATTCTTCATCGCTGATTTTCATAATATCGACCATTGGAATCAAAGAGCGCATTTGTTCAATCGCAACGTCTTCGCTAGGCCATAAAGAAGCGCGGTAGTTTGGATCATAAGAGATCGCTACCCCACTCACTTTTGCCAAAGCGATGAGTTGATGAGTCGTTGATCGTGCAGGTTGGTCGGTTAAAGATAAAGAGCCGCAATGGAAGATTTTAGAGTTTTGGATGATGGCAGGATCGATTTCTTCCATGCGAATTTGGGTATCAGCACCAGGCTTGCGGCTAAATGAGAATGTTCGTTCGCCTTCTTCGTTAACATCGACAAAGGCTAAAGTCGTAAAGAAGTTAGGATCTGCAATGACTTGAGAAACATCAATCCCCTCATCTTCTAATACTTTTTTTAACATTGCACCATGCATATCTGTGCCGACTTTGCCAATAAAAGCAGGATTGCCGCCAAGGCGACGAATTGCCACGCAAACGTTAGCTGGAGCGCCACCTGGGTGCTGGGCAAATAGAGCAGCGCCAGTTTCGTTGCTGCCCTCGCGGGTAAAGTCGATCAAAATTTCGCCAAATGAAGTGATATCGGTTTTCATATTCATTGTCTTTCCTTCTTTATTTGATTAAAACGATTGGATAAGTATCGTCGATTTATGTTGGGATCGGTTCCTTAATATTGTAACCGACAACAGGCATAAGTTTAAGCTAATGTTGGATCTTCTTTTTCGATCTTTTCACAAATTTCAAAGTGATTGTAGCTATAGAAATCAAGATCCATCGCTTGATCACTACTGAAATGCAGTTCTTTTTCATCATCGAATAATTGTGTGGTCAATGCGTATTCACCTTTGTTGATGAAGATTTCAAGTGAACTTGTATCGGACCAAATCGATAAAGAATCGATGGCATCGACTTCGATATGATGGGAGCCTCTTCCATAACCGGAAGCACCTAAAGTAAAGGTGAACAGCTTGCCATCATAAGATAATGTGCAGTCTTTGCGCAGGTGGATTGTCCAAGTGCTGCTTAAAGGTTTGATTTGAAGTTCGCAAACGATTGAACCTGGTGTATAGACAGTATTTTCTTGAACGTCTATATGCGTGTGTGTATTGCGTAAGTTTTCAATTTCCACAATTGGATATTGATAAATTTTGTTTTCGTTGAGTGTCAACAAGCGTGGCAAAGTCAGTGCGTGCTGCCAGTTTTGTTGAATTGTTGGTTTTGTGTAATCCACATCTGGAATGCCCATCCAGCCAATTGAAATGCGGCGTCCGGATTGATCAATGAAAGATTGTGGAGCATAGAAATCAAAACCGTGATCTTGTTCATGGAAAGGACCAACTTGTTGATCGGCATCTAAATTGCGATCGAGTTCAAAATAGCCATTTTGATATTTTGCTTCATAGTTGTAGCCTTCTTGGTCGACACCTTGTGGGCAAGTAAATAAGAATAGACGACCATCGAGTTCAATTAGATCTGGACATTCCCACATATACCCAAAGCGAGTTGTGGGTGTAATTGTGGAAGCGTGAGTCCAATCGTGTAAATTTGAACTTTTGAAAATTTCTGCTTGGCCGCAGGAGTCTTTTGTTCGGGCACCTAAAACCATATAGAAGGAGTTGTTGTAAGGAATGACTTTAGGGTCGCGAACGTGGCAAGACAGATTTTGCGGATAGTCTTTATTTTCTAGAAGCACTTCTTTTGGCGTGAAATGAAGGCCATCTTTGCTGGAAGAATGCATAACCCAATGAATGCGTCCTTCATTGATGTAGTCATAATCACCTTCTAATTTATTGTTACCAGTATAGAAAAGATGCATGACACCATCGTGAATCAAAGCGCTGCCAGAATAAGATCCGCGATGATCGCCGAACTGATCTGGAACAAAAGTATCGTTTTCTTCTTGATAGTGAATGAAATCTTTTGTGGTGTAATGCCCCCAGCCGCGATGATCTGCACCAGTCGGGTTGCCTGGGGTGTATTGATAGAAAATGTGGTATGTGCCATTGAACTGACATAAACCGTTTGGGTCGTTGAGCCAACCTACAGGCGGCATTAAATGATAAGCAAGACGGTTTGGATCCGCTTTGACTTGATCGCGGTTTTCTTGGGTTTGGGGAGTTGTAAATTCTTGACGGACTTGGTTCATGGGTAAATCTCCTTAAGAATAGTTTGAAAGATCGATGGCCATACAGCCCGAAGACTGCATGGCAGCGATCAATAAAGTGGGGGATTGAATCGATATCGATTCACGTTTTGGGGGATAGGGTTTATTCGAGGGTGAGGATTTGTTGGCCAGCGTTCACATCGCTTGCGTTTACTGGAGTGGCAAGTGGTTTATTTGTGATGACAACTGGAGTTTCGATCGATAAGCCAGCAACTTTGATTTGTTCGAAATCAACGCGGCCTAATAATTGGCCAGCTTGGACTTTGTCACCTTGTTTGATGAACATTTCAAAAGGTTTTCCTTCGAGGTTTACAGTATCCATACCGATGTGGATCAGCATTTGGGTACCGTTTTCTGTTTGTAAGCCAAGGGCATGGCGAGTTGGGAAAATAAAGCTTACTTCACCAGTTACAGGGGAGTAGAAGTTGTTGTCAGTTGGGGTGATCACAAAACCATCACCCATTGCTTTAGAAGCGAATGCTTCATCGCCGCATTGATCAAGAGGTTTAACAGTACCAGCAAATGGTGCATAAACTGTATTGTTTTGTGCTTGTTCAATAACGTTTTCTTGTGCTTGTTCTTCGATTGCATCAGTAGTTTCTGTTGTTTGTGGTTGTTGTTCTTTAGTTTGTTTTTCTTTGTTTGCTTGGTGTTTAGTGAACACTAAAGTCAAGATGAAAGAAGTTGCCATTGAAATGCCAAGGCCGATGAAGAAGTTGACCCAGCTTTGTGGTGCGATGGAAATAAATCCAGGTAATCCAGCAGCGCCCATGGCTAAGGCTAAAGTATGTGTTCCAGCGATCCATGCAGAACCAACGGCAGAACCGATAATTGCGGCATAGAATGGGTATTTCAATTTCAATGTAACACCGAACATAGCAGGCTCAGTAATACCGAGCAATGCGGAAATTCCAGATGCAGAGCAGATCGATTTCAGTTTTTCATCTTTTGTGATGAACAATACAGCTAATACTGCAGCGCCTTGGGCAACGTTATTCATCGAAGCAGTAGGGAAGATGAAGGATCCGCCAGTTGTTTGCGCAGCAGCGATCAATTGTGTTTCGATAGCTGAGAAAGAGTGATGCATACCTGTGATTGTGATTGGGGCATATAATAAGCCGAAAATTGCACCACCAATAAAGCCTAACGAAGAGTACATCCAACTTAATCCATAAGCGAGCCAGTCGCCGACAGTACGCATTGCAGGTCCAACAAATAAGAATGTTAAGACGGATGTAATTAAGATCGATAATAGTGGAGTTGTTAAGTTATCTAACCAGCTCGGTGTGATTCTGTGCAGACGTTTTTCTAAGTTTGCAAGGATCCAGGACACCATTAATACAGGAAGAACTGTTCCTTGATAACCGATCGATTGAACTTCTAAGCCAAACCAGTTCCAAGTTGGGATTGCTTCAGCACTTGCTAATGAGTAAGCATTTAATAATTCTGGGTGAACCATGATCATACCCATTGCAGCACCTAAATAAGGGTTGCCGCCGAATTTTTTTGTAGCAGAGAAGCCGATTAATACAGGCAAGAATGTGAATGGTGCGTTTGCACATAAGTTAATGAAGCTCGCAACGCCTGCAAATTCAGGCATGATGTCGATTAAAGATTTTCCAGCAACGAATAAACCATTAGCGGTTAAAACGTTGTTGATTCCCATCAAAAGACCACCAGCAACGATCGCTGGAATGATTGGAACGAAGATATCCGAGAGCACTTTGACAAAGCGCATGATTGGATTTCCTTCTTTTGCGGCTTTTGGTTCTTCAGTATTTGTGTTTGTGGATAAATGAGTTTGTTTTAAAACTTCATCAGTAACTAGGTTTACCGTACCGGAACCGAGAATGATTTGATATTGATCGTTTGCCAAGAATACACCTTTGACTTGATCAATATCCGTGATTTTGTCCTCATTGACTTTGTTGTAGTCTTTCAGACGCAGACGTAAGCGAGTAGCGCAATGCACGGCAGAAATGATGTTCTCTTGGCCGCCAACATTTTCGATAACGCTTTTCGCGATTTTCGAGTAGTCCATATTAGTCTCCTTTTTCTTTCTCTTTTTCTGAGTGTTTAATGGAATCAGTTGTGGAACCGATTTCACAATCAAAGTATAGTATGGAACCGGTACCGTGTCAACATTCATTTTTAAAAACTTTAAAAAGTTTTAAATCATGGAATATAGGCAAATTAAAGTGTTTTAGCGTGAAAAAATAAGATAAATCTATGTGGGAACGGTTCTATAATTGTTTCAGAATGAGAAAAAGAAAAAGAGAAAATATATCTGTTGAAAAAATTCTTGTTTAAAAAACTGCCCAGCAATAAACCGGGCTTGAATGTTGACGAGTCAACAAAGTGGAAATACACTTAACTTATGGACCAAACAGAAAAGTTTTTACATTTTTTCGCGACGATCAATAACTTAAACCGTCAGATCAATCGCTTTAAATCGTTCTATATGGAGGGAAAAGGATTAAAGGGTGCAGATTTGCCTGTGCTTTTAGCGCTGAATAAGGCTGAAAGTGGATTTCGGTTTGATGAATGTTGTCAGATCGTGCGCATGGATAAAGCATTAATCTCTCGTTCTTTAAAACACTTAAAAGAACAAGATCTTTTAGTCATTGAAGGAGAGACAACCTATAAGGTTCGTTTTAAGTTGAGCAAAAAAGGGAAACAATTAACGAGCTATCTAGAACAAGAAGCGTCATCTGTTTTTGAAAAAGCGCATCTTGCGATCGATGAAAAAGAATGGGAAACGTTCTATGCGTTTTGTTCCACGCTCACTGAAGAAATCGAAACACAGATGAAAGAAAAAATTGAAGCGTCTAAAAAAGAGGCAGCTAAAGAAGAGCAATAGAAATAAAGAATAGGACAGGAGAAAAAACATGATTTGGATTGTTGCAGATAATGCACAAGAATTAAAAACAGACCGCGAGAATCATTTTATTGTTGCGGATTTAACAATCAATGCCAATGGCGAACCATTAAAACCAGGATTCACATACGAAGAGTACTACGAAAAAATGGAAGAAAAAGACGTCGTCATGAAGTCTAGCCAAGTTGCACCGGCAGTTTATATGGATATTTTTGAAGAAATTCTCAAAAATCCGGAAGATGAAGTGATTTATATCTCTTTAGCATCTAAATTGTCGGGAACATACAATTCCGCACACCTTGCGGCAAGTGGTTTAGATGAAGATCGTATCCATATTGTTGATTCGGGTACGGTATGTTTCTCGATCACATTGCTTGTCGAAGAAGCTTTCGATTTGCGCAAACAAGGTAAAACAGCTAAAGAAATTGCGGATATTTTAACAGAAGATGCCAAGAAAGTTCGCTTTATGGGGATTGTCCCAACGCTTGAATACTTAAAACGCGGTGGCCGCATTTCAGCAGCAACTGCAGCAATCGGGGATATGGTAGGCATTAAACCGTTATTATCTGTTGTGGATGGAGTTGTCGGCATTCCAATGAAAGTGCGTGGATTGAAAAAGGCGTATAACAGTCTGCCACGTCTAGCAAAAGAATGGGGAATCGATTTAGATCGTCCGGTCATCTTTGGTTATACCGGCTTAGATCCTGAACCTGGTCATTTATTAAAAGAAGCTTTTGATAAGCAGCTCGATCACCATTTCCCAGATCGAGTGATGCCAGCAAGTTTTGTTTTAGCGACTCATACTGGACCAAACAGTGCTGGTGTTGGCTTTTTTGTAAAATAAATAGAGTTACGAAAACGTTTTGATTGCGATAAAAATCGGACAATCAAAACGTTTTTTTTTTTCGCCAAAAGAGAAGGAGAATACAATTATTGTTGATCGATCAACAATAATGTTGACAACTCAACAAAACGAAAATAAACTGTCTGCGTGAACGAAATAAGCGGGTTTAACTTGAATATTTTGTTCCATCGATCAATCAAGAAAAGAACAAGACAATGCTCTTATTCAAAGAGCATTAGCAGATCAATACAAAAAGAACAGGAGATCAAATATGATTTGGATCGTAGCCGATAGTGCACAAGAATTGAAAACAGATCGCGACCATGGATTAATCGTTGCTCCACTAGGCATCATTGCTAATGGCGAACCTATGCCAGAAAATTTCACAAGCGAAGACTTTTACAATACTCAGCAGCAAAAGGGAGTTACATTAACGACAAGCCAAGTTTCTCCAGCTGTCTATATGGATATTTTTGAAGACTTATTGAAAAATCCAGAAGATGAAATCATCGTCATTTCATTAGCTTCAACTTTATCGGGGTCTTATAACTCCGCTCGCTTGGCAAAAACTAGCGTCGATGAAAACCGAATTCATTTAATCGACTCACAAAACATCAGCTTTCCAATGATGTTACTCGTTCAAGAAGCTTTAGATTTACGCAAACAAGGCAAATCCGCCAAGGAAATTGTGGATATTTTAGAAGAAGATAAAAAGAAAGTTCGCCTTTTAGGTTTAGTGCCAACGTTGGAATACTTAAAACGCGGCGGACGCATTTCAGCCGCAACTGCCGCAATTGGCGAACTAGCAGGAATTAAACCAATTTTGACTTTAGAAGAGGGCAAAGTTGCGGTGCCTTTAAAAGTACGCGGCATGAAAAAAGCGTATAACAGTATGGCAAGACTAGCTAAAGAGTGGGATATCGATTTAGATCGTCCGGTCATCTTTGGTTATACTGGCTTAGATCCACAGCCATCTAAAACACTCAAAGAAGCATTTGAAAGTCAGTTGGAAACTACATTTAATTGTGATGATTTAGAAGGATGTTATGTTTTAGCGACTCATACGGGACCTGAAGGTGCAGTAGTCGGCTTCTTTGTAAAATAAGAAAATATATGATGATTCAAACGTTTTGATCCCTTGCACAGAGGCAGATCAAAGCGTTTTTTCTTTATGTACAGCGTGACTAAGCATAAATCAAAATGAATAAGAGTATTGGCGAAAGGTAAAAGAGATTTAATGTTTTTTTAAAGCGTACAGGATATTTATTATTGGAGTAATAGGACAATTGACATGGATAGTGACAAAACTGTATGGGACTTAAGTCTGGTCTATGTTACTATAATAAGCGCATTTTTAAGTTCATGAGGTGAAACATGAGACGATATACAAATCATCAATCAAAGACCGTGACTGTTTTGTCTTGGCTCTTTGTTCTTTTATTTATTGCGTCAGCCGGTTATATCGCATATGAAGCATTCCGCTTGGAAATCTTCTCAACGATGCAACTTGTTATTGGCTATGGCGTACTTGCTTTAGTTTTAGTGTTATTCATTTGTTTATTATTGAAACGCTATTACCGCCATTGGATTAAAGGGGTTGTGATGGTGTTTACTTTTGCGCTGAGCTGCACTTGTGTTTTAGGCGGCTACTATATGCAAAAAACTGGAGACTTCTTTGAATCGATCTCCACGCCAACAGCCACAACCGATAACACAAAAAAAGATGATCCAAATGCCGATACCCTTAATTCAGCGGATGTTTTAAACCAGATGGCATTAAGTGTAACGACTTATGCGATGCAAGGAAGCAACATTCATAATCCAAGCGAATTAAACGGCACAGTTACTGGAGTTGTGACTGCTTTAGATGAACGCGGAACGAATGGTGCGCTCGAACAACTGCGCAAAGCTGGGGCAACACCAGTCACACAAGAATATGAAAGTTCTTTTGCGCTTGTCGATGCTTTATATCGAGGCGAAGTCAATGCGATCATTCTTCCGGAACAATTCCACGAAGAATTATTGGAAGCCGCAAACGACTACAACCAATACAATGCATTAACAACAATGACCAATAAAGTGGATCAATATATTTACTACGTTCCAGTTCCTGATGAAATGAAAAACCCAGCGGATGATGTCATGGACATTACCGAAGAACCTTTCACCGTTTTAATTTCAGGAAGCGATAGTTATGGCAACTTATCGACAATCAGCCGTTCTGATGTCAATATGCTCGTCAGTGTAAACCCAAAAACTTACCAAGTATTAATGATTTCACTGCCACGAGATTCCTATATCCCAATCTCTTGTAAGAAAAACGCAATGGCTTGTTCAGCAATCGCAGGTCAAAGCGATAAATTAACACATACTGGCTGGTATGGAATTGGTACAACAGAATCAACAATCGAAGATTATTTAGGCATTGAAGTGAACTATACCGTTCGCGTCAACTTCTCTTCTTTAATCAATATTGTCGATGCGATTGGCGGAATTGATGTTTATGTTGAACCAGGTTTAGAAGTAGAAACATTCTATGCCAATGGTATGCCAGGTGTTCAAGCTGGGGTGAACCATTTAGAAGGGGAACGTGCACTCGCTTTTGCGCGTGAACGTCATGCTTACTTATCAGGAGATAACCAAAGAATTATCAACCAACAGCTCGTGTTAAGAGCATTGTTGGAAAAGATGATGTCTCCTTCCATGGTTGTGAACTATCCAAACTTTATCCGCGCTTTATCAACTGCGTTCACAACGAACATGAGTGGAACACAGATCAAAGAATTGATCGGATTGGAAATTTCTTCTTTCCCAAGTTGGAATATTCAAAGTTATGCATTAAGCGGGGATTCAACAATGGCATTCTGCCCAGCGATTGGTTCTGAAGCATCCGTTTTAGTCAACTACATCGATACGGTGAATACTGCCCAATCTTTGATTTTCGATTTGATCGAAGGCAAAACGATCGATGTCGCAAATCCATCTGGACAAACGACAGAATCGAATACCCAAACACCAGAAGCAGTAGATCCAAATGCCAACCAAGGTGTTGAGCAATATCCTGCTGAGCAGCAATATCCAGTTGAACCACAATATCCAGAGGAACAATATCCAACTTATCCAGATCAAGAACAAGAATTTGTGGAAGAGCCAATTTATGGCGAACAAGTGGGCTATTAAATAGTTGAACAAAGACCATTAATAAAAAAATCTTCATAAAAACAAAATCCCTTTTAGTCGACACTCGAAATAACTAAATCGAGTCGTCAATAAAAGGGATTTTTTTTGAAAAAGAAATGGTTAAAACTTAAAGTGTATCGACCAAAGAACAAAATCAAGGCGAGCAAGGGGAAATGTTTTTATACAAATTTAAAGTACAACTTTAAATTTGTATAAAATTAGACTTTGCATTGAATTGAATTATCTATCTTCTACTTAATTTAGAGTTCTGTTCACTTTACGAAAACGAAGAAAGAAGTTTGCACTATTTCTTACTTCATCCTATATTCTGTATGTCTTGGTGTTCTTTCGTTTGTTCCTTCTTTTGTTCCAATGCAATCCCAATCAACCGATCGGTCTGATCCGCCATAAACAGTGGAATGTTCAATACATCAGCATCTAGTTTCAGATTGTCCAGTGAAAACCGAATACGAAGCTTAACTTGATCTGGGAACAACTCTTTGAATTTCTTAAGGCTCCTACTGGTTGTATTAGCTTCAGACTTGACCTCCACGGGGAAAATATCGTTTTCACGCTGAATCAGGAAATCTACCTCGTAAGGAGGATTTGTCTGCTTCCAGTATCGAGGAGTCACTTCAAACTGTGTAATCAAAGTCTGAAGTACATAATTTTCGGTTAATGCTCCCTTGAATTCGGTAAATAACCGATTACCCTCTTTAAAGGCAGTTGGTGCCAGTTGCGCCAATCTACGGAGCACTCCTACATCTACGAGATAAATTTTAAAGGCAGAGAGGTCATCATAGGCGGCTATAGGCAAGCCGGGAGCAGTACTACAGTAGATTTTGTGCACCAGTCGGGCATCCACCAACCACTGCAAGGCATTCTCATATTCACGGGCTCGTGCCCCTTCTTTAACTACCTTATAGATAAACTTTTTGTTTTCTCTTGCTAACTGGGATGGTATGGACTTCCAGATCATTGAAATCTTGGGAAACTCGCTGACGTTGGGGTGCTTGGCAAAGTCACGTTCATAGGCATCAATAATCCCGAGCAGAGCCTCTTGCATGGCATCTACATCTCGTGCCTCCGTCCACATCTTGACGGATTCCGGCATACCGCCGGTTACATAGTACATCTTCAGCTTTTCATACAGGGGGTTAAAGAAGGCATCAGGAATCGGCTCAATGGTCTTTATTGTCTCTAAATATTTTGCCAAGTTCTCATCTCCATTGGCGAATAGAAATTCGGTAAAGGTCATGGGATCGATCTGCATGAAGTTGACTTTACCTACCGGAAAAGAAGAAGGTTTTGCTAAGGCAATTCCTAGAAGTGAGCCAGCGCAGGCAATGTGATACTGCGGAGCGTTCTCACAGAAATACTTCATAGCGTTGATGACCTTAGGGCAGTCCTGTACCTCGTCAAAAATAATGAGAGTTTTTTCTGGCATAATCTTCTGACCACTTGCTAGCATGAGATTCTGCAAAATTCGATCTACATCTTTTGTGGTTTCAAAAAATTGCTTGTATTCTTCATTTTCATCAAAATTGAAATAAGCAGTGTTTTCGTAGTAGCGTTTGCCGAATTCTTTTAGAATCCAAGTCTTTCCGACCTGACGCACACCTTTCAAAATTAAAGGCTTACGATAGGGAGAATTCTTCCAGTTCAGTAGTTTCTTCAAAATCAATCGTTCCATATACATACCTCATCACGTTTTTATGATATATTCAGTGATTTTAATCACATTTTTATTATATTCAAAGTGGTGAGGCGTTCAATCTAAATCACAAAATTATATGTGTTTCAATACAGATCAATCACATTATTATTTAAATCTTCGGTTTGATTGATTTGAGATCCAAAAGGCGGAGTTTTGTATCAAAAATAAAATCCGGGTCTTTGTTTCCCAGTTGCGCACCTATGAAATAAAAAATGAGATAAAGCAATATAAAAATGAGAGATCGACGATACGTATGTATCTAAAGATCTCTCATTTTGTTTTGGGCACATGGGTGAAGATCAAGCGATGTCTAATCTTATGGATCATTTAAATGGCTGGATCGTGATCAAGTGCTTGATGTATGAGTTTAACGTAAAACATATTGCCATAGTCATAACGCCAGCCGCCATTAGATTCAACGGCGATTGGATTAGGATAAGTGACGATGCGGCCATTGCTGTGGATGCGGGAAAATTCTTCCGCAAGTTCTTGAGTATGTTTTTTTCCATGTTGGGCAACAAAATCTAAATAGCCGCTACCATAGTTATAGGCTTGATAAACAGAATCTTGATCGAGACCGAGTTTTTCGGCTTTATCTAATAGCGATCGATAATAGCTGACGCCTTGATCGATCGATTCATTAACACTTAAAGAATTAGGTGGCAATCCGGCTGATTCGCTAGATTGGAAAACATCTTCGCTTTGGCCATTGGATTCAACAGCGACAATCGCTTTGAGCTCATCGAGATGATCTAAAATATCATATTTCAAGGCGACGGATTCAATCCGTTGATTTAATTCAATAGGTGTTAAACCGTGTGGGGCATTGGATTGTCGAGACTCCATGAAAAACGTCACCGCAAAAGAGAACAGGACAATGAGAAGTAAGGGAAATAAAGAAAAGTGAGCTTTTTTGGTGTTTTTGGCTGATTCGCTTTGATCGTAAGCAAGCTGCTTGGCTTGTTTATTTTGCATGCGATATTCTGCTTTTTCATCTTTGGACATTTTTTGTCGCTTAGCCATATTCAACTCCCCTTTCTATTCGTGATTACTTCAGTGGTTACGACTTAATAACCATGAAGTAAAAGAACACGAATATCATTGTAAACAAAGAAAATCAAAAAGAGATGAAAACTTTGATTTCTGACAGTTTTATTCGTTACAAGTATGATGATTTTTCATTGACTTTAAACGTGTTAAAATAAGATCTATCTGAAAAACGATAAGAAAGGCATATATGTATGAAAAAATGCTCGAAAAAAACAGCGTTATGGATATCTTGGATCGCTTTATTTATAGCTTGTGCGCTATCGATGTATGCGATGTTTAAAGGTGATGTTTTGATGCTCGCTATTTCAGCACTCTTTTTTGGAGTTGGCTTTGTGGCGCTTCGACACTATATGTCCATGTGATCAGATCGCATTTAAATGAATTGAGTAAACGAAAGGACAATCCATGAAAATCTTTCGAAAATACAAAACACTATGGATGGCAAGCTTTGTTGTTGTGCTTGCGATCTTATTTATTACCAACTTCTCTTACTTTGCTGAAGGGTTTCAATATGTGCTCAGCGCATTTTCTTCTTTAATGGGAGGTGTCGCGCTCGCCTTTATTTTGAACCTCATTATGGCACCTGTGGAAGAGAAAATCAGAAACTGCAACGTTCCGTTTTTCGCAAAGCGGGCTCGAACATTTGGGATGCTCGTCGCCTTTTTAGTCGCACTTTGTATTATTGCGCTGATCTTGTCGATCGTTATTCCAAACTTGATCAATGCGGTACAAATGTTAGCGCGCGAAGTTCCACGTTACTTTAAAGAAATTCAATCCGCGATCGATCAGCTGACGATCCAATATCCAGAATTCAGCAAGTGGTTAGGCGGTATTGATCTTAACTGGCAAAAAACAACAGAAGCAATTTTAGGCTTTATCCTCAATGGCAACAGCGATAAAAACGTCGTCAATTCAACGATGAGTATCGTATCAGGAGCAATTGGCAGTGTCGTTAATTTATTTGTTGTTGTCGTATTTGCGGCATATATCTTATCGGAAAAAGAACGCTTCATTAAAGCTTATTTCGTTTTGACCGATTTATTCATGCCACAAGAAAAACGTGCCCATTTAACACGTTCTTTGATGATCATCCACGAATCATTTAAATCGTTTATTACTGGTGAAATTATTGAAGCCTGCATTTTAAGTACGATGTGCAGTGTGGGGATGCTGATTTTAAGATTGCCTTATGCGACGATGATTGGGGTTTTAGTTGGTGTCATCAATATGATTCCAATGGTCGGTGCTTTTATTGGCGGCGGGATCGGCGCATTTATTATCTTTACGATTAGCCCAATGAAATGTTTGATTTTCTTAGTCTTCCTTTGTGTGATCCAACAAATTGAATCGAACATCTTCTTTCCAAGAGTTGTCGGCAATAAAGTTGGTCTGCCCGGTATTTTTGTCATGATGACAATCGTTGTGGGTGGTTCGTTGTTTGGGGTTTTAGGCATGGTGCTTGGTGTACCATTAATGGCTTCGATTTATAAAATCTTTAATAACTACTTAGCTGAAGTCAGACTGCAAAAACAAGCTCAACAAGAACAAACGAATCCGGAAGAAAAGAGAGAATCGGAGTTAGATCTTCAGTCTTTAAGTAAAGACGAAATCGACTCGGAAGATGAAATCCAAAGAGTACTTTTAAAGCAATATGAAAATAACAATCTGTGAGCAAAATAGAAGTGCTTATGATAAAGTTAATGTAAACTAATTCTAAAGAAAGAGAGATATAAATTATGGCAATTCGTCACGTTAAAAGTGTTGATGATTTTAAAGAGATCGTTGAATCTAATTCTCAAGTTCTAGTCGACTTTTTTGCGACATGGTGCGGACCATGCAAAATGTTAGCTCCTGTATTAGAAGGCGCTGCAGCTAAATTAGAAGGCGATGTAGTGATCGCTAAAGTAGATATTGATGAAAACTCAGATCTGGCAAACGCATTCCGCGTGCAATCTGTTCCAACTTTAGTTTTCTTCAAAGACAGCAAAGCTGTTTTAGCAACAGCTGGTTACATGGATGAAGCTGGCTTAATGCGTTTCATCGATGCCGCAAAAGAAAAATAAAAACGATTTCAATCATTTCAACCCATTTTGAATGAAGAGAAGGTCTTCCTCATTTGAACTAGAACCTGATGTGTTCGTTCATTGATGAAGACCTTTTTTCATTAGATGCATATCGAAAACATAAAAATGCCGTTTATATTAGAATCATGATCAGAATCATAAAATCCAACAAGAAAAGGAGGGGTGCGATCATATGGAAACAATAGACAATACACAATCCGTAAACGAAAACACCAATGGACAAGAAGCCGTGGATTATGGAGCAATTTTAGAAAAACAAAGACGTTATTTTGAATCGGGCAAAACGATTTCATATCAAGAAAGAAAAGTGGAGCTGCAATTATTAAAAGCAGCAATTGAACTGCATGAACAAGAAATATTAGAAGCACTGCATCAAGATTTAGGAAAATCTTCTACAGAAGGATATATGTCCGAAGTTGGTTTGACATTAAGTGCGATCGATTGGCAAATTCGCCATCTTAAACAAAATGCGCTAGCTAAAAATCATTTAACTCCCATTCATCAATTTGTTTCGAGCAGTCAAACTGTACCTGTTCCTTATGGAAATGTGTTGATCATGGCACCTTGGAACTATCCATTTTTACTCGCGATCGAACCTCTAGCCCAAGCGATTGCGGCTGGCAATACAGCGATCGTGAAAACCGGTCATGCTGCTAAAGCGACCAATGCGGTGATCGAAAAGATGATCCAAATGATTTATCCTCCAGAATTTGTCTGCGTAGCACCGGGAGGAAGAGAAGTGATCAGTGAACTTTTAGAATTGAAGTTCGATTACATTTTCTTTACGGGCGGCAAAAATCTCGGCTCACTCGTTTATCAAGCTGCCAGCAAGAATATGACACCAGTAACGTTAGAATTAGGTGGTAAATCGCCTGTTGTTGTGGATGAAAGTGCCAACCTTGCTTTAGCCGCAAAACGGATCGTCTTTGGCAAGTTTTTAAATGCCGGTCAAACTTGCGTCGCACCAGATTATGTCATCGTTCATGAATCTGTCGCTAAACCATTTATGGCTGCTTTAAAACATGAAATTCAAAAACAATATCCAAACCCGGCACAAATTGGCAAGATCATTAATGAATCGCGATTTAAACATCTTGTCTCTTTAGTGGATGAAACAAAAGTTGTGATCGGCGGTCGGGCAAGTGTGGATACGCTCCAAATTGAACCGACGGTTTTAGAAGGCGTGGATTGGGATGATCCGATCATGCAGGAAGAAATTTTCGGACCGATTTTACCAGTGTTGACGTATCGTGACTTTAAACCGTTGATGCGAAAACTTGCCTCTTTGCCAACGCCATTGGCATTCTATTTATTTACGCGCAATGATTTGCGTAAGTCGTATATGAAATATGTGCAGCCTTTTGGCGGCGGATGCATTAACGATACTGTTCTGCATATTTCTAGCGAACGTTTGCCTTTTGGAGGTATGGGGGCTAGCGGTATTGGTCAATATCATGGTCGCTATGGATTTGAAACGTTCTCGCATACCAAAGGCATTTTAAATAAAGCATTATGGATTGATACGCCATTTCGCTATGCCAATCGCAAGCGCTGGATGGCAAGAGCGATTCACAAAATTATGAAATAAAGAAAGCTCCAAGATTGGCATCATGCAATCTTGGAGCTTTAGTTTTATTCGCGGTTGAGAATTTCGAGGAATTCTTCGCCAGTGATTGTTTCTTTTTCGTAAAGGTATTTAGCGAGCTCGTGTAATTTCATCATGTTATCCGATAAAATTTGGCAAGCTTCTTTATACGCTTTGTCGATTAAAGCGATGACTTCTTGGTCGATTTGCGCAGAAGTTTCTGGTGAGCAAGCAAGAGAAGTATCGCCGCCTAAGTATTGGTTATTGACGGTTTCTAAAGCAGTCATACCGAAGTGGTCGGACATTCCTAAACGAGCAATCATCATGCGCGCTGTTTTCGTTGCCATTTCGATATCGTTGCTTGCGCCGGATGTAATGGAATTGAAGACTAAGTCTTCAGCAGCACGACCACCGCAATACGTAACAATTCTTGTATACAGTTCTTCTTTACTCAACAAGTTGTTTTCTTGTTCATCAACTTGCATCGTATAACCTAACGCACCTTTAGTACGTGGGATAATCGTAATTTTATGAACTGGTGCAGCATGTGAGCTGCGCGCGGAAACAAGAGCGTGGCCAATTTCGTGATAAGCGACAATCATGCGCTCTTTTGGCGAAATGACTTTATTTTTCTTTTGTTCCCCGGCAATAACGATTTCAATTGCTTCTTCCAAATCGCGTTGGGCTACTTGTTTACGGCCATCACGAACTGCAAGCAATGCACCTTCGTTAATGATGTTAGCCAAATCAGCACCAGATGTTCCGGCAGAAGCGCGAGCAATCATATTGAAGTCGATATTTGGTGCCATTTTCACGTTTTTAGCATGAAGCTGCAAGATCGCTTCACGACCTTCAAGGTCAGGCAGTTCAACAGGAATACGACGGTCGAAACGACCTGGACGAGTTAAGGCAGGGTCAAGGGAATCAGGACGGTTCGTTGCGGCTAAAAGGACAATTCCTTTAGATCCATCAAAGCCATCCATTTCCGCAAGCAATTGGTTGAGTGTTTGTTCACGTTCATCGTTGCCATTAAATCCAGATCCATCACGTTTTTTACCGATTGTATCGATTTCATCGATAAAGACGATACATGGTGCATGTTTGCGGGCTTCTTTAAATAAGTCACGCACACGTTTTGCCCCACGACCGACGAACATTTCGACGAATTCGGAACCGGCGATGAAGTAGAATGGAACCCCTGCTTCACCAGCAACGGCACGAGCTAATAACGTTTTACCTGTACCTGGAGGACCAACTAAAAGGGCACCTTTTGGCATTTTGGCACCAATTTCGTTATAGCGTCCTGGATTATTCAAGAAGCTAACAATTTCTTTTAAGTTTTGTTTTGCTTCATCTTGACCGGCAACATCTTTAAATGTGGTGTGGGTCATTTCCCCTTTATAAACTTTGGCATTTGTTTTTTCGTTTTGACCAAAACCACCAAAGCCGCCAAATGGGAATCCCCCACCGCCATTGCCTTCGTCATCATCATCTCCATTGTCGTCGGAATTTGGATTAGTAAATGTAAATCCTCCGCCTCCGCCCATGGAGTTATTCATTTTTCTGCGGAAGCTTCTAAGCATCCACCATAAACCAAGCCATAACAAGATGTAAGGTCCAAAGGTGAGCAAGAATGTCGTTAAGAAGCTGTTTTGACGAGCGGGAACTTCTGTAAATTCAACACCGCCAGCCATTAAACGATCCACTAAGTTAGGATCTTCGACGCGCTGAGTCACATAGACTTTGCGATCATCTTCATCTGTTGTATAGGAGATCGTGTCACCTTCAATCGTGACTTTCTCGACTTCATGTTTTTCAACTTGTTGTAAAAAGTCGGAATAAGAAGTCGCAGAATTTCTAGAGTTGTTCATCATGGAAGGGAAAAACATCACCGCAAAGAGGATGATAATCCCAAACGTTAAGATGAGGTATTTTAGATTTTTATTTTTCGGTTTTTGATTCATGTTGTACCTCTTAAGTGAATGAGTCAATTATAACTGGTTTTAGCACTCAAGCAACTAATGTGCCAATTTGCCTTGATTTCACATGGATCATAGACATTTAAAGTCAAAAATGGGGATTTGCGTATTCTTGTTAGACAAGCCGAGCACTAGTCGAATTTATGACGTCTTTTTGTGGACAGAATCATCATATCCTTCATTTTCTTTTCATCGGATTGTTCTAAAGCTTGCGTGAACTCGTCGAGCGTATCTCTAAATTGGCGAATCTCATCCAATAAAATATCTTTATTCAATAAAAATAATTCGCACCACATATCTTCGTTGATGGAAGCGATGCGCGTTAAATCTCTAAAAGAGTCCCCGGTATATTCAACTAAGTGTTCGTTTTCATGCGTGTCCATTAAGGTGACCGCAATGACGTGGGTTAATTGCGATAAAAAGGCGATCATTTTATCGTGTTCTTCCGGTGATAAAACAGAGATGTTTTTGCATCCTAAATCTTTTGCCAAGGAGCTGACTTTAACAATCGAAGAAGCGGTGTTGTGATCATCGGGAATCAAAATGAAGTTGGCTTGATCGAAAATTGCTGGATTCGCAAATTCGATCCCTTTTGATTCCCGGCCGCACATTGGGTGAATGGACATGAGTTCACAATCTTTGCGCAAGATTTGTTGGACAGGTTCCATGACCGCGCGCTTAACCCCGGAAATTTCTAAAATCAAAGTATGCGGCGCAAAGTGGTTTTGGTTCTTTTCGATCCATTGTTTTAACAACGTTGGATAAATGCAGAAAATCAAAAGCTCGCATTCGGATAAGCCGTGGGAAAAATCCGCAAAGCCTTCATCGATCCAACCTTTTTCTTTAGCGCGTTTTAAAGAATGACCATTTAAATCAAATCCATAAACACGATAACCGAGTTGTTTTAAGCGTCCGGCAAAAGAGCCACCCATGACGCCCATCCCGATAATTCCAGCTGTTTTCATGTTTATACCTCCTTGAGTTCAACGCCTAAAGATTGCAGATCCGCAAAGAACGTTGGATAACTTTTATTTACTGCTTGCGCATTTTTGATCACGCAAGGCTGATTGGCGCAAAGCGCAAAGACAGCCATTGCCATGACGATGCGATGGTCGTTATGACTATCGATTGTCACAAGTTCATTAGATACATAGGAGTCTTTGCCGATAATGGTGATCGAATCTTCATCACTTGAAATCTCAACGCCCCATTTTCTTAATTCTTCTTCCATCGCTGCAACGCGATCACTTTCTTTATAACGAAGTCTAGCTGTGTGGATTAAGCGGTTTTTGCCAGGCACAAAGGCCGCTAATGTACAAAGAATTGGGCCTAAATCTGGGCAATCCGCTAAATCAAACGTGAAGTTATGCATTTGATGAGGACTAACTTCAAGTTTGTCTTCGTTCCAGTTGAGTAACCCGCCGGCTTGTTGGACAAAATCAAAAATCACGCGATCGCCCTGCAAAGAGTCTTGTTTCAGTCCGGTTAGTGTTAAAGATTGTTTTAACATGCCTAATACTAAAAAGAAGGCAGCTTGCGACCAATCGGATTCCACTTGTACATGCCGACTTTGATAGTATTGATCGCCAGCAATGTGATAATGATGATCATTGACTTCTTCGACGATAATGCCAAATTGGCGCATCATATCAACAGTTAAGTCGACATAAGAGCGAGATTGATAATCTCCGATAACTTCTAAATCAATGCCGCCCAATAAAGGAGCCGCTAGAAGCATGCCGGAAATAAATTGGCTGGAAATATGCCCTTCTAAAGCATATGAGCCGCCAGTCAATGGACCTTGAAAAATCAATTGTTCAGGACTTTGATCAAAGCGCAAGTTTTGGTTGTGGAATAGCGTTTCATAAACCCCTAAAGGCCTTGCTAAAAGACTTGGCTGACCTTTAAAAGTAACAAGTTCTTGACCCGCTGCCACAATAGGGATAAAAAAGCGCAAAGTCGAACCCGATTCATAGGCATCGAGTGTTACGGGATCAGTCAAATTTTGCGGCTTGCACCCTTGTAAAGAAACAAGATTGGTTTTTGGATCAACTGTAATTTTGGTGCCAAGATTTTTTAAACAAGAAAGCGTTGCTTGAATATCTTTGGAGTCGCCTAAATGTTCAATCGTCGAAACGCCTTGTCCAAGTCCCGAGCAGATCAAGGCGCGGTGACTTAATGATTTGGAGGCAGGAACATGGAGTGTTCCGGCAATGGGGGAAGGTTGTAATAAAACGTTCATCAATAAAATCCTTCCTTTCTAGAATCGATATGAGAACGAATGGGAATGATTATGCTTCAAAAGAGGTTGTCGCTTGATGGCTCATCCACAAATCGAGCAATCCAAAAGCGCAAAGCGCATCTACAACGGCGCGGGCACGGTGGATAATTGCCGGGTCATGACGGCCTTTGATTTCTAAAATGACCTCTTCTTTTGTTTGATAATTGACGCTGTGTTGTTTTTGATAAATCGATGGCGTCGGTTTAATGCAAGTTTGGAAAACAATTGGCATGCCATTGCTGATGCCGCCATTAATCCCGCCATTGCGATTCGTTTGCGTTTGAATTTTTCCATCTTGGACGATGATTGGATCATTAGCTTGAGATCCATATAAATTGGCAAAGCCAAAGCCTTCACCAAAACTAATTCCTTTAACAGCGGGAATCGAAAACATTAAATGGCTGATCGTACTTTCGATTGAATCGAAGAAGGGTTCGCCAACTCCGGCAGGAAAACCAGTGACGATCGTTTGGAGAACACCACCGACACTATCGAGATTGACACTCGCTTGTTCAATTTCGGCAACCATCTTTTCGCTAGCTTCCATATTTAAAACTGGAAATTCTTTTTGATTTAAATCAGCCATTTGTTTAGCGAGATCATCGAGATTGCTCGCAAAGTTGTCATCGCTAATGCCATGCAGCGATTGAATGTGCGTGGCAAGATTCACACCTTTGGCTTCTAAAATTTGTCTACAAATTGCGCCAGCTGCAACGATGGGGGCAGTTAAACGGCCCGAAAAGTGACCGCCGCCGCGATAGTCTTGATAGCCATTATATTTTTCAAAAGCGGCAAGGTCGGCATGACCTGGGCGTAGGCGATATTTTAATTGCGCATAGTCTTGGGAGCGCGTATTGGTATTTTCGATCAAAATCGTCAATGGTGTACCCGTTGTTTTGCCTTCAAAAAAGCCAGAAACAAAATGGACTTGATCCGCTTCATGACGTCTTGTGGATAATTTTCCTTTTGCTTTGCGCTTTTCCATTTCCCAATTGAGTTTGTCTAAATCAATTTCAAAGCCAGCAGGCAGACCATCTAAAATGGCTCCAATCGCTTCGCCATGACTTTCACCAAAAAGGGTAATGGAGATATTGTTACCGAACGTGTTTTTCATATATATCTTCCTTTAATAATGCATCGATTTGCGTTGGAGTGAGCGTTTGAAAGTAGAAGTGTCCAGGTTTGTCGACAAAGACACAATCGATGCCGCTCTCGTTACCTTTTTTATCATTAGCAATGAGACTGCTTGCCAAATCAAAATCAAAGTTGTCGATTTGTGGTGTGTCTAAACGATTCAAAATATTTAAAACGCGTTTGCGCAAGGTGGGATCAGTTAGAAAATACAATAAACCTGCCGCAACG
This sequence comes from Erysipelotrichaceae bacterium, assembly GCA_030528085.1. Classification (GTDB taxonomy): domain Bacteria; phylum Bacillota_I; class Bacilli_A; order Erysipelotrichales; family Erysipelotrichaceae; genus Allobaculum. Next base: position 21,463 of record JAUMZN010000005.1, on the reverse strand, counting down.
CATTCCCCATGTAAATAATCGTGATTTGCAAAGCTTCCTTCAATGCCATGGCCAATTGTATGACCGAAGTTTAAAGACTTTCTTAAATTAGATTCTTTTTCGTCTTGTTCAACGACGATGCGTTTTAAATCGATTGAACGAGCGATGATTTTCACAAAGTCGAGCTGTTCTTGTTCAAAATCCGCAACTAAATCAGCATCAAATAAAAGCCCCATCTTGAGCGCTTCAACTAAACCAGCATGAATTTGCCGTACATCGAGCGTTTCTAAAACATGAGGGTCAATCAAAACGGCTTTAGGCTGCCAAAAGGCACCGACGATATTTTTGATCGGCCCTAAATCGATTGCGGTTTTTCCACCAACAGAAGAATCGACTTGGGCAAGAACGGTCGTCGGTAAATTGATAAAATCGATGCCGCGCATATACGTAGCTGCCGCAAATCCAGCAAGATCCCCCGTTACGCCACCGCCAAGAGCGATCACTTGGCTTTTGCGATTGAGCTTTGCGTTACTCATCGTAATTAATAAATGTTCATAAGTCTTGATGTTTTTGGATCCTTCGCCTTGTTCAAAACAAAAACAAGACACATCGGCAAGTTGATCTGTGACAAGGTCGACCCATTTTGTTGGGATGCCCGAATCATACACGAGCATCGTTTTCTTTTGTGTATCGAGTTTGTCTGCTAAATGGCTCAGACAATCTTTTTCAATCCAAACTGGATAAGATAATCCAGGTAAAGAGACAGTGAGTTTCATATTGAATAAGGAAAAGCCAATACTTAGCGAGCTGCTCCTCTCTGATCTTTCTATTCCATATTTATTTATTGCGTCAAAATAGAAATCGGCTTTTCTTGAACTGCTAAGATTCATTTATTTTACGAATTATGGATAGGGATTTGTAGAAGATCGTTCTCTGTAAGTGAATTTAGCTTTGGAATGAATACAATTTTCAGAAAAAAGTTTGAAAATAAGTAAAAAATTGAGAAGAACAAGTCAAATCTTACAGGAGTCGGATCGGAAATCTTTAGAGACCCTTTGCGCAATGGTAAGATATGCAAAGGTGATAATGTGAAACAATTGGAAGAAGTCAGACAAGAAATAGATGAAATTGATGCGCAATTAGCGAAGCTGTTTGAAAAACGCATGCAGGCAGCAAGCGAAGTTGCCCAATATAAAATGGAAAATGACATGCCCGTCTTTGATCCCGTTCGCGAAAAAGTCGTGATTCAAAAAAGTAAAGATCAAATTCACGATGAATCGCTCAAAGATGACTATGGGGCATGGATTCAAAAGTTAATGGATATCTCCAAAAAGCGGCAACGCCGATTGATGAGTGCTAATACAGTTGCGTATTGCGGTATTGAAGGAGCGTTTGCCCATTCGGTAACGAAACGTCTCTTTCCAGATGCAGACCAAAAAGCATGCAAAAGTTTTGATGAAGTGTTTCAAACTGTTTGCGAAAACAAAGCAGCTTATGGCGTTTTGCCTTTAGAAAATTCGAATTCCGGATTAGTTGGCGAAGTCATGGATGGCTTGTTGAACTATCCGATTTATATTAACCAAGTCGTGGATGAACGCATTGAACAATGCTTATTAGGAACAAAAGATGCGACGCTCAATGATATTAAATGGGTGTATTCCAAAGACCAAGCGTTATGGCAATCCAAAGATTTCCTCGATCGCTTGCATGTCGAAACGATCGCTTATCCAAATACAGCAATGGCAGCGCAATATGTTGCTCAACAAAACGATAAAGCCAAAGCGGCGATTGGGTCCAAAGATAATGCATCGTTGTATGGACTCAATGTATTAGCGGAAAAAATCGAATCCGATTCTTCCAATACAACACGATTCTTGGTTATTTCCACAAAAGAAAACGAACACCTCGGGGATTATTGTTCTTTATTGATCAGCGTCAATAGCTCGGTTGGTTCTCTCGCAAAAGCGATTAATGTCATTTCTGCTTTTGGATTCGATATGGATTGCCTACAATCGCGTCCGCGTAAAGGACACCCATTTGAATATTTCTTCTATATTCAAGCGGATGGAAAAACAAATCGAGAAAATTTAGATGCATGTCTGCAAGCACTGCGTCCAGTTTGTGTCATCAACAAATGGCTAGGCAGCTACGCAATTACGAGAAAGGAAGATTGAATATGAGTTTTGTCAAAGATAGTGTAAACCGTACACCAATCGTCGATACAGTATTTACGATCGTCGAAAAAGCGAAAGAAGCAAAAGAAAAATATGGCGACGATGCCGTCGTGGATGGCGTCATTGGATCTTTATATTCCGAAGAAGGAAAACTGACAGCTTTAAATACGGTCTACGATACGCTAAAAGCATTAGATAATCGCAAACTCGCAAAATATGCGGTCAGCTTTACGGGAAACCCTGATTTCCAAAAAGATGCGATCGATTGGGTATTAGATGGCAACTCTAATTTATATAAAGAAGTCATTGCCACTCCAGGAGGAACCGGCGCTGTTGGCATGACGATTGAAAACTGCTTAGAAGCTGGACAAACGCTCATCATTCCAGAAATCGCTTGGGGTTCTTATTCATTAATGGCGCAAATGAACAACTTAAATGTCTCCACTTATTCTTTATTTGAACAAGATCATTTCAACGTCGAGTCTTTAAAAGCAACTTGTAAAGACGTGATGACAAAACAAGATCGCCTCGTTTTGATCATCAATGACCCTTGCCATAACCCAACTGGATATTCAATGACCGATGCAGAATGGAAAGAAGTCATTGCCTTCTTAAATGAATGCGCAAAAACACATTCTGTTGTTTTGATTAACGATATTGCGTATATCGACTACTCTTATCGCGGATTTGAAGCGAAAAAATATTTTGCGAACTTCGATGCGATCGATGAAAATGTTGCAATCGTTGTGGCGTTCTCTATTTCTAAATCGATGACTGCTTATGGATTACGTTGTGGAGCGGCGATTCTGCTTGGAAAAACACAAGCGGCAGTGGATGAGTTGAAAATCGTATTTGAAAAATCAGCTCGTGCGACTTGGTCTAATATCAACAATGGCGCAATGGAAACTTTCTCAGTCATCATGAGAGATAAACGCCAACAATATCTCGATGAAAAAGAACAATATGTTCAATTATTAAAACAGCGCTCTTCACTCTTCATTCAAGAAGCCGATGAAGTAGGCTTGCCTTACTATCCATATCGCGAAGGATTCTTTGTCACTTTACCGATGGATAACCAACTGCGTGATGCTTATCATGCTGCATTGATGGAAAACAAAATCTTTACTGTCAAAGTTAATAAAGGAATTCGTGTTGCGATCTGCTCAATGCCAATTCGCAAAGTGCAAGGTCTCGCTAAACGAATGAAAGAAATTCTCGATCAAGTTCAAGCTTAAAATGAATCAACAATAAGTCTTCATCTTTCCTAGTCATATAGGGGGATGAAGACTTTTTTATGGCAAAAATCCCTGTTTGTCAAAAGGGAAAGAACATGATGAAGGGAACTTGTTAAAGAGGGAAGAACAATGAAAAAGAAAAAGAACGATTGGCCGATCAAAGATTTAAAAGTCAGATTGTTAACGAGTTTTGCGCGCAAAAACAAGTTAAAATTACCTCTATGTTTTCTGGAATAAAAAATGCCGGCCAGTTGGCCGGCATCATGAACACGGGATCTCCCTTATAACTTTTTTTGATTTTCTTGTCAAATTAAACACTTTAAAATGTATGAATTGATATTGGAAATGTATGGAAATCATGCTAAAATGACTCGTAACATAATAGATGTTAAGAAAGTGTTAAAAGTTTTAGGCAAAAATAGAGATTCTATTGAAGTTTCAATATATACAGGTGGATCAAAATTATGGAAAGACAAGCAGGAATTTTATTACCTTTGTTTTCTGTACCAGGGAACCAAGGAATTGGTGATTTAGGACAGAAAACGTTGATGATGATCGATGAATTAACGCGTGCCGGAATTAAAATCTGGTCGATGCTTCCAATTACAGCAGTACAAGAAGACAACTCCCCCTACAGCATGGCTTCTTCATATGCTGGAGACCCAATTTATATCAACATTGACCGCTTAGCGGAAATGGATTTATTAACGCAAAGCAGTGTCATCAACTGCAACAAGTTTAAAAACGTTGTCGATTATGAAACTGTTCGCAAGTTCAAAGAACCTTATTTCCAAAGAGCGTTTAAAGCGTTCCGTAAAAACTATAAACGTTGGAAACCTGAGTTTGAACAATTCAAACGCGAAGCATGGTGGCTCAACAACTGGACTGCATATGAATTATTCCGCCAGCTCAACGATGGCAAAGGCTGGACACAATGGCCAGAAGAATTCCAAACTTGGCCAGAAGCACAAGGTGTAAACCTTCGCGACTATGTAGAACAAATTTTCTACATCCAATTTTTACAATTTATCTTCTATCGTCAGCTCGACCAAGTCAGCTCTTATGCAAGAGAAAAAGGCTTGATCTTAATGCAAGACGTGCCATTTTTCGTGAGCTTAGATAACGCGGAAGTATGGAGCCGCAAACGTGAGTACATGGTGCAGCCAGATGGTCGTGCCGTTCAACTTGCGGGCTGCCCACCTGATCCATATCACGAAAAAGGACAATGTTGGGAAAAACCAATGTATAACTTTGAAGTGATTCGCGACGATGAATATCGTTCTTTCCGTGCTCGCTTTAAATGGACAGCACGCAACTTCGATGCGATTCGCATTATCCACTTCAAAGGCTTCGACTTCGTATGGAAAGTACCTGAAAACCGCAATCCACAATACGGACAATGGTCATCAGGACCAGGTCGCGATTTATTAGAAAAAATCGTTGAAGATATTCCAAATACGATGTTAACAGCGGAAGACCAAGGTGAACTGCGTCCAACACTTAAAGCGATTGAAGAAGAATTCGGTATTCCTGTGATGGATGTTTTACAATATCGCATGGAAACAAAACTGTTAAAGCATAAATGTTCTGAAAACTCTGTTGTCTATACTTCGTTCTATGACACACCAACTCTAGAACAAGACTATGCCAACTTTACCAATAACCGTAAAATCGCATTACGCCGCTTCTTCAAGAAAAGAGGCTACTTACACCGCCCATTCCACGATTTAGTGTGCCATTATGCGATCGATTCCGATGCAATCATCGCGATGCTGCCAATGCAGGATGTGATCGGTTTAAAAGATTTCGGTCGAATTAATGATCCAGAAAATCCACATGGTGACAACTGGACTTGGAAGCTTAAAGACTTTAAAGTCTTCCCAGCAGAACTCGATAAAATCCATGAATGGCTTAAAGATGCCGGTCGTCTTGGGGATGGCGGACCAAGAAAACAAGTCGCTGAAGTTGAAGATACTGATAGCGAAGACGAAGAATAAACTTATATTGAATTCAAGTAAAGGAGATCCAAAGCAGGTCTCCTTTTCTTTTGCGAAAAAGAGACGCAACTTTTGATATATTTAAATTGGCTTTAAATACAGCAAAAAGGAGGAGCGAAAAATGAAAAAAGAATACTTTATTGTCTTATTGATCATTTTGGTTACTGGTTTTGGAACGCTCTTTCTTACGATGAATAATCACAGTTCGCCGATGAATTATCTTGTTGGCCAAGTCGTAGCGAAAGAGGACAATACGTTAACGATTGAAGTGGATCATGAAAAATCGAATTTAAAAACACCTTTAACACAAAGTGTTTATTCCGTAAATGAAGAGGACATCGGAAGCTATTTTACCGATCCGCAGATTGGAGATACCGTTCGCATTACTTGCAGCGAAGATATGAGTGTTTTGATTGCGATTTATGATGAAGATGAAGTAATAAATGAGGCTGTAAGTACGGAATTGAACAGATCATCGCAATAAAGCGCTGAAGTAGATAATCATAATGTTAAAAAAAGGTGCATGAATGCAAGAGATTCATTTCTCGAGTAGGCATGCATCATTTTTTTGTTTGGGGTCAAAGTCAAAATTTCTAGTTGGCAAGACAGTTTGTTGACAAGAACAACACTTGACATTCAGTGGGGTTAGTATATACTAACTGACGATTAGTTAAGACAAACTTTAATGCTTCGCTAAGAGTGAATAGAAATCTAGAAATGGAATATCTTTTGTTGGAATTTGATTTTGTCTAGACAAGACAACGATTAAAGATAGGAGGACCGCCCTCTTATTTTTTTAAACATGAGGTTAGCTAAAACTAACTTAGAAACACAAAGAGAAAAGGAAGGAAGCAAAACAAATATGATGATGAATAAACGACTCATTGGTACAGTCTCGCAAAGCAAGAAATACATTGTGGCTAATGTGCTTTTACAATGGTGCTCATTGCTTGCCAATATCGCAATGATGATGAGTATCAGCAAATTACTCGCCAATATCTACCTGCAACAAGTCGATTCTTCAATGCTTTGGATTACAGGGATCACGATGGTAGTGGCACTGATTATTCGCTTTATTTGTGCGACACTTGCTAGCCGCATGGCGTATTTATCTTCAAAAGCAGTCAAAAGGACATTGCGCGAGAAGATTTATCAAAAACTTTTGCGTTTAGGGGCTTCATATCAAGAACAAGTTCAAACTAGTGAAGTGGTCCAAGTAGCTGTTGAAGGGGTTGAACAATTAGAAACGTATTTCGGAGCTTATTTACCACAATTTTTCTATGCGATGCTTGCCCCATTAACGCTCTTTGTCGTATTGGGTTTTGTCAATTTCCTTTCTGCACTCGCTTTATTTCTTTGTGTTCCTTTAATTCCCATTGCGATTGCCGGCGTGCAAACGTTTGCCAAAAAGCTGCTGGCTAAATATTGGGGAAAATATGTCGCATTAGGGGATACGTTTTTAGAAAACCTGCAAGGGTTGACGACATTAAAAATCTATCAAGCAGATGCATATCAAAATGAAAAGATGAATCAAGAAGCAGAAGAGTTTCGCAAAATTACGATGAAAGTTTTGACGATGCAGCTAAACTCCATCACGATCATGGATTTAGTCGCATATGGTGGGGCTGCTTTAGGAATTATTTTAGCAATCACCCAATATGCGCAAGGCAATGTTTCTTTATATGGCTGTCTGCTCATTATTTTGTTGTCGGCAGATTTCTTCTTGCCGATGCGCTTACTCGGTTCGTTTTTCCATATTGCGATGAATGGAATGGCAGCGAGCGATAAAATTTTCCGCCTGCTCGATTTACCAGAGGAGCCAATCCAAGAAGGCCGTGTCCCACAAGATTGTTCAATTCTCTGCTCAGACCTGCGTTTTTCTTATGATCAAGATCGCGAAATTCTTCATGGCATCGACCTATCTTTTCCAAAAGGAAGCTTTACAGCAATCGTTGGCGAAAGCGGCTGTGGCAAATCGACAACAGCTGGCATTTTGATGGGGCGAAATAAACACTATGCCGGTTCTGTCACGATCGGTGGAGTAGAACTCGCCAATATTCAAGAAGAAAACTTGATGAAACATGTGACTTATATTGGGCGCAACAGCTATTTGTTTAAAGGCACCGTGCGTGAAAACTTATTGATGGCAAATCCGGATGCTTCAGATGATGAGTTATGGTCTGTGCTCAAGCAAGTGAATCTCGAACAATTTTTAAGAAGCGAACAAGGTCTGGATACGCCTTTATTGGAAAAAGCAGCCAATCTTTCTGGTGGCCAATGTCAGCGATTAGCTCTGGCTAGAGCGTTGCTGCACGATAGTTCGATTTACATTTTTGATGAAGCAACGTCCAACATCGATGTGGAAAGTGAAGATGAAATCATGGCACAAATTCATGAGCTCGCAAAAACGAAAACGGTGATTTTGATTTCACACCGCTTAGCCAACGTCGTCAAAGCCGACAATATTTATGTTTTGGATCATGGAAACGTCGTAGAACAAGGCGTGCATCAAGAACTTTTAGACACAAAGGGTCATTATGCAAAACTGTGGAATGCCCAACAATCACTTGAACAATATGGAATGGAAAGGATGGCGTAGATCGATGAAAAGAAGAAGTAATATTCAAGTCATGTCCCGCTTGATCGGTTTAGTAAAACCATTGACTGGCTATATGATTTTAGCGATTACACTTGGATTATTAGGTCATTTGTGTGCGACATGGATTACGATTTTTGGCGGCTATGCCGTTTTGAATGTACTTGGCTATTCAGCTTTGATGAGCTTGCAAACGATCTTTATTGTCATTGCCATCATTGCGATTTTACGTGGCTTTCTTCGTTATGGAGAACAAGCGTGCAACCATTTCATCGCCTTTAAATTGCTCGCATTAATTCGCAATCATATTTTTGTGGCATTGCGCAAATTATGTCCGGCAAAACTTGAAGGCAAAGATAAAGGAAATTTGATTTCCGTCATCACAGCGGATATTGAACTTTTAGAAGTGTTCTATGCCCATACGATTTCACCAGCAGCAATCGCTTTATTGTTCAGTATTTTGATGAGCTTATTTATCGGCTCATTCCATTGGCTTTTAGGCATCATTGCACTAGCTGCATATATTTGCGTAGGTGTTGTGATTCCGGTATTGATTTCTAAACTCAATGGCGATTTAGGGAAACGATTCCGCCAACAGTCTGGCGAGTTGAGCAGTTTTGTCTTAGATAGTTTGCGTGGTCTTTTAGAAACAATTCAATATGGAACGGGACAACAAAGACTGCAGGAAATGAACCGCCAAACAGATGAGTTGTCTTTACAAGAAGAAAAGATGAAACGAATTGCCGGACGCAATACGGCGATTACCAATACCGTTATTCTAGGGTTTGATTTATTGATGTTATGGGCTTCAACGCTGTTATCGATGAAAGGTGTCATTGGCTTTGATGGCGTTTTAATTCCAGTCATCGCTTTAATGAGCTCCTTTGGTCCTGTTGTAGCTTTAGCCAATCTTGGCAGTACACTTCAAAACACATTTGCGGCAGGAAATCGCGTTTTGGATATTTTGGATGAAACGCCAGTTGTTCAAGAAATCAGCGGTCAGCCAAACATTTCTTTTGAAAAAGCAGATGTGGATCATGTCACTTTCTCATATGGTGGAGAAACGATTCTTTCTGATATTTCGATCGATATTCCTAAACATTCTGTCATTGGCATATCCGGCAGAAGCGGTAGTGGAAAATCGACACTCTTAAAACTTTTGATGCGCTTTTGGAGCGTCCAACAAGGCAAAATTCAAATTTCGAATACGGATATTGATGCGATCAATACTCAAAATCTGCGTGATCTGGAAAGTTTTGTCACGCAAGAAACGCATCTATTCCATGACACGATTGCGAACAATCTTAAAATTGCCAAATTGGATGCAACCCAAGAAGAAATCGAACAAGCCTGCAAGCAAGCTTCTGTCCATGATTTCATTATGAGCTTGCCAAATGGCTATGAAACGCAAGTTGGAGAATTAGGCGACACTTTATCAGGTGGCGAACAACAGCGATTAGGTTTAGCAAGAGCATTTTTGCATGATGCGCCATTGATGTTATTGGATGAACCGACTAGTAATCTCGATAGTTTAAATGAAGCGGTGATTTTAAAATCGCTGCAAGAAGAGCGTGAGGGAAAAACAGTCATTCTCGTTTCGCATCGTAAATCGACGATGCGAATTGCCGATCAAGTTTATTCTGTTGAACATGGGAGAATGAGCTAATGCGCGATGTTGAACAAAAAAGGAAGCGCGAAAAAGAGCTTGTATCCCAAATGATCGCTTTGTATTGCAAAAGAAAACATCATCATTTAAATGGCTTATGTCCAGAATGTGAACAACTCGACGCTTATGCCAAAATGCGCAGCGATCGCTGTCCATTTATGGAAACTAAAACATTTTGTTCCAACTGCAAAGTTCATTGTTACAAACCAGAGATGAGAGAAAAAATCCGTGAAGTCATGCGTTTCTCTGGTCCGCGAATGATCTTTTATCATCCAATCATCGCAATTCGACATGTGATCGAAAATAAACGTGAACAAAGAGAAATGGCAGGGAACTTATGAATATTCGCAAACTGATCTATCGAATCGTTGGCTGCATCGGCTTAGTGCTTGGCGCAATTGGAGCTGTGATGCCATTGCTTCCTGCTTTTCCATTTTTACTTTTAGCCGCTTGTTGCTTTGGCAAAAGTTCTGAAAAGCTCCATCAATGGTTTGTCGGCACGAAGCTGTATCAAAATAATTTAGAAAGCTATGTGCAAGGAAAAGGCATGACCAAAAAGACAAAAATTCGTGTCATGACAATCGTCACTCTGTTGATGGCCATTGGCTTTTTGATGATGCATCGCGTATGGATCGGGCAGTTAGTTTTAGCAGGGGTATGGGTATTCCATATGATCTACTTTATTTTTGGCATCAAAACAATTTCTGAACAAGAAGTAGAATCCGCCTATCCTTGGCGCATACAGTTGCATATTGATGGTATGCATTGCGAACACTGTGCTAAACGTTTGGAGTCGGCATTTCAGCAAAGAGGAAAGCTGAAAGCAGAAGTGAATTTTAAAAATAAAACAGCTATTGTTTATGGAAGAGAAGCGATCCAGAAAGAATTGCTGCATCAAATTGTGCATCAAGCAGGCTTTGCGATCGTTCAAATGTCATAGCTTGAATCAAAATCAAATCTAAAAATAAAGTCCCTTTAAATCACACTCAAAAGCAAGAAAGCGAGTGTAGTTTAAAGGGACTTTTCATATGGAAAATAGAAAGATGTCAATTAAATTTCAGTGATCTGATCTATTGCATACAAAGGTAAATTCAAAAGCCATTCTTCCTTTTTGTAGTCTGCCATAGATGTGCGAATCGCAATTTCAGGAGAAAATTTTTCTTGATAAATCTTAAGACTTTTAGCTTTGAGATTGACTTCTGCTTTTACTTCCACAGGAATGATTTGTTCGCCTGTATCTACAATAAAATCAACTTCACAAGAACCTCTGTCGTTGGTGTAGTAATAAATGCCTAAATCGGGAATGGTTTTTAACTGTTGGCAAACGTATTGTTCTGTAAGAGCGCCTTTAAATTCTACGAAAAGATCGTTTCCATTCAGTAAGGTCTTTTGAGAAAGTCCTGCCATGCAACCAAGAAGGCCAACGTCCACTAGAAAAAGTTTAAATGCTTTCAAGTCTTCATATGCACGCAAAGGCATACCTGGAGTTTTGACACGGCTGACTTTGTGGATCAGGCCACAGTCAATTAGCCACATCATTGCAATTTCATAGTCTTTTGCGCGAGCACCTTCACGAACAAGACCATAAATGAACTTTTTGTTTTCTTTAGCTAACTGGCTAGGAATGCTGTTCCACAGCATGCGTAATCGAGGGACAATTTCATGAGGTGCATGTTTGGAAAAATCTTGTTCGTAGGCACTAAGGATTCGTTTTTGAATCTCACGTACCGCATTAAAATCTTTATTTTCCGCAAAATTTTGGACTGCTTCAGGCATTCCTCCAACGAAGTAATATTGTTTCAAAGCATCAATATAAGTTTGTTTGAAAGCTGTGATGAATTGAAAATCTTTTTGATCAAGTAGCTTTGCAAAACGTTCTTGACCAGTTGCGATTAAGAATTCTTGAAAGGAAAGAGGATATAATTTCAAGAAATTCACTTTTCCAACAGGAAAAGAAGTCCCTTGATGTAAAGCAATTCCTAAAAAAGAGCATGCACAGACAATGTGATATTGAGGAGCATTCTCATAGAAATATTTAAGAGATGTCAATGCTCGAGGGACTTCTTGGACTTCATCAAAGATCAACAACGTATGATCAGGATCAATTTTACAACCGCTATATAGTTCTAATCCCATGATTAAACGTTCTGTATTTAAATCAGAAGCAAACAGATCGGCCATTTCGGAATTATTGTCAAAATTAATATATACGGTGTTTTTGTATGCTTGTTTACCAAACTCTTTCATGAGCCAAGTCTTACCAACTTGACGGGCGCCTTCAATGATTAAAGGTTTACGATACTTGTTCTGTTTCCATTTCAATAGACTTTCAATCGCAAATCGATACATAAATACTCCTCCTATTCTGATTCTACAAATCTAGTATAGCGCTTAATCACAAAAATTACGACGAATATTTGTGCTTTGAACACACTTTTTACAATGAAAAAAATGTGTAGCTCTACACTTTGTACAACGAAAATTGTTTGTCCATCTACACTTTTTACAACGAATAAAGAAATAACATCTTTTTGTGAAACTAATTCAATCTTATAAAGACTGTATCTAAAATGGTTGAAAAGAGGGAGTTTCAAATTCAAAAAAAGCTCTGAAGCAAAAGCTCCAGAGCAAAATAGACAAGCGAATTAGATCACCACAATTGCCTCTTCGCTAGCAAGTTTAGGTTTTTCTAAAGTCGGAATATGGATGTTGAGTGCTTCTTTTAGCACATCTTCAACAGTAGAAACTGTGACGATTGTTAAAGTGTCTTTAACTTCTTGACTGACTTCGACTAAGTCTTTTTCATTTTGGGCAGGAATGAGGACTTTGGTGATGCCTGCACGCATTGCGCCATACAGTTTTTCTTTTAATCCTCCAATTGGCAAGACTTGACCACTTAAAGAAATTTCACCGGTCATTGCTAGATGAGAATCGACTGGTTTTTGAAGGACTAAAGAAGCAAGGGCAGTAAAGATCGTAATTCCTGCACTTGGACCATCTTTAGGTGTAGCGCCATAAGGGAAGTGGATATGAATGTCTTGTTTAGAAAATTCTAACGTATCTAAAGGCAGACGTGATTTTAAAACTGAATAAGAAATCTTAGCAGACTCTTTCATCACATCTCCAAGATGTCCAGTTAAAATCATTTGTCCGCTGCCTGGCATAGCAGCTGTTTCAATAAAGAGCACTTCACCACCAACGGCTGTCCAAGCAAGGCCTGTGACCATACCGCAAGGATTAGCATCTTGCACTTTTTCATGACGCACTTGATTTGGTCCTAAAATATCGAAAACGTCTTTTGAATGAATTGTGATTGGCGCATTGTCTTGTTCAATTAAATCCACAGCTTTGGCACGGGCGATGCTTGCGATTTGTTTTTTCAAACCACGGCAACCTGCTTCCATCGTATAGCTAGAAATGATCGTTTCGATCGCTTCATCTTCAAACAGTAAATCTTTTGCGGCAATGCCATGATCTTCTAATACTTCAGGAATCAAATAATCTTTTGCGATCACAAATTTTTCGCTTGGCGTATAGCTGTCTAAAGAAATTACTTCCATACGGTCTAATAAAGGAGCCGGGATATTTTCTAAAGAGTTCGCCGTCGCAATAAAGAGGACATCGCTTAAATCAAAAGGCAGATCCAAATATTGATCAGTAAATGTATCGTTTTGTTCCGGATCCAATACTTCTAACATCGCAGCAGCAGGATCTCCCGAATACCCGCCAGCCATCATCTTATCGATTTCATCCAAAATCATGACTGGATTGGAAGCTCCAGCTTGTTTGAGTGCTTTTAAAATTCGTCCGCTCATCGCACCAACATAAGTACGGCGATGGCCACGTATGGCTGATTCATCACGAATACCGCCTAAAGACAATCGGGTATACGGACGATGCAGCGCTTGGGCAATCGATTTTCCTAAAGAAGTTTTTCCTGTTCCTGGCGGACCAACTAATAGAATGGCACTGCCTTTCATCGAATTGCGCAGCTGCATAACGGCAAGGTGCTGCAAAATTCGCTCTTTTACTTTATCCATGCCCGCATGATGAGAATCCAAAATCTTTCTCGCTTCTTTTAAATCCGGATGGAATGCCTCTTCTTTTTTCCAAGGCAGAGCTAAGGCAAAGTCGAGATAAGTTCTTAATACTTCAGCTTCTTGAGCTTGTTCATTCATTTTTTCTAAACGGTGAGCATCTTCAAGAAGCGCTTTTCGATTCGTTTCACTAAGCGGCAAAGCTTGGATTTTCGAAACATAATCGCTTTGATCTTGATCTTCACCCTCTTGGTCACCAAGTTGTTCTTTTAACTTTTGGATTTGACGTTCAATCGCTTGGCGGCGATAGAAGTTAGTTGCTTCACTCGTCATTTTGGCATTCAATTCCATCTTTAAAGCAATTTCTTCTTTTTGTCTGAGCAAGTAATCGATAAAACGCGTCACTTGTTGCTTTTTCGAATCAATCGTTAACATCTCATACGTTTCCGCATTCGATAAATTCATATATTGCGTTAAAAACACAATCATCTGATTTAAAGACTCATATTCCCGAATCCGATTGGCAATATGCCGACCACCTTGAAATACCTTGGCAATATCATCCACGATTTGTTGGATATACCGTTGCATATCCGCCTTAGCTTGTTCGCTTAAATCCTCATTGATTGGATCTTCATAATAAGCACAAGTCTTTGCTTCTGGATCGAATTGCACAATGCGCACCCGCACTTTGGCATAAGCTTTGACAAGCGGTTCATCTTGTTCGTCGTTATTCACTTTTGTAGCACTGCATAAAACACCATACGCATTCAATTGACCATCATCACAATGTAAGTATTCATCCTTACCACTAAAGGCAACAAAGTCATTTTCATATAACAATTGAGCGACTTCTGGGCGAAGATTTTTTAAATGGAGAGTGGTCTGTGGCAAAAGCAACAGAGGGGAAGAAACTTTAATAAAAGGGGAAGTATGTTTGTTGTTATCCATAAAATCATCCTCACTTTCTAAAAATAATTAGGTATGTTTTGTTTCAAATCGAAAAGGCTTGTTATATAGAAAGCATGCCGGAATAAAAAAGTATTCTCAAGACAAAAGTCAAAGGAAATCTCGAATACAAGAGAAGAGCAAAGAAAGAAAACGAAGAGATGTGCACAATAGACGATTGTTCACAAAGAAGAAGATGCAACTTAAGCATAGATCAAGATCAACAAAACAGAGTATCAAAAGACCGAGAAAGAAAAGTTGATGGATCAAGAATTTAAAAATGAACTTTTGAAAAACAAGGAAGAGAATATATCTTTTTAGTTACGTCAGTAAACAATTATCTAATGATAGCGATCCTGCGTAGAATTTTGGATATAATAAAAATATGTACAAGAAGGAGGAGTTACTTTGGATCATCTCATTCAACTCAATGAACTGCATAACCCGGTTTTAAACAAACTATTGATGGATAAGACAACGGGAAAAAATATCATTTGGGCGACCGACTCCTATTCAGATCGGGGAAAAGGGTATCAGAGAGACCAACAAATGTTGTTTGAACAAGTGATAAAATCAGGCTTTTTGCAACCAAGAATTCTAAAGTCTTTAGATGTTCAAAAAGAGAGAACAAAAAAGAATGCCGAAGTATATACTCCGGCTTGGATTTGTAATTTGATGAATAACCAGATCGATCAAGATTGGTTTGATGATAAAAAAGGGTTCAATCAACAAGAAGATAAGAATTGGATTGTGAATGCGGATCACATAAGTTTTCTAAATCAAGATAAAAAGACATGGAAAGAATATGTGAGTCGAAAAGTTCTAGAAATCACATGTGGAGAAGCACCGTTCCTTGTTTCTCGTTACGATTCTTCTACGGGAAATCCAATTAATATTCAAGATCGAGTGGGTTTATTTGATCGAAAACTGAGAGTCGTTACAGAGAATACGAATAATTTTGAGGATTGGTATAAATGGGCATTGAAGGCATTGAAATCAACATACGGTTATGAGTTTCAAGGGGATAGCCTTCTCATTGGAAGAGTCAACGTATATTTGACATTGTTGGAAAATGCAAAAGAGATCTGGAAGCAAGATTTAACAGTTAAACAACAAGAACAAATCGCAGACATCATTTGTTGGAATTTATTCCAAATGGATGGATTAACAGATTGTATTCCAGTTGGAGTTCCTATAGATCAGTTTGTTCAGCCCTCATTATTTGATTTTTTTGAAACAGAACAAACGAATGACGGAACAACTTCACCACCCGTAAAAATCAATTGGTGGGATAAGAAAGCTAAAATGACAATTAGAGAGATGAAAGAAGGAATAGGCATGAGTAAACGAAAATTTTCTGTTGTGATCGGGAATCCACCATATATGGAGTTTTCTGGTGAGAACAATAAACAAGCAAAACCCGTTTATCAAAAAATTATTGAACAAGCTCAAAAACTACAACCTTCAATTATTTCGATGATCATACCGTCGAGATGGTTTGCCGGAGGAATGGGATTAGATGGATTTAGAGATTTGATGCTTAAATCTGGACATGTGTATAAGTTAATAGATTTCCAAAATGCTAAGGATTGCTTCTCTGGACTAAGTATAAGTGGGGGTTGCTGTATTTTCCAAATGGATAATAAGATTCACAGCAAGTGCGATTATACGCATGTTTCGAATGGCATTAGAAGTTCATCGATGAGAAAATTAGATGAGTATCCCGTGTTTGTTAGATCTAATGCTGCTTTGGAAATAATTCATAAAGTATGGAGTTATCAGTCAGAAAATTTGGCAACTATATGTAGTTCTTTGATGCCATTTGGTTTGTCGACTAATGTAAGAGGATCAATAGAAAGAGGTCCTAATTCGCTTAGACTTTATTCTAGCAATTCCATAACATATATAGATAAAGAAATAATTAAGAAGGGCATTGAATATATCTCTGGTTATAAGGTTCTTGTTAGCAAGACGAGTTCTGAGCATGCTAATGAACCATCCAAAGATGGTACGTTTAGGGTAATTCCAAGTTCTATGAAAGTTATTGGTCCTAATGAAGTATGTACTCATTCTTATTTCCTAGTGGGTAATTATAGTGAGGAAAGCGAAGCTAAAAATTTATACAAATATTTATCTACAAAATTTGTCAGATATTTAATTCTGCAATCGGTTAGTTCTATTAATCTATCAAAACTTACTATGGGGTTTGTCCCACTTCAAGATTTCACTAACAACTCTGATATTGATTGGTCTAAGTCTATTCCAGAGATCGATCAACAACTATATAAAAAATATGGTTTATCCCCTGAAGAGATTGAGTTTATTGAAACACATGTGAAGGAGATGGAATAAGATGGCAGTCAAAATTAAAACAGCTGAGCAGATTATCCCAATGTGTTATGCCTACTCTACTCCTGAAATCAAGCGTCATGATGGTTGGGTAAAGATTGGTTATACGGATAAGCAGGATGTTTCAACACGAATTAAACAACAAACTCATACTTCTGATACGTTAGCTGTTGAAGAATGGCGTGGAATGGCAGTTTTTGATGATGGATCTGGAGAGATCTTTCATGATACGGATTTCCATCGCTATCTGGAAAAACAGAAAATCGAAAGAATTCCGGAAACGGAATGGTTCCACTTAGATGGTGATCAGTCGCTTTTACAATTTAGTAAGTTCCGTCGTGATCATGGAATTTTGAAAACTGAAGGGGTCATCCCTTATGACCTTCGGGCTGAACAAAGACGTGCAGTGGAAAAGACGGCGGATGCGTATCGTTTGCGTCCTAAAACAGGAGAATTTTTATGGAATGCAAAACCTCGTTTTGGGAAAACACTGACGACATATGCTTTCGCAAAAGAAGTTAAGGCGAAAAACGTATTGATTTTGACCAACCGACCTGCAATTGCCAATAGCTGGTACGAAGATTATGAAAAGTTCCTTGGAACTGAATCGGGTTATGCATTTGTTTCGGAGACTTCATCGTTAAAGAAAAAGCCCCATGTTTTAACGCGTCATGACTTTATCACGCAACACACTGAAAATCCGGATTTAAAATGTATTGAATTTATTTCTCTTCAAGATTTAAAGGGAAGTATTTACGGTGGTGGTAAATACGACAAGCTGGAAGAAGTGTATGAACAACAATGGGATTTGATTGTTCTAGATGAAGCGCATGAAGGAACGGATACTTTAAAATCGGAAATTGCATTTGATCGGATGCAACCGGGATTTAAACTTCATCTTTCTGGTACTCCATTTAAGGCAATTGCGAATGAAAAATTCACTGAAGAAAATATCTTTGACTGGACTTATGCGGATGAGCAACGCGCGAAACAAAATTGGGGCACAACAGAAAAAACAATGGATTCTGAAAATCCTTATGCTTCTTTACCACGTTTGAATTTGTTTACTTATCAAATGTCAGAAATCATCAAAGATGAAATCTCACAAGGGATTGATTTGAATGGTGAAACCGAAGAATACGCATTTGATTTGAATGAATTTTTTGCGACGAATGGAAAAGGTGAATTTGTACATGATCCAGATGTGGATAAATTTCTCGATGCAATGGTGACTTATGAGAAGTTTCCATATTCTACACCGGAATTACGCGATGAATTGAAACATACGTTCTGGTTATTGAATCGAGTGGATTCTGCCAAAGCACTAGCGAGAAAATTAAAAGAACATCCGATTTTTAATGATTACGAAATTGTTCTCGCTGCAGGGGATGGTAAGCTTTCGGATGATGAAGAAAATATGAAGTCTTATGACAAGGTGCGTAAGGCGATTGATGAAAACGAGAAAACGATCACACTTTCTGTTGGTCAGCTGACAACAGGAGTGACGATTCCAGAATGGACAGCGGTGATGATGCTTTCTAGTATGAAATCACCAGCGCTGTATATGCAGGCGGCTTTCCGTTCACAAAATCCATGGCGTTATAAAAAGAACGGACAAAATTATCGAAAAGAACAAGCTTATGTCTTTGATTTTGATCCAGCTCGAACATTAACGATGTATGAAGAATTTGCGAATGGATTATCGACAGATACTGCAGATTCCAAAGGAACAGCAGATCAACATAAAGATAATGTTCGAGAACTCTTAAATTTCTTCCCGGTTATTGGCGAAGATAAAAACGGAAAAATGGTTGAACTTGATGCCGAACAAGTTCTTTTGGTGCCAAGAAAACTGAAATCTCAAGAAGTTGTCAATCGTGGTTTTATGTCTAACTTCTTATTCCAAAATGTGACGAATGTCTTTCGAGCACCACAATCGGTTCTTGATATTTTAAATAAATTTGAACCGGTTGAAGAAAAAGATGCCAAGATTTACGTAGAAGATATGGATGATCTATATCTAGATGAAGAAGGAAATATCGATATTCCAGAACCAATTATCGAAGAAAAAGCTAACAATATTTTTGGAGCGAAAATCTATGCTACTCAAGATGTGTTAAGTGAAAGTATTCGTTCCATGGCAATTGCCAAAGAGCCAAATGAAAAACAAAAGGAATTGAATCGGTTAAAGAAAGAGCTACAAGTTTCTGTTGTAGATCCACTCAAAGAAGTCGCGAAAGAAGAATATGGTAAGGATCTCACATCAACTCAGAAAAAGAAATTAGATAAAAAACTCAAAGATGATGCGGATCGTATGATTGATAAGATTCATACTAACCACAATATTGAAACAACTAAAATTGAACATCAACGCAGCCAAGAATTGGAAAAAGCTGTCGATGATGAACAAATTGTGAAAGTGAATGAGATTTTTGATAAGAAAATCGAAGAAGCAGATCAGTCCTATAAAGAAGATTTAAATAATGCGGCTGAAAGCTACATAAAGCAAGCTAGCCAAGAAATTGTCAGAACTGTTGAGACCGCAAAACAAGAAAAAGAAAGTAATGCGGTACAGATTAATATTAAAGATCGCTTACGTGGATTCACGAGAACAATCCCTGCATTCTTGATGGCATACGGTGTGGATGAAAACCATATGGAAAGACAAATTACTCTTTCCAATTTTGACCAAATCGTTCCAGCTGAGGTATTCCAAGAAGTAACAAGCACAAGTCTAGAAGATTTCCGCTTCTTACGGGATGGTGGAACAAGGTTGAATCCGGAAACGGGTGAAATGGAAGAATTCAAAGGTCATTTGTTTGATGAAGTTGTTTTCAATGAATCTGTTCGTGAATTCATGACTAAAAAAGATAAGCTTTCTAGCTACATGAAAGAAAATATCAAAGGCGATATTTTCGACTATATTCCACCACAGGAAAACAACCAAATCTTTACTCCGAAAAAAGTGGTGAAACAAATGGTCGATGATTTGGAAAAAGAAAATCCAGGTATTTTCGATAATCCGGATGAAACATTCATTGATCTGTATATGAAATCCGGATTGTATATTGCTGAAATTGTGAAGCGATTATATCGAAGTCCAAAGATGAAGCAACTTTATCCAGATGACAACGAACGCCTACAATATATTTTCGAAAAGCAAGTTTATGGACTAGCCCCAACAGAAATCTTATATAAGATTACAGAGAACTTTATTTTAGGTTTCGACTTTATGGGCAAGATTAAGAAACATAACTTGCGTAAGGTAGACGCGCTTGAGTTCGTCAAAAACGGAAATTTAGAAGAAAAGTTAGATGAATTATTCCCAGAGTAATTCATTTTGATGAGATTAAAATATTCAAATTATTGAGGTGCAGATCAAGCTGATTTGAAATCGGCCATTTTGATCAGCACCTCATATGTTATTTATGGGATATTTTTCGCTTGATTGTGAGTAATTAAGTTTAATATTTAGGATTAAAATCTTTACAAAAGATAAGGCTTGTCTTTTAGGAGTGAGAATTCACAGATGTCATTAAGGCAAAATTGCAATTCTCAATTCAATGGACATTGGCAGCTAGTCAAGAAATATATCGATATTTATAAAATTAAATGAGTACGAAAGGATAAAGACGAGGTTTTATATGGCAAATATTTCTAGAGTCACTAGAAGAGATATAATTGATTTATTTAAAAACGGAATAACTATCTATAATCCTTTGATAATGGATTATGAGATTTCTGTTTTTTACCCTTATTATGGATGTATTGAAATTGTGGGGTTTCTTAATAGACTGTATGACTTGGAAAAATGGGAAAGTCAGGATCCTAGGCTTTCTAATGCCGCAGAAGAAATAAAGATGCATACATTAAATGGAGATTATCCATATGAATGGATTTTTGATGATGAAAGATTTCAATTATTCAATGGAGAAGATGCAGTTTTTTTAAATTTTCTTTGTGAGGTTTTTCATCCGGAGGTCAGAGACGATGGAGAAGACTGGAGGGGTTACTTACAAAGAATAAATGAACTACTTCAAGAAGATGGATATGAATTATTTGTTGCGAGAAAAATATCAGGAAGAGATGTTTATGCGTGGAGGCCATATACGAAGAGGTCGGATGTGTATATTCCATTTTCATTAAGGAATAAAGAAAATAAAAAAAGTTGGAAACTGCCTAATGAACTTAGATACCAACTTTTTTCGGCGATGGATACCTATAATGAAGAGTTTTATGTACGTGATGAAACAGGCTGTGAATGCATTAAATCAGTTACGGATTGTGTTCTTGAAGAGGTATATAAATTCTATAAACCGCAACACTATGTTGGAGATTGTTTGTTGGAAGTAAAACGGTTTGATGATTTTCAACTAGGAACAAATCCGAAGGTGGTTTTTGACGTCATTGAAATTTTTGATAGGAATATTAGCAATGTCATTAAGTTAGCGAAGTGAAATGCTTGTTTGTGTTGTTTAAGTG
>JAUMZN010000004.1 GCA_030528085.1 Erysipelotrichaceae bacterium | reverse complement strand
GGTGTGAGAGGGAGGGACAGTACTAACCTGTCTCCTCTCTACTCGATTGTTTATTGTCTTTTTAGTGGTTTGTCGTTTCATTAAGAATATGGAGCACTCGATTTCTTAATTCTCTCTAGTTTGCATCCTTGTTCGCATCGTTTTTAACCACTTTACCAACTTTCTTTTGTTGAATGCAGGCTGTTTTTTTAGTGAGCGATAACGTGGTTGAATTTATCATTGATTTGATTTGTCGCTTTCTTTGGATTTGTTTAATCGATTTAATTCAATTTGTTTAAAGACAAAAAATGAGGTAATAGCGAAAAAAATCAATGTAACAATCACCGGGAACTCTATGATTGAAATGCCAAACATGATGGCAAAAAAGGCGATAGGTAAAACATAACTTTTCTGTTTCATAATTCGATTCAACTCCGATCTATATTATTTTTTGAAAAAATCACATGAATCATCCAAGCTTCTGTAATTAAATTTTATTAAGCACATATTGATGATCAATTGAAATTGAATAGTTTAGACAAAATTAATTTGTTGAAGGACGCCATACAAGAGATGGTTAAAGTAAGCAGGTCTCGATTGATTGCGTGCAATCAGGTATAATAAACGTTCAATGATTTTTAGAGATTAAATGGGTTACATAAAAGGGACAACTGCGAAATGGTTTGAGTTTTGTTTGTGTGTTCCTTATATAATAGATGACGAAAGAAGGGTTTTATGGCTGCATCAAAAAAAAGAACGACGAAAAAAAGCACGTCCAATAAGAAAAAAACGAATACAAAATCTAAAGCCAGAGCGAAAAAACAAACGAACCGAATGCTAGTCGGATCGATGATCGTCCTGTCTTGGGTGATCGGGATTATCGTTTTGTTTTCTTTAGGAATTTTAGGACGCTATTTAAACCATGCGTTGCGCACGGTAATGGGGAACTTTCTATACTTATTCATTCCTGTGGGCATTGTCTATGGCTTTGAATATATTTGGAACAATGGAAAAATCAAACTCCCACAGCGTACGTATTGGGGATTTGGCATCTTTGCGCTTTGTTGGATGTTGGTTTTTGCGTTAATGAAGACGCAAGCTAACGATCCATGGATTGCGATGAATGCATTGAAAACAAGCTTGGCTCAATTTGGCCAGCCTGAATTTTCATGTTCGTATGGGTTTGTTGGTGCATTTATTGCCGGATTATTAACGAGCATGTTTTCAAAAACAGGCGCAATTGTTGTTGCTGCTGGATTAGCGATTATTTCGATTGCGTTGATGTTCTGGAATATGATGCATCTAGAAAAACGCAAAGAAGATTTCCAATTAAGCCGCCAAGAACATTTAGAAAAACGCCGCCAACAAAAAGTGCAGGCGCAGCTTGAACATAGCGAACAAGCAGAAGATGCTAAATCTTCGATGATCAATTGGCTTTTTCATCCAGAAAATGAAGTGGAAGAACAAGATGAAAGTGAATCGATTCAAACGAATTCACCTCAGATTTTCCAAAATGGTATTTTAGCGGATGATCCAATTTTAGATGAATATCGCGATCCTGATTTTATGGAACAACTTGAATTGCCAATTGCGCAAGACAAGCCAGCTAAAAAACAAAGTCCGAAATTAAAACGACATCATCATGAAGTGGATGACTTTGATATCGATTTGGATTTACCTAGCGCATATCAAACGCCAATTGAAGAACCTAGCCCTAAAGCAGTTGATATTGCAGCAATGCTTGGTTTAGATCAACCGACGCAAAATCAGTCAACCAATTCTTTCAAAACAAATGAACAACCACAAATGCCAGAACAGGCAGAAGTTCAAGAAGAAAAACCAATGGGAGAAGATCCGATTGCAACACCATCAGTAAAGCCAAGCCAAGAGGATCTTGCTCAAGAAGAAGTAGAAGAAAAATTAAAAGATGTTTCGATTTATGGTCAAACAAATGATCGAAGTCAATCGTCCTCTTCAGTTGTTGGCAATGCGAATTTAGAAGACAATGTATCGACTGCTTTAGCCGATGCATCAAAAGCAAATAAACGGCCAACTTATGCGAAAAAAGAAGAAGATACAAATTATCGTCCATACAATGCGAAAACGTATAAACTGCCGCCAATTCGTCTATTAGAAGATCCAGCGCAAAACAGCAATTCAAGTGTGAATGTTAAAAATGCAAAAGCGCAAGGTGCAAGATTAATTGAAATTTTGAAAGAATTTAATGTCGATGCGACGCTTGGAGAAATTCATATCGGTCCTTCAGTTACTGAATTTGAAGTAATTCCAGGACAAGGGGTTCGCGTCAATACATTTGTGAACTTACAAAGTGATATTAAATTAGCGCTTGCCGCAAAAGATATCCGCGTTGAAGCACCAATCCCAGGAAAAAGTGCTGTCGGTATCGAAGTGCCAAATGCCGAAAAAACAACGGTCATGATGAAAGAGCTGATTCGCTCTGTTCCTAAATCTTTAGCCGATAAACCGTTAGTTTTTACTCTTGGTAAAGATTTAATGGGCAACAACGTCTATGGCAGATTGGATACTATGCCACACTTATTGATAGCAGGAGCAACGGGTTCTGGTAAATCCGTTTGTGTCAATTCCATCATCTGTTCGATCTTGTTAAGAACAAGACCGGATGAAGTGAAGTTGTTATTGGTGGATCCAAAGAAAGTTGAGTTCACGCCTTATAATGGTGTACCGCATCTTTTATCCCCAGTGATTACGGATGCCAATTTAGCGAATGGCGCTTTAAAAGTCATAGTCGAAATGATGGATCAGCGCTATTCGATGTTTGAAGAAGTATCTGTGCGCAATATTACGTCTTATAACAAGTTTGTAGCGAATCACCCAGAATTAAATAAAGAAAAACTGCCACGAATTGTCGTCATTATCGATGAGTTAGCGGACTTGATGTTAGCTGCCAGCAAAGAAGTGGAACAAAGTATTCAGCGAATTACGCAGCTTGCCAGAGCGGCCGGAATTCATTTGATCGTCGCTACACAGCGACCTTCCGTCAATGTTATTACCGGCGTTATTAAAGCGAATATTCCAAGCCGTATTGCGTTCATGGTTTCTTCTCGACCAGACTCACGAACAATTCTCGATCAAATCGGAGCGGAAAAATTATTAGGTTATGGCGATATGTTGTTTATGGATAATAGCGATCCAGTCAGAATTCAAGGTGTCTTTATCCAAGACCATGAAGTAGAAGCAATTTGCGATTATTGTAAACAACAAGCATCACCACAATATGAAGATGCTTTTGTCATGCTCAAAGAAATTAGTACTCAAGGGCAAGAAGTCAGTGATCTGCAAGAAGAACTCGATCCGCTTTATCCAGAAGTGAAAAACTTTGTGATCGTTTCGCGAAAGGCAAGCACCTCTTTAATTCAGCGTCGTTTCCGTTTAGGTTATGGCCGTGCTGCTCGAATTTTAGATCAGCTTGAAGCGAATGGGGTCATCGGTCCAGCGAATGGAACTAGACCGCGCGAAATTTTAGTGGAAGCTCCTGATGCTTATGCGGAGGATTTTTAAGATGAATCTATTTTTAAAAACAGGGGAACATCAAGAAGGATATGATTGCGTTTCAAGCATCGTCCAACTCGGTGATTTCTTCTATTTATCGGGTCAACTTGGACATGGCGCAACGTTTCGCGAACAATGCATCGATGCTTGTTATAGACTTAGCGATGCATTAGCGCAATTTGATTTACGTTTTGATCACGTGTTGAAGTTCACAGTGTATTTAACAGATATTGAAATGAAAGATGAATTTCTTTCTGTATTCGCCAATTTTGCGGATCAGCCTTATCCAACGATGACGATTGTCGAAAGTCCCCATTTACCGGATCAAGCGATGATTTGTATCGATGGCTGCGGCGTGAACACACTTCGCCATGAGCGCAGTATGAACAAAGCTTATTGCGAAGATTGCGACGAATAAATTTTCTTTAAATACCATTTTGCATTTAAATAATTCCGTTCTACTTGGCTCGTTTGCAGACCTTCAAGCTGAAAGTCATCGACAAACGACAAAGCAGAACGGTTTTTTTGTTGGGGATGATACTCTAAGCGCGAATAGTTGATATAGATCGTCAAGTCTTTTTGTTTAAGCGGCAAAAATAATAAAAGGGGATTTTGACTGACTAAAATTGGAATCCATTTTTTAGCGTGCATCAGTGTTTTATATGCTTCTTTTTGACCATTTAAAGAATGACCAAAACTTTGGGCACAGCGATTGAAAAACAGATTTAAACTTGAACGGGCAATCGCATATTTGTGATTTTGATTTTTCAAGATGACTTGTGATTGTAAAAAGTCATAATAAATCACATCGCAATTTTTTAATTGCGAAATGAGGGTGGAATTGAATACTGAATTTGACATCATTTGCACATTACCATTTAAAAGTGAAGAAAGAATGGGAATGAAAAAGCAGATGGAATTCAATCCATCTGCCAAGTGAAGAGAAATTATATGTTTTATTTTTGTAGAAAAGAAATAAAGTGGGATACAAGTGAGCTTAGATCGTCAGTGAGTTTGTCGTCGACTTCAAATACACTTTCAGCAAGCTGTTGTCCCGTAAAACTTTTTTGAACATGTTCATCCAGAACATCGACGCCTAGTCGTTTTAATAACGTTTCAAGCTGCAAGCAGGCATTGACCGAACCAGAGCGGCCAGCAACGCCGCAAATAGCAGCACGCAAATTGGATAATGCGCTTGTCCATCCAGCACTTGGATCTAAAGGACGACTCATCCAATCAAGCATATTTTTTAAGGGGCCAGGAATCATGCCGTTGTATTCAGGACAGAAAAACCAAACGCCATCTGCCCATTGAAATGCATCTCGACAAGATTGGACAGCTTCTAAAACAGGGGATTCTAAATCTTGATTAAACATTGGGACATTGGACCAATCGAGAACTTGCACTTCAACATCGTCATGAGTTTCTAAAAGCGATTGTGCTAATTTCATCATTTGCGTATTCATCGATTGTTTTCTTAATGATCCACTAACAAGTAAAATTTTCATATTTTGACCTCGATTCTTGTTTGTTTTTTGAATGTTTCTTTCTTTTATTGTCCACAAAAATCAACGATTTGAAAACATTTCTTGTCAAATAAATAGCAGATTTTGAAGATCAAATTCATAAAATTGTAAACAGAGCGGATAAAACGAAGACAAAAACGCCTCGATTTATGCAACTTTGATGCACATGTGATACATTATGTTTCGAATTTTAATTAAAAAAGAGCTGCTGGAGTTCAATTTGAATTAATGAGTTTTATTCAATATGATCGAAAATAAATCGTATTCGGATAATTTCAAATAGAAAAATGCGATATGAATCTCGAAAATCGGGATTGATTGAAGAATAAGCCAGTAGGGATCGATAGGTAATTATGATGCACCTTATAAATGCTCAAGAAAAGTAGTTATTTTTGATCATTTAGTGGTACACTTTCGATACGACAAAAAAGAGGAATCCATGCCAATGTTCGTTTGCATGGATCTGAAAGAAAACAGAAAGGACGAAAACATGCCGACTACTAATTATGATGAGAATTCAATTGTCATTTTGGAAGGTTTAGATGCGGTTCGCAAAAGACCAGGAATGTACATCGGTTCAACTGACCGGCGCGGTCTCCATCATCTCGTTTGGGAAATCATGGATAATGCGATCGATGAAGCGTTGAATGGTTATGGAAATCAAATCGATATCACCTTGAATGCAGATGGATCTTGTACCGTTCGCGACTATGGACGAGGAATGCCAACGGGGATGCATAAATCTGGAAAATCTGCATTAGAAGTTATTTTTACCGTCCTTCATGCCGGTGGTAAATTTACTGATTCAACATATAAAGCATCAGGCGGTCTGCACGGTGTGGGCGCGAGTGTCGTCAATGCGTTATCCAAACGCGTTGTAGTTAAAGTTTGGGATG
This sequence comes from Erysipelotrichaceae bacterium, assembly GCA_030528085.1. Lineage (GTDB taxonomy): Bacteria > Bacillota_I > Bacilli_A > Erysipelotrichales > Erysipelotrichaceae > Allobaculum. The sequence goes on along the minus strand of JAUMZN010000004.1, from coordinate 39,571 downwards.
GCAAAGTCATTCACGAATTAGAATTTAGCCAAGGCGGACGCCATACAGGCAAAATGAAAACACTTGGCAAAACAAATCAAACAGGATCCAGTGTAACATTCTGGCCTGATCCAGAAATTTTTAAAGATACACGTTTTTCGTATTCAACGATTAAAGAACGTGTTCAAGAAGATGCGTTTTTATTAAAAGGATTAAAAATCTGCATTGAAGATAAACGCGAAAATCCAAAACGCGATGAATTCGTTTATGAAGATGGTCTAAAAGCTTTTGTCGAAGAGCTTAACTCTGATCATGATCCATTAACGCCAGTTGTGTCTTTTGAAGGGGAAAACCAAGGAATGAAAATCCAAGTGGCCCTTCAGTATAGCGATACGTACCAAGAAAACATTTTATCGTTTGCGAATATGGTGCGAACACGCGATGGCGGAAGCCATGAAACAGGCGCCAAACAAGCGATCACGAAAACGATGAACGAATATGCCCGCAAAAATAACTATCTCAAAGAAAAAGATAAATCGATGGATGGTGCGGATATTCGTGAAGGACTAACGATGGTTCTTCATGTGACAGTTCCTGAAAACCTATTGCAATTTGAAGGGCAGACGAAAGAAAAACTCGGTACCCCACAAGCTAAAAATGCGGTGGATGCGATCGTTTGCGAACACGTTCGCTACTTTTTAGAAGAAAATAAAGACTTATCGGAAAACTTAATTCGAAAAATGATTAAAGCCGGACAAGCGCGTCAAGCAGCTCGCGAAGCGCGAGAAAAAGCGCGTAAAGGAAAAGGAAAAAACAAGTCAGAACGAATCATTTCAGGAAAACTTGTTCATGCCCAATCGAAGGACGCAACAAAAAAAGAATTGTATCTTGTCGAAGGGGATTCTGCCGGCGGATCAGCAAAACAAGGACGCGACTCCAAATATCAAGCGATTTTGCCGCTCAGAGGGAAAGTGCTCAATACTGAACATTGCACCCTTGAACAAGTAGAAAAAAACGAAGAGTTAAATACGATTATTCATACGCTTGATTGTGGAGTTGGACCAAACATGGATCCAAAAGACTCCAACTATCATAAAGTCATCATCATGACCGACGCGGATGATGATGGAGCGCATATCCAAAACTTATTATTGACCTTTTTCTACCGCTTCATGCGGCCGCTCATCGATGCGGGCATGTTATTTATCGCGATGCCACCTCTGTTTAGAATTGAAAAAGGCAATCAAGAATACTATGTATACACCAATGATGAACTAACCCAACTAAAAATGGAGTTGAAATCGGGTTATACGATCAACCGCTATAAAGGGTTAGGGGAAATGAACGCAAATCAGCTTTGGGAAACGACGATGAATCCAGAAACGAGAACGCTTTTGCGCGTGACGTTGGATGATGGTCGTTTGGCAGAAAAACGCATTACTGAATTAATGGGTGAAAAAGCAGAATTGCGTCGAAATTGGATTGAAGAAAATGTCGTTTTCACTTTAGAAGATGATTTTATAAAGGAAGAAAGCCATGGCTAGAAGAAAGAAAGAAGAAGCGAAAGTCGTCATTGAACCGAAAGTCATCGATTCGAATTTAGAAGAAATCGTTGCCGATCGTTTTTCGCGATATTCAAAATATATTATTCAAGAACGGGCACTTCCTGATGCTCGTGATGGACTCAAACCTGTTCAGCGCCGCATTATGTGGGCGATGCAGGAAGATGGCAATACATACAATAAACCGTATCGTAAATCGGCAAGAACAGTCGGTAATGTCATCGGTAACTATCACCCGCATGGCGATACCTCTGTTTATGATGCGATCGTTCGTCTTTCGCAAGATTGGAAGTCCAATTTACCTTTAATCGATATGCAGGGGAATAATGGCTCAATTGACGATGACCCAGCTGCCGCGATGCGTTATACCGAGGCAAGATTATCTAAAATTGCGAGCTATTTATTAGAAGATATCGATAAAGATACAGTTGAATGGTCTCCAAACTTCTCTGATGAAAAGTTTGAACCAACTGTTTTGCCAGCGCGTTATCCAAACTTATTGATCAATGGAATTACCGGGATCGCAGCTGGTTATGCGACTAACATTCCACCGCATAACTTTAATGAAGTCATGGATGCGACGATGTATCGAATCGATCATCCAAAATGTTCAATTGATGAGATTTTAGAGATTGTGCAAGGACCTGATTTTCCAACCGGCGGAATTATTGTCGGAAAAGAAGGCATTAAAGAAGCACTCACAACGGGAAAAGGGCGCATTACGATTCGCTCGAAAGCAGAAATTGTTGAAGGCAAAACGATCAACCAAATCGTTATTCACGAAATTCCATATGAAGTCGTTAAAAGTGCATTAGTGCGTAAAATGGACGATATCCGTTTAAATGGCAAAGTCAGCGGATTATTAGATGTTCGTGATGAATCTGACCGTAAAGGGATGCGCATTGTCTGCGATCTAAAAAAAGAAGCCAACGCCCAAGCAATTTTGAACTATTTGTATCGCAATACAGACTTGCAGTCGTATTACCACTACAACGTCATTGCGATCGTCAATCGCACACCGCGTCAGCTTTCCATTTTACAAATGTTAGATGCCTTTATCGCCCATCGTGATGAAGTTATTATTAACCGTTCGAATTACGATTTAAAACGTAAAAAAGATCGTCTGCACATTGTTGAAGGATTGCAGCAAGCAGTTTCGATTTTAGATGAAATCGTCGCAACGATCCGCAAGTCGAATGGCAAAGCCGATTCGAAAGCGCGCATTATCGAAAAATATGGATTCAGCGAAGCACAAGCGGAAGCAATTGTGACGATGCAGTTATATCGTTTGTCCAATACAGATATCATCGCACTGGAAAACGAAGAAGCGACACTAAAAAAAGACATCGAATATTTAGAAGGCATTATCAATCAGCCGCAAAAACGTAAAAGACTCATGAAAAAAGAGCTCAAAGAGCTCAATGAGATGTTTGTTATGCCAAGACGAACAACAATCCAAGAAGAAGTAGAAGAGATTGTCGTTAACGATCGCGATATGATTGTCGATGAACAAGTCGTTGTGACCGTTTCCCGTCATGGCTATATTAAACGCGTATCGATGCGTTCGTTTGCGTCGAGTCAAAACGGAAAATCTGGTCTAAAAGAGGGCGATGAATTCGTCATGAATTCACCAGCTTCAACGTTGGACAATTTATTGATCTTTACCAACCAAGGCCGTTTTGGTTTGATTCCGGTTTATCAAATTGAAGAGAAGAAATGGAAAGAACTAGGCAATCACTTCTCCAGTTTAGTCAAAACAGAAACTGGCGAACAAATTGTCCAAGTGTTCATTGAAAGAGAACAAACAAAAGATCTCGATTTAATCTTGATGACGAAAAAAGGCTTGATGCGCAGAATTCATCGTGAAGAACTTCAAATTAAGATCACTTCACGTTTGATTCAATTGATGTCATTAGTCGATGAAGATGCCCTTAGCTTTGTCGTGCCATCTTATCGTGTCGAAGATGATTTATTGATCGTTTCCAAACAAGGATTTGGATTTAAAATGCATGCCTATGAAATTCCTGTATCCAAAGGAAAAGGGAAAGGCGTTAAAGGGATGAAGGTACAAGGAGACGATGAAGTCATTGCCTTATTTGGTTGTGATGAAGAATATCTCGTTTTAGAAAATGAATCCGGACAGCTCAAGAAAATCGCTCTGTCGGCGATCGATTATTTAAAACGCGGAGCCAAAGGTTCACGTTTATTTAAACCGGTGAAATCTAAACCAACAACAATCTTGTCTTGTGCCACTGGATCCAATAAAGCAACACTGTCTTTTGTGGACAGTGAAGTTGCGGCAATCGACCTTTCTGTATTGAAGAAAATGGATCCTGCTTCTACTTGGTCTAGCCATGTTATTGAACCGGCAACACCATTTGAACAAGTGGATATTCGCTTGCATAATGGTTCAAGAGACGAGCAAGCTCGCCAAATTGAAGAACAAAATGCGAAAGATTCATTAGGAAAGCAACTCAGTTTGTTCGAATAAGGGGCTGAATCATAGAAATTGTATGCACGAATCGCAAGATTAAGTGCAATTTACATTGAGAGAATAACGCAATCAGTGTAGAATACCTAAGTAAAGAATGGAGCGTTTAATTATGGGACAATTATGGTCTTCAATCCTGTATGCACTAGCCGGCGCTTTAGTTGGTGCAGCAATTACATTTTTTTTGACGAAGAGAAAATTTGAAAAAGATTTGCGTGAAAATCCACCAATCAATGAAAAGATGATTCGCGCAATGTTCTTACAGATGGGACGTAAACCATCTGAAGCGCAAATTCGTCAGATCATGAAAACGGTTAATAGCCAGAAAAACAAAAAATAAAAACAGGTCTTCATTAGAGATTGCCAATAGCGTAATTTCTATGAAGACCTTTTTTTTCGCGGCATGGGATTGGAAAATTAAAATGAAGAAAAAAGAGCCCTGCCCAATCAGAAAAGGAGTGATAAAAAGCATATGTCATTTCTTTTACTTTGGTAAGAAAGAAGAAAGACAGATCACGATGCTTTTATCGATGTTCATGATAAGCTTGAATTATCAATTAGAAATTAAAAAACACAAGGTGATCAAAATATGAAAAAAATTTTAAAAGCAATGCTTGTTTTGATTCTCGTTGCCTTGATCAGTGTTGGTGGATGGTTCCTTTATGATGGAATCTCAAGTGCCAATCAATTTGAAAGCCGCCAGCCTTTAAGCACGCTCGTTGAAGAAGTAAAAGCAAAAGAGAACTACGTCCCCTATGATCAAGTTCAGCCGGCTCTATACCAAGCGACGCTCGCAATTGAAGATGCTCGTTATTATGATCATGGTGCCATTGATATTCGTGCACTCATTCGTGCATTTGCGAGTCAATTTGTGCCATTTATCCCTAAATCTGGCGGATCGACGATTTCGATGCAAGTTGTAAAAAATCTCTATGGCCAATACGATGGCACGGCAGTCTGGAAAGCGGCAGAAATCGTTTTAGCACATCGCTTGGAACAAATGTATTCCAAAGATGAAATTCTCTCGATCTATGTCAACATTATTAATTATGGTGACAACCATCATGGAATTTACGATGCAGCAGTAGGCTACTTTGGCGTTCATCCACAAGATTTGACTTTACCGCAAGCGACAATTTTAGCAGGAATTCCGCAATCGCCAGGCTACTTCCAATTATCTGATCATTACGATCAAGCAAAAGCGAAACAGCAGCTCGTTTTAAAAGCGATGGTGCGCAATGACTTATTGACCCAACAAGATGCTGATTTGGTCTATGAACAATCGATTTACGATCCAACAGCTAAACTTGAATCTCAGTTGAACTCAATCCAATCGCAATCTTTGAATACGTGGACAACACCACTTGCCTATGCATTTTAAATTTGCGAACAATTCAATTGAGTCAAAAATAAAGAAACAAAACTCATGTAAAAAGCAAGTTTTTCAGAGTGAATGCTTGTTTGAACATGAGTTTTTTGTTGCAAAAAAGTGAACGATTTTAAAAGGATCAAGCATGCAGAACTCATTTAAAAAGTCAGCTTGTTCAAATGCGAAAAATTCGGATTTGTCGGTCAAAAAACGTTGTGATCCCAGCTAATCCGTGGGATAATTTCTATGTAAAGCGGTTACATCAAATGTAATCGCCGCCATTTAACATTTCAAAATGAACAAGGAGGAAATGAAAAAAATGGTTAATCGTTTTGTATTAAATGCAATTTCTTATCATGGAAAAGGTGCTATCGCAGAAATTCCAGGCATTGTTCAAGCAAAAGGTTTCAAAAAAGCATTCGTTGCGACAGATCCAGATCTAGTTCGATTTGGCGTGACTAAAAAAGTTACAGATCTTTTAGATGCAGCAAGCTTAGATTACGAAATTTATTCAGATATCAAACCAAACCCAACAATCGCTAACGTAAAAAATGGGGTAGAAGCATATAAAAAATCCGGTGCTGATTACATGATCACAATCGGTGGTGGATCCAGCATGGATACAGGTAAAGCAATCGGAATTATTATTAACAACCCTGAATTTGAAGACGTTCGTTCTTTGGAAGGTGTTGCACCAACTAAAAACCCAACAGTTTATACAATCGCTGTTCCAACTACAGCAGGAACTGCTGCGGAAGCAACAATTAACTATGTTATTACTGACGAAGAAAAGAAACGTAAATTCGTTTGCGTAGACGTTAACGATATTCCTAACGTTGCTGTTGTTGATCCAGATATGATGTCAAGTATGCCTAAAGGCTTAACTGCTGCAACTGGTATGGATGCTTTAACTCATGCCATCGAAGGCTATACTACAGCTGCTGCTTGGGAACTTGCTGACTGCTTGAACCTTGAAGCAATTAAATTGATTTCTAAAAACTTAAGACAAGCTGTTGAAAACGATCCGGAAGGCCGTGAAGGTATGGCTTTAGGTCAGTTCGTTACAGGTATGGCATTCTCTAACGTTGGTTTAGGTATTGCTCACTCAATGGCTCACACATTAGGTGCTGTTTACAACACTCCACATGGTGTAGCTTGCGCAATGTTCTTACCAATCGTTATGGAATACAACCAAGAAGCTACAGGCGAAAAATATAAATATATCGCTGAAGCAATGGGTGTTGATACTACTGGCATGTCTCAAGATGAATATCGTAAAGCAGCAATCGAAGCAGTTCGTAAATTGTCTAAAGATGTAGGAATTCCAGAAAAACTAGAAGCACTCAAAGAAGAAGATCTCGACTTCTTAGCTGAATCTGCATATGCGGATGCTTGCCGTCCAGGTAACCCTAAAGAAACATCTGTTGCAGATATGAAAGAACTTTTCCGCAAATTGATGTAGTTTTGCATTAAATTCAAAATGTTCAAGGCTCGTAAGTGTAAAAGCTTACGGGCTTTTCTTATGCTTCAAAAGATCAAAGTTTTGATGAGTCAAATTTCGATATAATAAAAGAGCTCGATCTGAAATCAGGTTCGAGCTCTTCATTTTAATGATTCATGTAATTGTCTAAGTGGATTTCAAATTGATTAACTTTCTTTTTTGAGGATCAGCAGCGATCCAACCACAACGATCAATGAAAGCAAAATTCCGTATAAAAGTCCAAAAAGATAGATCATCAACAAGCAATAACAAGCTTTGATCACAAAGTTGACGATTAAGCCATTTTTATATGCTTTTTCAAGAATTAAAGTATCAGTTTCATTTTGACATGATTTAGCGAGATAGAACTCGATTCCTGTTATTCCAAGGAATACTAAAAATGTAATGATACTAACCGTAAGTCCTTTGGAAAAATACAACATTATGGAAATGAGTAAATATAATGGCAGAGTCAATATGCAGGATGATTTAAATTTTTTATAATTTGTTTTCGGATCTTTGGAGTAAAGTAAAACTTTAGTCATAGATGTATTGTATTGCCATAGCGAATCGTTCTGTTTACCGTTGATTGAAAAGTAAGCAGTGAAGTTTATGAGTCAAGGAATGCGGCAATATTGAAAACCTCCTTTCAGCATGATTAGCATTCCTATTGATCTAAATATATTTTTACACCGAAAAAAACGTTCAAGACTTTAAGTTATAAAATTTAAGCTGTACAATTATATTGTTGTGGTAAGAAAAAGAATCGAAAGATTAATGCGTATCGTGTTGTATACGAATCGTTCAAGCTCGTAAGTGTAAAAGCTTATGGGCTTTTTTCATGGTTTATTTATGAATCGTGATCGATAGATTCTTTCTTGATGACTTTTCGGTATAATACAACTTGTGCCTAATTTTAGGCAGAGATGAATACATAGTTTTGAATGAAAATGAGATGAAGAAAGAAGGAAAGAGATGACGAAACAAAAAGCAAACTTATGCTGCTTAATCGTTGCCTTTATTTGGGGCGGCGGATTTGTGGCAACTGAGATGGCGCTGACGATTTTTACCCCATTTGCGATGCTGCTCATTCGCTTTGTTGGTGCTGCGATTTTGGCATGGATTCCTGTATTAGTGACTAAAGAAAAACTGACGAAAGATGCTTTGAAAATCGGTATGGTTTCCGGTGTGATGTTATTTTTGGCATTTGCATTTCAGACAGTTGGACTGAGTATGACTACAGCAGGAATGAATGCATTTTTAACGGCATGCAATGTCGTGTTTGTCCCCTTTATTGTTTGGACGGTTTATCGTAAAAAACCGGATATGATTGTATTTGTTGCTTCATTGCTTTGTTTAGTGGGCATTGGCTGCCTTTCTTTAAATGGCGGCGGATTCCATTTAGGAATGGGCGATATTTTAACTTTGATTTGTGCCTTCTTCTTTGGAGCACAAATTGTCTCTTTGTATCGTGCTGGGGATTGCAACGTTTGGGTGCTCAATGCGGTTCAACTGACAACAGCTGCGGTTTGTGCAATTCCTTTAGGTTTGATGACAACTTGGCCAGCTCATATTGGCTGGACAGGCATTTGGACGATGTTCTATTCCATCGTTTTAGCAACGTTTGTTTGTTACTTACTGCAGACAATTGCTCAACAATATACAACTCCAGCAGCAACTTCTATTTTATTGGCAACAGAAAGTTTATGGGGGAACTTGTTAAGCATTATGTTTTTGCATGAACCAACAAGTGCCATTATGCTGATTGGCGGTTTGTTGATTTTCTCTTCAGTCATTTTAGTCGAAGGACAAAGCTGGATCACAGAAATCTTCAAACGCAAAAAAGCTGAAGTGGCAGAATAACTCTTTTTTAAATTGAATCATTGTGCGGTCTTATTTGTAAATTACGACAAATAAGGCTTTTTTTGTTCGAAGTGTTCGTATTTTTAAAATCAGAATTAATTGGAAATTTAAAGAAACCGATTTCGTTCGTCGTGAAATGGAATGATTTAACAAGAGATCTTCCGTATTTGGATCAGATAAAGTTTGTGTAATGAAAACGTTTTATACTGAACCTATTTGGAGGAAAAAAGAAAATGGAAAATGTTGCTGCCTTTTTAGCACGAAAGGACGTTCAAATTTCCGCAAAACGTTACGGAATTGATGCACTTTCGGCAATGGCTCAAGGTTTATTCGCATCATTATTGATGGGAACAATTTTGAATACGTTAGGCACTTTATTCAATTTAGAAGTTTTAGTACAGATCGGCTCTTTTGCCTCGGCGGTAAAAGGTCCGGCTATGGCTGCGGCGATTGGCATGTCGCTCAATGCCCCAAACCTTGTTTTATTCTCACTTTTAGCAGTTGGTTATGCCGCTGATACGCTTGGTGGTGCAGGTGGACCTTTAGCGGTTTATTTCATTGCTGTGGCTGCTTGTGAGTGTGGAAAACTCGTATCGAAAGAAACAAAAGTCGATATTTTAGTGACGCCATTTGTGACAATTTGTATTGGCGCATTATTGAGTATCGCATTTGCACCTTCTATTGGTGTTGCATCAATTTGGATGGGAAATGCGATTATGTGGGCAACGGAACTTCAACCTTTCTTAATGGGTGTGATCGTTTCAGTCTTAATGGGTATTTTCTTAACGCTGCCGATTTCTTCAGCTGCAATTTGTGCGGCATTATCATTAACTGGCTTAGCAGGTGGTGCTGCTTTAGCTGGCTGCTGTACACAAATGATCGGTTTTGCGGTGATGTCTTTTGCGGTCAATAAATGGTCCGGACTTGTCGCCCAAGGAATTGGAACTTCAATGCTACAAATGGGTAACATTGTGAAGAAGCCGGCGATTTGGCTACCAACGATTATCGCATCAGCTTTAATCGGTCCTATTGCGACTTGTTTATTCCATTTAGAAATGAATGGCGCTGCAATTTCTAGTGGTATGGGAACTTGTGGTTTTGTCGGTCAAATTGGGGTTGTTACTGGCTGGATCAATCAATTTGGATCTTTGTCTTTAGTTAGCTGGGTTGATTGGCTTGGTTTAGTGCTGATCTCTTTTGTTCTCCCTGCTGCTTTAACTTATGTAATCCATAAATTCTGCTTAAAAGCGAATTTATATAAAGATGAAGATTTAAAACTCGATTTATAATCGCGATCAGAATACGAAAATGAAATCTATGTTTAATCGTTTTTGAACGGTTAGGCATAGATTTTTTTTATTGCAAATTTGGGTCAACGGATTGTCTTTCACCACTTGTTTTGGCATAGAATAAAACTAAGAGATTTCAACTTTAATACATAGATGGACACGGGATGAAAAAGGAATAACAGCATATAAAAGGATAATCAAAACTTTGCATCCCCTCCTTTTTGATCCATGCACATCTTAAAAGAGAAAAGGAACAAGTATGGAAAATAAAAAATTTATTCTTGCGATTGATCATGGAACGACATCGACTCGCGCAATTTTATTTGATCACGATTGTAAAATCGTTTCAGTTGCTCAACAAGAAGGCGGTGTAGATTACCCAGCACCAGGATGGGTTGAACAAGATGCACATGATATTTGGCTCGATACATTGGCTGTTTTGACTAAAGTGGTTAACCAATCTGGTGTTGATCCCGATCGAATTGAAGCGATTGGAATTTCAAACCAACGCGAAACGAGCGTACTTTGGGATAAAAACACCGGTCTTCCGATCTATAGAGCAATTGTTTGGCAATCAAGACAAACGAGTGAAATTTGCGATCAATGGAAAGAAGCAGGATTAGAAGAACTCGTCCGCCAAAAAACGGGACTGCGAATTGACCCATATTTCTCTGCATCAAAAATCGTTTGGATGCTCGAAAATATCCCAGGAGCAAGAGAAAAGGCAGAGCAGGGCGACTTGTTATTTGGAACGATGGACTCTTGGCTCGTTTGGAAACTAACTGGCGGCAAGCTGCACATTACCGATGCAACGAATGCGAGCCGCACAATGCTTTGCAATATCGAAAGCGTGCAATGGGATGATGAATTATTAGAAACATTCAATATTCCACGCTCTATTTTGCCGACAATCGTACCGACAAGCCAAAACTATGGCACAACTTCACCACTGACTTTCTTTGGTCGTGAAGTTCCAATTTGTTCAATGGTCGGTGACCAGCAAGCGGCATTATTTGGTCAGCTTTGCCTTGAAAAAGGTATGGCCAAAAATACGTATGGAACAGGTGGCTTCTTGTTGATGAATACTGGTTCAACAATCGTGCGCTCACAAAGTGGCTTGTTGTCGACAATTGCGTGGCAAATTGGTGATGAAGTGACTTATGCCTTAGAAGGATCAATTTTCGTATCTGGATCAGTCATGAAATGGATGCGCGATGAACTGCATTTATTTAAAGATGTATCCACGACGGAACAAATGGCAGTAGAAGTCGGCACGACTGCAGGTGTTTATGTCATTCCAGCATTTGTCGGACTTGGTGCTCCATATTGGGACGATAAGGCAAAGGCAAGTATTGTGGGATTGACTTTAGGAACAAATCGCAATCATTTAGTTCGCGCAGCGATTGAATCGATGGCTTATCAATCAAAAGAAGTACTCGATGCAATGGAAGCTGACTCAAAAACACCAATCACAAAATTAAAAGTTGATGGTGGGGCTGCGGCAAATAATTTCTTGTTGCAATTCCAAGCAGATTTATGCCGCATTCCAGTAGAGCGTTTTAAAGTCAACGAATTAACTGCCCTTGGCGCAGCATTTTTAGCGGGACTTGCGATTGGGTTCTGGAACAAAGACGATTTGAAAATTGAAGTCGAACGCCAGTTTGAACCACAGCGCGACGAACACGAAATGGAACGTCGTTATGATAACTGGAAACATGCCGTCCAAGCTTGTATTGAATTTAAACCCGAAATCCTTTAAAGGATGCAGAAGAGGTAAAACTATGGATGTAGATGTTTTAATCATTGGCTCTGGTGTAGTAGGCAGCGCAATTGCTTATTACTTAGCCAAAACTGATTTGAAAATCGCTGTGATAGAAAAAGAAGAAGATGTTTGTACAGGCACCTCTAAAGCGAATTCCGGCATTGTCCATGCTGGATTTGATGCGATGCCCAATACATTAAAAGCAAAATTTAATGTAGAAGGATCACACTTAATCCCGGAATTAGCTAAACTTTTGGATTTTGAATACAAACAAAACGGTGCCCTTGTTTTATGCTTTGATAAAAAATTAAGAGATCGTGTTGAAGCGTTATATCAAAGAGGCCTCGCCAATGGGGTAACAGATTTAAAAATCATTGAAAAAGATGAGATTTTAAAACTTGAACCAAATGTCAACGAAGATGTCGTTTGTGCTTTATATGCCCCAACTTCTGGCATTGTCTGCCCATTTGGAATGACAATTGCTTTAGCCGAAAATGCGGCAGATAATGGCGTGCAATTCATATTCAATGAAGCAGTCGAAACAATTGAACGCGTTGGAGATGGATGGCTAGTTAATGATCACTATCATGCAAAAGTCCTTGTTAATGCAGCAGGTCTTTATGCGGATGAAATACATAATCAATTCGTGGATCAAAAAATCGAAATCACACCTCGTCGTGGTGAATACTTGTTATTCGATCGCACTGCAGGTGATTTATGTGCGCATACGCTATTCCAATTACCAACTGAAAAAGGAAAAGGTGTGCTCATTACACCAACGGTTCATGGCAACATTTTAGTTGGACCAAATGCCCAAGCTGTACCGACAAAAGAAAACGTGAATACAACGGCTATTGGTCAAGATGAAATTAAAACCAAAGCGCGCATCACTATTAAAGATTTGCCATTTAATCAAGTCATCCGTACATTCAGCGGTTTAAGAGCGACGCCAAATGGACCTGATTTTATCATTGGTCAAACAGCTGATCATTTCTATGATGCAGCAGGAATTGAATCTCCAGGATTATCGAGTGCGCCAGCGATTGGTAAATGGATTGCCGAACAAATTCGCGAACAATTAAACGCAAACGATCATCCGCACTATATTGCAAAGCGCAAAGGATTTATCGATGTTAAAAAACTGAGCAATGAACAATGGAACGAACTCATCCAAAAAGATCCCGCTTATGGAATTATCGTTTGCCGCTGCGAAACGATTACTGCCGGATCAATTCAAGATGCTCTTTCTCGCTCATTGCCAGCACGCTCACTTGATGGAATCAAACGCCGCGTTCGTGCGGGAATGGGGCGCTGTCAAGCGGGATTCTGCTTGCCGCGCTCGATGGAAATTATGCAGGAAAAATTGGGATTATCGTTTGAAGAGATCCAATTGACTAATTCTCATTCCAAACTGATCACATCAAAAGTAAAAGAGGGAATTCACGATGGAAAACAATAAACAACTTGTCATCATCGGTGGTGGACCTGCCGGACTTGCCGCAGCAATCGGCGCAAAACAAGCGGGAATTGATGATTTGCTGATATTAGAGCGCGATCATTGTTTAGGCGGGATTTTAAACCAGTGTATTCATAATGGTTTTGGTTTACATACTTTTGGCGAAGAACTGACAGGACCTGAATATGCTTGGCGCTATATCGAACAAGTCCAACAATTAGAAATCCCTTATGAACTCAATTCGATGGTGCTCGATATTTCAAAAGATAAAACGATTCGCTATGTCAACGCAAAACAAGGGGTATGTACAATCCATGCCCAAGCGATCATTTTAGCGATGGGTTGCAGAGAACGACCATTTGGCTCGCTTTCGATTCCAGGCTATCGGCCAGCTGGAATTTATTCTGCAGGAACAGCCCAAAAATTAGTCAACATCGATGGCTATATGCCAGGAAAAGAAGTCGTCATTTTAGGATCTGGCGACATTGGATTAATTATGGCGCGCCGCATGACATTTGAAGGTGCGAACGTGCATACCGTAGCTGAACGTTTGCCTTATTCAGGTGGCTTAAAGCGAAATATCGTGCAATGTTTAGATGATTTCAATATTCCTTTGCAGCTGAGTCATACCGTGATCGATGTCAAAGGAAAAGATCGCATTGAATCTGTCACGATTGCCCAAGTGGATGAAAACAATCAGCCAATTGCCGGCACAGAACAAGAATATCCTTGCGATACATTGCTTTTGAGCTGCGGACTCATCCCTGAAAACGAATTGTCCGCTAATGCTGGAATTGAACTTTCTAAAATTACTAATGGTCCGGTCGTCAACGAATTATTAGAAACGAATATGGAAGGTGTATTCGCGTGCGGCAACGTATTGCATGTTCATGATTTAGTCGATTTTGTCAGCCAAGAAGCAACGAAAGCTGGTCAAAATGCGGCGCAATACATATTGCAGCAATTACCTGCTTTCGAACACGAAATTCCAATCGAAACTGGTGGACTAGTGCGTTATACCGTGCCATTTTCCATTGACCCATCACGGATGGATGACAAACAAATCGTTCGTTTCCGATTATCAAACGTGTTGAAAAATGGTTATGTGAATGTCTATATCGATGACAACCGGGTCATTCACCAAAGAAAAATGATCCGGACTCCAGGTGAGATGGAAAGTATCGTGTTAAAACGCGAATGGTTAAACGAAAATTCGCAATCGATTCGAATCGAAACAGAGGTGGCTTAAATGGATATTCGTCATTTTACTTGTATTAACTGCCCAATGGGTTGTCCTTTAAGCGTGACGATTGATGAGAATGGTCAAGTCATCGACGTTAAAGGCAATACATGTCCGAAAGGTTATGTATATGGACAAAGTGAAGCTGTGCATCCGACACGCATTGTGACAAGCGTCGTTCCTGTTTTGCATGGTGATCTTTTGATGGTTTCATGCAAAACAAGCCAAGCAGTTCCAAAAGAAAAGATGTTTGATGTGATTCAAGCATTAAAATTAGTTCAAGTTGAAGCACCAGTTCATATTGGTGATGTATTGATCGATAACGTGGCGAATACAAACGTTTCGATTGTCGCAACAAAAGAAGTACAAAGAACATAAATTCAGTCTGTTCGATCAGCAACTCCAAACAAATAAGAGGACTTCATTTTTGTTTATCGATAAAAGTTGTTAAAATAATGAAACTATGGCTTTTTCAATCTATTTTTCTATGAACAATAGAATGGAAAAAGAATAATAAACATGAATGGATCCAAATGATCCCGTTCAATTTTGCGAATATCAAGATCAAAGATCTAGAAAGAGGATTTCTGTGAATTTTATAGACAGACTTCAAAAAAAGAAAAATGCAATATTTGCGGCAATCATCATGCTCGTGATTTTAATTGGATTAGATCAATGGACGAAATGGGCCGTTGTTCGCTCCATCCCTTTACATGGCGTGCATGTTGTGATTCCGGGATTTTTTGAACTCACTTACCTGCAAAATTTCGGTGCGGCATTTTCAAGTATGTCGGGTGCAGGCATGTGGTATTTCATTATTTTGACGACGATCGCTTTGATCGCATTGTCCATTTGGTTTTTAAAAAATGACGATTCGCGAATTGACATTGCTTTATCCCTCATTATCGCTGGAGCAATCGGGAATTTAATCGATCGTGTATGGCTTGGCTATGTGCGCGACTTTTTCCAATTTTATATTTTTGGTCATCCTTTTGCGGTATTCAACATCGCCGATGTCTGCATTACACTCGGATGCGTGTTGTTATTTGTGGTGATGTTTGCGGATGATTTCAAAGCATGGCGAATGGCCCGAAAGGAGAAACACTAGACATGGATCAAATCGAAACACTTCAAAACGAAACAATCGATAACGAGATCGAAGAACAAGAAGATACACTCACGACCCAAGGTGGTTTAGTTACTTTTAATGCGAGTCAAGAAGAATGTCCGATTCGCTTAGATAAATATTTATGCCAAAAGCTCGATATTTCTAGAACACGAGCAGCGGATTTTCTCGATCAAAAACGCGTAAAAGTCAATGGCAAAAACACAAAAGCTTCCTATAAAGTCCAAGTCAATGATGAAGTTGAAGTGGATGTACCACCATTAGATAAAATGGAAGTTCTGCCAGAAAAAATGGATTTAGATATCGTTTATGAAGACCACGATGTCATCGTAATCAATAAACCAAAAGGAATGGTTGTCCATCCTGCACCAGGGCATTATTCTCAAACTTTAGTCAATGGCTTATTAGAACATTGCGACGATTTATCCGGGATTAATGGCGTGAAACGACCAGGCATTGTCCATCGTATCGACAAAGACACTTCTGGTTTATTAGTCGTTGCTAAAAACGACCAAGCACATGAAGCACTCGCTAAACAACTAGCAGATAAAACTTGCAAGCGAACTTATCTTGCGATCGTTCATCATCCGTTCTCTCATAAAATCGGAACGGTAAATGCGCCAATTGGCCGTGATGAAAAAAATCGCCAAAAAATGGCAGTCACCGCGAAAAACTCACGTGATGCGGTAACTCACTTTACTGTTTTAGAAAATTTTAAAGATTATGCGTATGTCGAATGCCGCCTTGAAACAGGACGGACTCACCAAATTCGTGTTCATATGGCTTATATTGGCCATCCAGTAGCAGGGGATGAAAAATATGGACCACGCAAAACGATTCAAGCAAATGGTCAGCTTCTCCATGCATACCAACTCGAATTTGAACATCCAACAACGCATGAACATATGGTTTTCAATGCGAAACTTGAGCCAAGATTCCAAGAAGTTTTAGATGAATTAAAACGAGAAGAGGCATAAAAACATGAAACGATCAGACGTATTGAGTTGGGATCAGTATTTTATGGCGATGGCGCACTTAGCAGCTTTTCGTTCTAAAGATCCCAATACCCAAGTTGGCGCATGTATCGTCAACCCAGAAAAGCGTGTTGTCGGATTAGGATATAACGGATTTCCTAAAGGGTGCAGCGATGATGAGTACTCTTGGGAAAGACAAGGTGATTTTTTAGATACGAAATATCCATTTGTCGTCCATGCGGAATTGAATGCGATTTTAAACTCAATTCAAAATTTAAGCGGATGTACGTTATACGTTTCTTTATTCCCTTGTAATGAATGCGCCAAAGCAATCATTCAGTCTGGCATTCGCAAAGTAGTTTATGAATCTGATAAATACTGTGGGGCCAAAGACAACCTTGCTAGCAAGCGGATGTTTGATGATGCAGGCGTTGAATACGTTCAACTTCCAGGACAAATGGAAATTCAAATTACGATTCGTCCTGACCAAGAAGATCAATCAGAAGCAATTTATTGTGCTCACAACTAATTGTTCTGCAATTTAAAAAAATAGCTGTTATGACAAGAATGAATGAGTGAAAACTCATGCATGCCAAAGTCATGACAGCTTTTTTGTATTAGTCGTGTTTGAGGCGATTTGTGTTCACAAAATGGAGTTTTGCGATCTCGTTTAAACGAGTATATCCATAGCGATCAACAAATTCCTGTGCACATTTTGTCGCCTGCGCGCCACCGCCTTTAGAAAATTTCATTTCATATTTGTCTTCCATCTTTTCCCAGTATTGCAAGAAGTGATAGCGAGCAATGACTGAGGCACATGCTACAGAAATATATTTCGATTCTGCTTTCGTTTCAAAATGGATCGAGCGCACGATTTGTGAGATATCATACAACAATTCAAAGTAGCGTTTTGGGCTGCAAAACTGATCGACGATTTTCAATTGCGGAAGCGTATATCCCTTTTGTTCAAGATTGAGATAGGCTTGATTATGCATCATCGCTTTAATGTAGTTGAGATGATGATATTTCGGATCATGAATCTTGTTGTAATGAAGAGGACTTAAAACTTGAACAGAGTAGGGCACCAGCTCCATAAGCTTAGGAGCCACTTTGATGATCATTTGATCGGTCATCGCTTTTGAGTCTGTGACCTTCATTTCGATTAATTGTTTAGCAATCTCTTCATTTTCGATAATGACACTTGCGACCACAAATGGGCCGAGATAGTCGCCATTTCCAACTTCATCTGACCCTGCTTGAGGAAACGTATGTGCTAGATTTGCGGATGAATTTTCTTGGCTGCTTGTTGGAGAAGCCTTTTTTGTGGATTGTGGCGTCGGTTTGAATAAAGCAGATTGAGTGGCTAAAGCTTCGAGATCTTCCACTAACCAATCGATATCTTGTCCTGAAATGACGACTTTTCCCGACTGATAGGCACAGACATTAATGGAATCTGTTCGAATTTGCCAGAGCGTATATTGTGGTTGGCTTTCTTTTTTGGAGAAAGGCTGGAGTCTTTTATAAAGCGCCTCGATTTGTTTGGCGCTAAGTTTTACTGATTTTGTAGGCATGCAGTTATTCTAACAAATAAATCGTATTTTTTTGGAAATGAGCAGCTTTTAATCTCTTGCATATAGGAAATAAAATATGTTCATAGATGAATGTTTTTATATGCCAAGTTAGTTTATGTAGAAAATAATTGTTTTTTTTTACATGAATTAGTTGTGTGCGTAAATTGAGGAATTTATAATTTAGATAGAGATACGAACATAACGAATGTTAGATTGGCAAACACGCGCAAGTTTGATCATTTTTGTAAAAATAATAATTGAGGATGTCGCAAGTGCATAAATGATCGTAAATAAAACTTTTATTGTTTGTCCGTTCTGTCTAATGTTCCGTTAATTTGCAAGAAACATAAATTTAGCTGGATCTACTTGATCGTTTTTTGCGTATCAAAGGACGTGATGCCAATGACTTATTTTGAACTTTGAAAAGAAGAAATAAATTGAAGACATAAAAAGATTAAACTCCATCGCTTGATGATCAACAAATATTGAAGCAAAGCGGCATGTAGTTGAACTCAATGCACACGCCCCACTGGCAAGGTGGAGTTGATGGGAGAAATATTATGATGAAGAAGCTTTTAGGACTACTATTGTGTGTAGTATGTGCTCTAGGAATTACATCTTGCAGTATGCATAAAGAGCTGAATTTAGAAGGCTTGTTGGAATTTGAAAAACAATATCTTGAAGAAAATAATATTGATGCAAATGACATCATTTCGACCTACACAGGTGAAGATATGCGAATGATATTGTTGAGAGATGATGACAATGAAGACAAATTAAAATTGATCTATTTTGAGTATAAATATGACAAATATGCCGCAAACGAAATAATCACCGATGATTTTTACGGTTCGCTTTGCGTAACGTTTCCTATGGAAACATGTGTGATCGTCTTCTATGATTCAGATGATGTGGATCGCTTCAATTTTAATTTAAAGAAGTCTGATCAATCATGGATACAAATTAATGAAACGAATCTTCAAGAACGACAGCAACAAATATTCTATTACAAATTTAATAGAGATTATCAAATCATGCTTTCTCTGGAATTTCAATAATGAGTCAATCATCAAAGGCTGATCTAATGTGGAAATTAAAAACATGTTCAGTTTGGTCTAGAAGTTCAATTCAAATGTACATATAATCTGATCTTCAAAAAGAAGCACATCGAAGTGTGTATCGATGCTGCATACTTTCAATGAAGATCAGATTTTCCTTTTTTATCGCCAACAAATGGTCTGCAGATCTAAAAAATAGAAATAAATGTAGTAAAATGCTTGAGGCTTATATTCATTTTATGAAGATTTCATCGATCGGATTCCTTTTGAATCAAGGATTACCTTCATATGGTTGAATTCTTCTTTTGAATTGAATAAGCATAAGATAAAAGTGATCAAAAACGTAAAGCAATTTTTGTTTTAGGTTGATCAGGATCAAAATTGGATAAAGGAAGGGAGATATTATGGTTGAACATGAATTTGAAGCACTCGATTTTCCGGTGGTCCTTGAACAATTTGCCTCTTTTGCGGCAAGCTCAAAAACAGCACAAAAAATTAGAGAAGCAGCGATTTTAGAAGATGTATATCTCATGCGCCATGATCTCAGTCTTGCTTTGGAAGCTTTTGTGTATCTTCAAAAAGGAGGTACGCTCTCTTTAGGTGGATTACGTGATATTACCCAACACGTTCAAACCGCACAAAAGATAATTACATTATTGCCTTCTGAGCTGTTAGATATTTCTTTCTTTTTAGCAGCTTGCCAAGCGACAAGCCAAGCATTTGATGACCAACAAACGCCGCTTTTACATGAAATTGCCTCAACACTAACACCATGTAAATCACTTTCCCAACAAATCGATGCGTCGATCGACTTGTCTGGCCAAGTGCGCGTGGATGCCACCGCAAAATTGCGCAATTTAAATAATGCCCTGATTCAAGCACGTGCTGATCTAGCAAATGGGGCAAGACGTTTTATTCGTACACATGAAAGCTCTTTAGTCGATACAGTGACCGTTTCAAGTGGCTCAAGAGTTTGTGTATTAGTAAAAGCAGCTGATAAATATAAATTTGGTGGAATGGTTCATGGTATGTCGCAAAGCCAAGCGGCTTGTTATTTAGAACCAGATGTATTAGTAGAACTCAATAACCGAGTTGCTGATACATTGATGGAAATCGAAAATGAAAAGAAACGGATTTGTCAGGAGTTAACAAGCATCGTAGCTAAGAATGCACAAGCTTTATTGTCGAATGATGAAAGTATGGAAATTATCGATTTAGCGATTGCTAAAGGTCATTGGATGAATGTTCATGATGGCTGTATTCCAACTTTACATACGAAAAATCATCAACTTCGCATTGAACACGCTGTTCACCCTTTATTGGATCCAAAAACAGCTGTTGCGAACCGTTATTCAATGTCGAATCAGACAAATTGTTTAATGATTACCGGTTCAAACATGGGCGGAAAAACCGTTACCCTTAAAACGATTGGCCTATTTTTATTGTTGGCACATTGTGGCTATCCAGTCAGTGCACATGAAGCCTTATTGCCAGTATATCGACAATTTTATTTTGATATTGGCGATGAACAATCGATCGAAAATAACTTATCGACATTCTCAGCGCATGCCACAAAACTTGCGCATATTGTCAAACACTGCGATGAGAATACATTTGTTTTACTCGATGAAATCGGCAGTGGAACAGATCCGCAAGAAGGGGCTGCACTTGCTCAAGCAGTATTAGAAACATTAATGGATAAAGGAGCAACGATTTTAACATCTACGCACTATTCACAAGTTAAAACGTTTGGTTCAACTCATCCGCATGTTCAAGTCGGTAGTGTTGAATTCGATCCTGAAACACTCAAACCGACTTATCGCTACTTAGAAGGAGTGAGCGGATCGAGCTGTGCTTTTCCAATTGCCCGCCAATTAGGTATGCCGCAAGACGTGCTGCAGCGCGCAAATGATATTAAAGAAGAAAATGAATCAGAAACGACACGGCAATTAGAAGTATTGGAAACTAGACAAGCCGAACTTCAAAAACAAAAAGATCGATTTGATGCTTTGATTGCTAACGCACATAATTTGCAGCGCCAAGCCAAACACGATCAAGAAAAATGGCAAGAGATGAAAGAACGCTTAGATCGTGAATATTCCAAAGAATTGGAAGATATGTTGTATGAAAAGAAAGAGGAAGCACGCAAAATTATTAAAGTGCTGCGCGATCAGACAAACTCTCAAAATCATGAACAAATCGAACAATTAGGAAAACTCGATGCCCTCAACCAGCCAATTGAACAAAGCAAACAAGAACAACCAGTTCAAGAAGCAATCTCCTTTAAAGCAGGGGATTACGTTCGGATTCCTTCATTGAATAACCATGGGGAAATTCAATCGATTAGACGTGGCAAAGCGAATGTTTTAGTCAATGGACGACGCGTTGTTGTGAAAGTGGATCAGCTCTTGCCAATGGAAAAACCAAAAGCACCAAAACGCATTCGCAAGCAGCATATCGATCGCCAATTCAAAGCTTTTCCAATGGAATTGAATCTCATTGGTATGCGCGTTGAAGAAGGGATTGATGCCCTCGATCATTACTTAGATCAAGCGGTATATCATCGCATTAAAAATGTCCGCATTATCCATGGTATGGGTACAGGTGCATTGCGAAATGCGGTATGGGAAAACTTACGAAAACATCCTCAAGTCAAACAAATCACGGCTGCAGGTCCGGGTGAAGGTGGACTTGGAGCGACACTTGTCGAATTAAAGTAAACAAGCAAGACTTAAAAAATGCAGAGACTCAACTTGAATTTCTGCATTTTATTTTGTCCAAAAAGCAATGTATGCAGCGTAGAATGCGTGATGTAATGCGTGATGTTTTATAATAATGAAACAATAGAAAGTGAATAGAGATAGACATGCCATTAACGGATCATATTGCCCAAAAATTAGAGTTATTACCCGACACACCGGGCTGCTATATCATGAAAGATGAAAACCAAGAAATTTTATATGTAGGGAAGGCAAAAGTGTTAAAAAACCGTGTGCGTTCCTACTTTCATGGTGTTCACAACAATAAGACGACTAAGCTCGTCAGTCACATTCGTGATTTTGAATTTATTCAAACGGGAACGGAAAAAGAAGCGCTTCTTCTGGAAATTAATTTAATCAAAAAATATCGCCCGCCATTCAACATCATGTTTATGGATGACAAGATGTATCCCTATATCGAAGTGACGAAAGGGGCGGATTTTACTGTGCGCATCACAAGAAAACTCACGAAGCGCAATAGTGATATTTTTGGCCCTTATCCAGTGTCTACTTATGCATATGACATGGTCAAACTCATCAACCAGCTCTTTCCGATTCGCAAATGTCGAACACTCGGGAAAAGTGCGTGTCTTTACTATCATATGCATCAGTGTTTAGGCTTTTGTTTTCAAGAAGTCGATCAAAAAGAGGCATTGAAAAATCGTGAGAAGATCATTCGCTTTTTAAAAGGCTATACAGATGAAATTAAAGGGGAATTGACGGAAAAAATGCAAGAAGCATCCGCCAATCTTCAATTTGAACGCGCCAAAGAACTTCTAGAACAAATTCGTTCGATTGATTATATCCAAGAAAAACAAGTGATCGACTTTAGCGTTCGTGATTCTTTTGATGTTTTTGGCTGGTATGAAGATAAAGGTTATTTGTCAATTCAAGGCTTTTTCGTTCGTGAAGGAAAATTGTTGGAAAGAAATATGTCGATTTCGCCAGTTTATGAAGAAAGCCAAGAAGCATTTTTGGCTTATATTATGCAGTATTATTCAACGAATAAAGTGCCGAAATTGATTTATGTACCGCAAGGAACAAACGTCGAGATTTTAGAAGAATCGCTGCAGACGAAAGTCGTCATTCCACAGCGGGGATCGAGAAAGAAACTCACCGATATGGTACATGCCAATGCAAAAGAAGCACATGAACAAAAGTTCCAATACGTTTATCGCAAAGATCGTGAGCGCGAAACAGCAAATCTAAAATTAGCGGCGATTTTCCATAAACCGATCCATACGATCGAAATGTTCGATAACTCCCATATTTCAGGGGCTTATAACGTATCTGGTTTAGTCGCTTTTAAAGATGGCAAACCCGATAAGTCGAATTATCGCAAATATCAGCTTGGTGAATATCGTTCGGATACGGATTCGATGAAAGAAGTCATTGAACGCCGTTACGCGCGATTGAAAAAAGAAAATAAAGCAATGCCAGATCTTTTAATCGTGGATGGTGGGGCAGCGCAAATTCATGCAGCAATGGCAATTCGCGATGAATTAGGCATTGATTTAACGATTGCCGGCTTAGTCAAAGATGAAAAACATACGACTAAAGCTTTACTTAACGAATCGCTAGAAGAAATTGAACTCGATAAAACGCATCCGCTTTTCTTTATGTTGACACGCCTGCAAGATGAAGTGCACCGCTTTGCGATTACTTATCATAAACAGCTGCGCACAAAAGGTATGACAAAATCGATTTTAGATGATATTCCTGGAATTGGTCCGGCACGTAAAAAACAAATTCAGTCCGCTTATCCATCGATGAAAAAGATGAAGGCGGCAACTCTGGAAGACTTTGAACAAATCATCCCCGAAAAGATTGCTCAAGTTTTATATCGCCGCTTACATGAAGAAGATCTTGATGCGCTGATGAATGAGACAGAATTTGCCCAAGAAGCAAGTATTGATACTGAATTTGTCGATGAAGAAGATGAACTAGAAATGGATCAAAGAGATGAAACAAACAACTAGAAAAAGATCGGCCGCAAATACCAATCAACCAGCTTTTGTCTCGATTCGCGACCAAAAGAAACGCCAGCAGCGATCTAAAGCCCAACCGCAAAGTGCATCAATTTGTTCTGCAAAACAGATGCGCCCGCATAAACCGCTGGCAAGACAAGAAAAATCAACGGAAGAAATCAAACGAGTCAGACTGCCTTTATATCATCCATCACGTTTTCGCTGATCCGAAAATATGCGAAGAAAAAACTTTGAATTTTATAGGTCAAAGGGGTAGGCAAATCTCACTTTTTAAGATATCCTCTGAATGTGAACATTGTTCATGTTCAGGAGGTTCATTTTGAACAAGCCAGCGATTACAGCAGATGAGATATTAAAGATCAGTAAAAAGCATATTCTTGAAAATGGTTTTTCTTCTTTTAATGTTAGAGCAATCACGAAAGAGTGTGGGATCTCCATTGGCACGTTATATAACTATTTTTCTTCAAAAAACGATTTGTTGATTGCGACAGTGGAAAGCATTTGGCAGGAAATATTTCAACCGCTCTCCAACTTGAACGAATTTGAACGATTCGTCGATGTGGTTGCGTGTATGTATCAAAACATTGAAGAAGGAAATCACAAATATTCAGGATTCTTTTCTTTGCATAACTTAAACTTTGCTTCTGCAGGGAAAAAAGAGGGAATCGATACGATGAACAATTATTTTTCGATCCTCAAAAACGATTTGTTGTTTGTTTTGAAAAACGATCAACAAGTGAATCGAAAGATGTTCTCGCCAGAATTTCCCGAAGAAACTTTCGTTGACTATATTTTTGGCCTTCTAATCTCCTCATTATTAAAACGAGAAGGCTCCTCTAAACTTTTAAAATTTATATCGAATTATCTGTACACATCCCACTAGTTTTAGTGGGATTCATTATGAACTAACATGAACAACGTTCACTTTGAATGGCGGTCAAGGTCGTAAGGAGTCTAAGCGCATCCAAACGATTTTGTTTTGATTGTACGGCATGGCATTTCAATGCCATGAATCAAAAGTTGACCGCAGCCATTTGTACCGAATGAATCATTGGTTTATTCGGTACAAATATCTTTATGAATAAGCGGGATGTTCTTATTCAAAAAATGTAAAGGAGTATGTTTATGCAAGCAGTTGTTGAAACAGTGTTCGACATTTGTTATCTTGTCGGAGTCGTGACATTAGGGATCATTATGATCAAAAAAAGCCATGGAAATAAACAGTATCGCTTGTTTGGGATCATGGCAGTTGTATTAGGTTTAGGAGATGCGTTCCATTTAGTTCCTAGAGCAGTCGCTTTATGTACAACAGGGTTAGAAAATTTTACATTCGCTTTAGGGATGGGGAAATTTATCACATCGATTACGATGACCGTTTTCTATATCCTTTTATATTATGTATGGAGAATTCGTTACAATATTGAAGGGAAAAAAGGATATACGATCGCTGTCTATGCCGCATCAGCCGCAAGAATTCTTTTGTGCTTATGCCCACAAAACGCATGGACAAGTGCGCAAGCACCATTATCTTGGGGAATTTACAGAAATATTCCATTCACAATTCTTGGCTTGATCGTAATTTATTTGTTCTATAAAAGCTCAAGAGAACACAATGACCAATTTTTCAAAAATATGTGGCTGACGATTGTCATCAGCTTTGGCTTCTATTTACCAGTCGTATTATTTGCGGATATCGTTCCAATTATCGGGATGTTGATGATCCCAAAAACATTAGCTTATGTTTGGACTGTATGGATTGGCTATAACGCGATGAAAGTCGAAATGAAATAAGTAAAATGAAGAACAGTTGAGATTAAAAATCAACTGTTTTTTTATACTCTCGAATTGGCAATCGTGCTAAATTAAGAATAAGAAAAACAATGATCTTGATTTTAAAACGCACGAAGATCGCCAAGTTACAAACAAAATCAAATTTGATAGCGAAGTGCAGTGCACAAATAAGTGTTAAAAAATATGATTTTTAATGCAAGAAGAGTTTAGAATCGATACAATACATAAGATGTAACCCAAATTGATTCATCTTGATTACTCTAGATCAAGAAAGAAAATGTGTTGAAAGGAGGAGCTATGGCCAAAGAAGAAGTTTCTAGACCAGTACGAAAAGCGAGATGGTTGGTGATTATCGTCAACATGTTGTTCATAGGTGCAATTTTTGCGACTCTCGTCTATCGCTCCGATCCGTTAAGCCGCTATCCTTATGGAACT
This sequence comes from Erysipelotrichaceae bacterium, assembly GCA_030528085.1. Lineage (GTDB taxonomy): Bacteria > Bacillota_I > Bacilli_A > Erysipelotrichales > Erysipelotrichaceae > Allobaculum. The sequence continues at coordinate 13,378 of JAUMZN010000004.1, read as the reverse complement.
AGAGAGCAGCGTGAGGTGATGGCTGAACGTTTTACTCACCAAGATATCGATATCTTGATTAACTCACAAATTCGTCCGGAACAAATTTTGCCTTTTATGGATATGCCGGGATTTGATATTAACAATACGATTTACTATGATCTTGTCGCGAAAACGCAAACTGCTGATCCTGATTTTGTGGTCCAGTTTGTCAATCGGTATCGTAATCGTTTGAATGTCAACAATATTCAAGAGATCTTATCTTGGATGTCTTATCCAGATGTTGTCGCTTATTTTGATTCGAAAATCGAAACACCATTATCCAAAAATCCAAAAGCTTATGATTTTTATTTGGATCCAAACACAACGCTTGCGACATGGCGGCCAAGTGATTTAGTCCAAGTTCAAGAATTGTTATCGCTGCGCGAAGAAGCGGCTAAACAATGGAACGTCATGAAAGAAGCTGCCGCCCAAGAAGGCGTCGATTTAAAAGCGATCTCAGGCTTTGTTGCTTATGAAAACCAAAGACATATGACGGAATATAAGAGTATGCCTTTAGCACCTTACGGTTCAAGAGAAGAACAACTCGGATTAACGTTATATTTAGATGGTTATGATTTATGGAACCAGACACTGTCCGCAACTGAAGACGATCAATACGATTTTCTTCATGCGATTGGCACTTTAACGGAAGAACAGCGCGCAGTTCGTGATTGGATTGAACTGCATGCAGCAGAATATGGATTTATTTTGCGTTATCCACAAGGTAAAGAAGAACAGACTGAAGTTCTTTATCAACCGTTTGTGATCCGTTATGTCACGCCAACAGTGGCTCAAAACTTAAAAGACAACAATCTTTGTTTAGAAGAATACCAAGAGCAAGGAGAAAAACATGGCAACTGAAATCATCATCGCTAGTGATACACATGGCCGCTCTGAATACTTGGATCAACTCGAACAAGCTTATCCCCATGCAGATCTGTTCATCCATTGTGGAGATTTAGAGGACGATGCCGCTTTATTTAATCGTTGGGTCTTCGTTCGCGGCAACAACGATTACGATTTTAATTTAGACGATTATAAAATTTTAAATATCGAAGGCGTAAGAATGTATATTTTTCATTCTCAGCGCATGCCGTACTATAATCGCGAAAAAGCCCTCTTAAAAGTCGCTGTAGAGAATGATTGTCAAATGGTTTTGTTTGGTCATACTCATATGGCGATGGCTGAAAAAATTCACGGAATTTGGTTAATCAATCCAGGCAGTATGACATTTCCACGGGATGGCAATTCACCATGTTATGCGAGAATGGTGATTGAAGATCGTGACCATATTCAAGTTGAACTCATACACCAAGAACAATGGCCTTTCCAATCCCTACAAAGAAAAAAGAAAAGTCGTTATTGGTTCTAATACTAAGCATTCGGGAACTAACAAGATTGATGTTAGTTTCCGTTTTTTACTGTAAAATGAAATTATCTTTACCCCATATCTTGTCGTAGATTGGGGAATTAAAGTTTTAATATGAATGAGGTAAATAATTTGATCGTAATACGTTATGTAAAACGAGAAGATCGCGACTTTTGGTTTCGTTTCGATCGTCATCTTTCCGATCAAGAATTTGAAAACAAAGTCCATACGCAAAGAGGATATGTGTTGTTTGAAGAAAATCGCCCGATAGGACTTTTGCGCTATAACTTATTTTGGGATCAAATTCCATTTTGTACTTTGTTGTATATCGATCCAAAAGAACAACACAAAGGCTATGGCAAGAAGTTGATGGAACATTGGCAAGACGATATGAAAGAGAAAGGCTATGGCTTACTTTTAGTTTCGACACAAGTCGATGAGCAAGCGCAGCACTTTTATCGCAAGATCGGCTATCAAGATTGCGGCGGTTTGATTATGAATATCCCCGGATTTGAGCAGCCGATGGAAATGTTCATGTGCAAAGCGATCGAAAAATAAAAAAGCGGATCTTACGATCCGCAATTTGAGCAAAAAAAATGGCGTCCTGGAGATGATTCGAACACCCGACCGTGCGCTTAGAAGGCGCATGCTCTATCCAACTGAGCTACCAGGACAGCGATAAGAATATACCATTTAACGAAAATGAATTCAAGTTTTTAGGTTACTTTTTTTCAAAAAAATGATTAGAGACAAAAGAAAGGAGATTTTATGCCAAACGAACGTGATGGATATACATTTGAAGGCTGGTATGTGAATTCGGATTTAACCCAAAAGGTGAATCCGGGCGGCATTTTGCCTAAAGAAATTCACCTTTATCCCAAATGGACGATCGATAAATATCCTGTTTATTACCAATTGGATGAAGGCATGAACTCCCCATATAATCCCCACGAATTAGATGCGAATACGCAGCTTGTTAAACTTTATCCGGCGACTTGTAAAGATCGCCAGTTTGTCGGCTGGTATTTAAATGGCAAACGTGTTGAATATTTAGATGGAACTTTGCGCCAAGCGATTCATTTAGTCGGCGTATTCCGTGATCCAGTTTTGATTCACTTCCAAACATTTGGCGGTGGTCAATTAAGCGATGCTAAAGCTAATGCCAATGGCCTTCTTGAACGATGGCCTGTCCCAATTAAAATGGGATGCCGTTTTCTTGGCTGGTATTTAGATGAAGCAGGCAAAGTGTTTTGCGAAGAAGATCATCGCTTTGAACGGGAAACAACACTATATGCCAAATGGGAGTATGTGCGCTATAAAGTATCTTACGATTTAGATGGTGGTCAATTTGATCAAATGCCAATTGAATCGTTTACGAGTCGATCAGCGACGTTTTTATTGCCCAAGGCAAGTAAAGAAGGATATGACTTTGAAGGCTGGAAAGATTTAAAAGGACACCTTCATTTAAGTGTTCGTCATGGAACGATCAATAATTGTTCTTTTAAAGCCGCATGGCGCAAACAAAATAGCGAAAGCTTCAAGATCGGGAAAATGTAAAAAAGGCGCTGCCATTGTGAAATTCACTAAGGCAGTGCCTAATTTATTTGTCGAATTAAACGTTAGATTTGTTTACTTCTTGTTGTTTTCTTTTAAGAAGTCTAAAGTTTTACGCTGTACGATTTGTGCGCTGACTGCATCTGCAGGAATCATCATTTTAAGCTGCTGAGCAGGGAAGTTATAAACAGAAGAAAGAAGTTCATATTCTTTTTCTACATCTTCTTCTAAAGCGATGATTTTTTCTTTTAATGCGATGGCATCGAGCACTAATGCAGAACGTAATTGTTCAGCTGCTTGAGGAGCAACGCTTGCTTTGAAGTCTTCTAAAGATTGTTTAGATGCTTTTAAGAAGTCTTCTAAAGTCATACCAAATTGTTGAACTTGGCTTTCGTATTGCTGCATAGCTTGTTCGATTTGAGAATCGATCATTTCTTGTGGGATATCCATTTTTGCATCTTTTGAGATCAAAGTCAGAATATCAAATGCGAAGCGATCTTCTGCTTCTTGTTGACGAGCAGCAAGTAAGTCGTCGTGTGTACGTTTTTTCAATTCTTCTACAGTTTTAACGCCATCGATGTTCATTTTTTCAACGAATTCATCTGTCATTTCTGGTTTAACCATTTCTTGGATGGCATGAACTGTACATTTGAATACTGCAGGAGCACCAGCAAGAGTTGGTTCACCATAGTTTTCTGGGAATGTAACGTTGACATCGCGAACTTCATCAACTTTGACACCAACTAATTGATCTTCAAAGCCTGGAATGAATTGACCACTGCCTAATACTAATGGGAATTTTTCAGCAGTACCGCCATCGAATGCGACACCATCTTTAGTTCCAACGAAGTCGATTACAACTTGATCGCCAAGTTTTGCGGCTTGATCAGCTGGAACATCGTGCCATAAACGAGCGGATTGAATGTGGTTAGCAACTTGTTGGTCAACTTCTTCATCAGTGAGTTCAACATTTGCTTTTTCAACATCAAGACCTGTGTAGCTAGGAAGTTCAACAGCAGGAACTAAAATCAGTTTTACGCTGATTTCAACAGAACCATCTTCTTTTTCATTTGTTGTTGTGCTTGGGTTAGTACCTAATTTTAATTCGTGTTCAGCAATCGCTTTGTTGACTGTTGTGAATGTTTCTTGGTTGATCACAAAGTTGCGGTTTGCGGCTGCATCATCACTGCCAGTTGTTTTTGCGGCAGCTTCTAAATTTTTTTCGATCTCTTCTTTAGAGAGAGTAAATGAAATCACGACAGTATTGTTGTCGAGTTGTTCAAAATTGTAATTCATTTTATCATCTTCCTTTACCGTGTTATTCTATCTTAGTTTGAATAAGAAATGAAAAATAACGCACTTATTATCATTACAATTGTTTGAGTATTAAGCAAGGATAAAAATTGACGAAATCGCGATTCATAAGAGTAAAATAACGATGTTCTAGGCGATCTTTGGTACAATAGACAAGGTCGATGTTTGTCGGCATGTTGTTTTCGATATTGACTTTGAGTATAATATCGAATGCTCGGAGGATCTAATGAATTCCTTTTATCAAAGCCTTTTTGACAACATTCACGCATTGTTAGTGGCAGGTAAAACTGCACTTGCGGCTAATCTAATCGAGCAAGAGCTCGCAATTCCATATGTACCAATGGAAGTAGAAAAACAGCTGCAAGACTTACTCATTCAATGTAAAGGTGAAATCGAAGTCGTTAGCGTTGACTACGGGGCAAAACTAGATACTTTAATTTCAGGCAGCATCGCTAGCAAAGAAAAAGCGGTTAGTGTGTTGAAAGGATTAAATTTACGCAATCATCACGATCATGTTCAAGCTCTTTTAAACGATCTAAGCTTATTAGATGAATTTAAAGGAGAACTGATCTTAGAACTCATTCGCCAAAGAGTGGATGATGACTATACGATGATCAAAGATGGTTTGACGATTGAATTTAACCCATCTTTATTAACGAATGATTTTGATGATCCGACAATCACGAAAACGCGGCAGTTGTTTAGAGACTGGCTGTCCAATGGCTTGATCTTGACAGAGGATTTCGCAAATCAATTGTTGGACCAGGAAATATTGGAAACATTGCCATTTGATTTTGAGCATGTGGATCCAATGAGCCTGGCTGCTGCAATCGTTCATCTTGTTTATCTTTCGATGAAAGATGAAGCAGGGTGGCATACGTTTGCAAAAGAGCATCAATTAGATGACAATCAATCATATCCGTTAAGAATAGAAAGACGAGGAGAATAACGATGAACAAAAGTTTCGAAAGAGACGGAAATCTGATCAAATTAACTCTGGTATACGATGAACCAGAAACTTCTAAAGCAAAGAAAAAAGTAATTAACAACTTTGCAAAAGGCGCTAATATGCCTGGTTTCCGTAAAGGTAAAACACCTGCAAGTGTCATCAAAAAAATGATTACTAAAGAACATATGGAATATATGTTATCTGAAACATTCAAAGTTTATGATGCAATCGATGATTACATCAACGAAAACGATGAAACAGTAATCGATGTTAAAGATATTAAACTTGCTTTAGGTAAAAATGGTGAATTCACAGTTAGCGCTGATATCACATTACCTGAACCAATCGAAATCAAAAAATGGGAAAAATTAGCAACTAAAGAAGAAGCTAAAGTTGAAGAAGAAGCTGTTGAGAAATTCATCAACAACTTATACGACGTAGAAGACAACTACGAATTCAATGATGAAGAAGGCGCTGAAGTTAACGGTGCAAGCACTGTAACTTTACGTACAACTGAATTAGACGAAAACGGAAATGACGTTCAAGATTCTACTAAAGTTACTCAATACAAATTAAACGGTAAATCTTCTCTTGAAGTTGCTGTTCGCGAAGCAATTGCTGACAAAAAAGTTGGTGAAACTGTAGAATTCAAAAACCCAGTTACTGATAAACAAGAAAAAGCTGAAATTATCGAAGTTGGTGTTTTACCAGAACTCAACCTTGATGAATTCGCAAAAAATCAAAAATATTTTGAAGGATGCGAAAACGGCGAAGATTTCAAAAACAAAGTACGCGAATACTTACAAAGAAATTTAGACAACGAAAACAACAACAAATTCTTCAGTGAATTAATCGATGCATTACAAAACGAAAACCCATATGAAGTGCCAGCAGAATTAGTTGACCGTGCTATGGAACGCAACTTAAGAGAAACAATCCGCATGCAGTTCGGTCTTTCCGGCAAAAATGCAGATGAACTCGTTCATAACTTAATGTCTAGCGATGACTACAAAGCACAAGCTCAAGAATCAGCTACTAAAGACGCATTCTTCGATTTATTCGTTGAACAATTGCGTAAAAATCAAAACATCGAATTAACTGAAGAAGAAGCACAAAAAGCTGTAGATGAATACAAAGCTATGCTTCCAGAAGACAGCGTAGTAGATGAAAGAACAGTAGTCTTCATTAAAAAATCTGCTTTACATGACAAAGTCGTTGATGCAATCGTTGCTGCTCAAAACTAATTTGTCTGCTTACAGCGAGGCGTAATTTACACCTTTTGAAAGAAAATAGAATACACTATATTAGTGGAAACGAAAAAGACGCCTAACCAGCGTCTTTTTTCCAATCAATAGAACGGGAGAAAATAAGTGATGAACTCAAATACGTATCCCATTATCTGCACCCGTGGAGTTGTAGTTTTCCCGGGTCAGGAACTTGTGATTGATGTTGGCAGAGCCAACAGCTTACAATCGATCGAAAATGCACAAGATAACTACAATGACCGCATCTGTCTGTTTTCTCAATCCAATCCGGAAGTTGAAAATCCAGGACCAGATGATGTCCATGAAATCGGTATGCTTTGCGAAATTCGCCATGTCCGTCGTTTTGATAAATTTTTGAGAATTAAATTTAAAGGGATCGAACGTGCACGCAAAGTCGGTTTCGAATATGGCGAAGTATCTGAACTTGTCGATATCGAGTTAATGCCAAGTGTTCAACAAGATGAAGTTGACGAAGAAGTATTAATGAGAATGGCAACTGCTGCACTTGAAAAAATGCGCCCTGGCGACAAATTCATGTCCAAAGATTTAATGCTGGAAATTTCGAAAGGAATTACACCAGATGCTTTGACAGATAAAGCCGTCCAGCTATTCCCATTGACTATTGAACGTAAATTAGAATACTTGGAAACAGTCGGAATTAATGATCGTTTAGTCATGCTTCTTGAAGATATCGAGCGTGAAAAACAAATCAATGAAGTCGAAAAACGGATCAACGAAACCGTTAAAGAACGCATTGATCAAAATCAAAAAGATTTCTACTTACGCGAAAAAATCAGCGCCATGCAAGAACAATTATCCGATGGTTCTGCACCAGGCAAAGAAGGCGACCAAATTCGTGAACGTTTAGCCAATAATCCTTATCCAGAATATATTAAGAAAAAAGTTTTAGAAGAGTTAACTCGCTACGAAAACTTGCCGATGGCTTCTGGTGAAACAGGAACAATCAAAACTTATATTGATTGGTTAATGGATTTACCTTGGTGGCAAACGACAAAAGATAACGAAGACTTAGAAAAAGTTAAAGATATTCTTGAAGAAGATCACTTTGGCTTAGAAAAAGTAAAAGAACGTATTTTGGAATACTTAGCGGTTAAACAAAATACGAACTCACTCAAAGCACCAATTATTTGTTTAGCAGGTCCTCCAGGTGTTGGTAAAACCTCGCTGGCAAAATCAATTGCTCGTGCTTTAGATCGTCGTTTTGTCAAAATGTCTTTAGGCGGCGTTCGTGATGAAGCGGAAATCCGTGGTCATCGCCGTACTTATTTAGGCGCATTACCAGGCCGCTTAATCCAAGGATTAAAAAAAGCGCAAGTCATTAACCCGGTGTTCTTAATCGATGAAATCGATAAGATGGCTTCCGATTATAAAGGCGATCCAGCCAGTGCGATGTTAGAGGTTTTAGACCCAGAACAAAACTCCTTCTTCTCTGATCACTACATTGAAGAACCTTATGATCTGTCTAAAGTACTCTTTATTGCGACCGCAAACTACTTGGAAAATATTCCTGCTGCTCTAAAGGACCGTTTAGAAATTATTGAACTGTCTTCTTATACAGACGTGGAAAAAATCCATATTGCGCAAGACCATTTGATTCCAAAACAGTTAAAAGAAAATGGTTTAACGCCAGATCAATTGATCATTGATGAAGATATGATTTTATACTTGATTCGCTACTACACACGCGAAGCAGGTGTTCGTCAATTAGAAAGAACAATCGCATCTTTAGCGCGCAAAACTGTTTTAGCTGTCCTCAAAGACAAAAAAGAACAAATCGTTGTCGATAAAGACTTAATCAAACAATGGTTAGGCAATGAAAAAGTCGATTACGGTAAAAAAGAAACAGAGGATCAAGTTGGTACTGTAACAGGATTGGCTTATACATCATTTGGTGGGGATATCCTCCAAATTGAAGCAAACCAATTCGATGGCAAAGGCGCCCTCATTTTGACGGGTCAACTTGGCGATGTCATGAAAGAATCGGCATCTATTGCGTTAGACTACGTTCACGCTAATGCCAACCGTTATGGAATTTCTAAAAAAGTGTTCGCACAAACAGATATCCACTTGCACGTACCAGAAGGTGCTGTGCCTAAAGATGGACCATCTGCCGGCATTACGATGACAACGGCATTTACGTCCTTGTTGACGCAAATTCCAGTAAAATCAAACTTAGCCATGACAGGTGAAGTAACTTTACGTGGAAATGTATTGCCAATTGGGGGATTAAAAGAAAAATCTCTCGCTGCTTATCGTTCTGGCATTACGACAATTTTAATTCCAAAAGGAAATGTCAAAGACTTAGATGATATTCCTCAAGAAGTTAAAGATGTCGTTAACTTCATTCCTGTTGCGACAGTAGATGAAGTACTTGAACACGCGCTAACAAAACCACTGCAGCCTATTCAAGAACCACCATTAGCTGAGTTGTTAAAAGAAGAGAATAAAAAAACAACGCGTAAACGCACGACAAAGAAAAAAGAGGATGATAAAGAATGAGTACGCATCAAGCCTCATTTATCTCTTCTGCTAGCTCCAAAGAATCTTGGCCAGAATTAGATAAACCCGAAGTGGTTGTCGTTGGCCGCTCTAACGTTGGGAAAAGTTCATTTATTAATGCACTTTGCAATCGCAAGAAGTTAGCGTTTGTCGGCAATACACCAGGGAAAACGCAGTTGTTGAATTTCTTTGATATCGATGGTGAATGGACATTAGTCGATGTTCCAGGCTATGGCTATGCGAAGTTATCCAAAAATCAGCTCCAAAAACTAGGAACGATGATGGATGAATATTTTGCGGATCGCGAAAATCTGCAAGCAGTTGTTTCTTTAGTCGATGCTAGACACGCACCAACGCGCGATGATTTAGATATGATCGAATATTTTAAAGAAACCAATCGCACAGTACTTGTCGGGGCAACAAAGATGGATAAAGTGCCAAAAACAAAACGTTTAGCACAACTTAAAATGTTATCCAAAGCACTGCAGATCCCACTAAAAAATATCTATCCGATTTCTTCAATTGAAAAAACAGGATTAGATGAAATTGATTTGGCAATTCGTCAAACGATTGGTCTGCAAGTCGAAGAATAAACAAGATTTAAACACTCTTCAGAAATTGGAGAGTGTTTTTTTGTCTGCAAAACTTGAACATTAAGAAGGCATATAGATCAAAACGATTTAGAATGATACGCTGAATAAAAGAGGAATTTGATCATGATATTTACATATGGCACGACTGAAATCGAATATTTAAAGAGCAAGGATCAACGACTGAAGCAAGTGATCGAACAAATCGGATGGATTGAACGTGAAGTGGATGATGATTTATTTTCAGCTATTATCCACCAAATCATCGGCCAGCAAATTTCGATGAAAGCACAAGCGACGATTTGGAAACGGCTGCAAGATCAGTGTCAAATAATTGATCCAAAAACGATTTGTGCATGTCAAAAAGAAGATTTGCGCGCACTTGGCATATCCCCAAGAAAAGCCGAATATATTTTAGATTTTGCGCATAAAGTAGATCAAAACAAATTTGATTTGCAGGCACTATGGGAAATGGAAGATGAGCAAGTCATTGAACAATTGACGAGTTTAAAAGGGATTGGCGTATGGACTGCTGAAATGATTTTACTATTTAGTATGCAGCGAAAAAACGTGCTGAGCTTCCAAGATTATGGCATACAAAAAGGACTGCGCATGCTGCATCATCATCGTCAAATAGATCGCAAACTATTTGAAAAATATAAAAGATGTTATTCCCCTTATTGCAGCATTGCTAGCTTTTATTTATGGGCAATCGCAAATGGGCAAATTCCCGAAATGCAAGATCCTGCAGCTAAAAAATAATCAAAAAAATGACAGAGAATTTGTCATGATTTTGTTGTAGATTTTTACTCGCAGGTAAAATTTGAACAGTTCAATTTTGGAATTGTCCAAATGAGTTTATTTAAAATGAGTGGAAGGAGATCGAATATGAAAAATATTGTGATTTTTTGTGGAGCAGGGATGAGTTCAAGTTTATTGGTGACCAAAGTTCGGGAAGCCGCAAAAAAAGTAAATTTAGAGTGCAACATCAATGCGTATTCTTTAGCATTTGCGGATACCAAAGGAAAAGATGCCGATTGTATTTTAGTCGGACCGCAAGTTCGCTTTGAGATCAATAAATTAAAAGACAAATTTCCTAATACGCCAATCGAGATGGTGGATATGGAAGCGTATGGATTAATGAACGGGATGGCGGTTTTGAAGCAAGCTGTACGCATGATTAAACAAGCCAATAACAAAGTGTAAATCGAACATTTGATTCAAAATGAATCGATTCGTTTAGATTCATGATTTATGAAAAATAAGCATTTTAAAATTCCTAAGTGTTAGGAAATGATTTGGATTAGATTTGTAAGTAAGCGTTTTACAATAGTGAAAAAGGAGACTTATCATGAAAGTTTTTGTTGCAAAGTTTAGTGCGGAATGTAATGAACATATTCATCATATTGTGACTCGCGATGATTTTCATATTACATTTGGACAAGAAAGTATTGATGGAATGCATGTCAAAGATATTTTCGAAAATGAAGGATTTGAAATCATTCCAAGTATTAGTGCCGTGGTACACCCAAATGGCATGATCGGTTTAGAAACATTTAATTATATTAAACAGCACATCTTAGACGCTTTAAGGGAACATGTTCATGAAATCGACGGTGTATATTTACAGTTCCATGGCGCTAGCGGGGTTAAGGGATTAGATTGTGTTTCTGGTGAACACGATTTAATCAAAGAAATTCGAGCAATTACTGGTAAATATATGCCAATTGCGATGGTGTTAGATCCTCATGGAAATTTAACAAATGAACTTGCTGGACAGCTCAATATCGTGAGATGTTATCGTGAATCTCCGCATTCTGATACAGTAGATACCCAACGCAAAGTCGCAAATTTATTAGTAGACTTAATGAAAAATAAACGCGTTATGCACCCAATCGTCAAAAAACTCCCAATCATGGTGGGTGGAGAAAGAAGCGTATCGGCTAAAGAACCAGTTCGTAGTATTAATGGTTTATTAGATGAAGCAGAACGAGATCCACGCGTCTTCTCAACAAGTTTCCATGTCGGCTTTATTCGCCATGATGATGATAAATTAGGTGCTGCCATTACCGTTATTCCAAATACGGAAAAAGATCGTCCTTATTGTGAACAAGTCGCCGATCGAATCAGCCAATACGTTTGGGATCATCGCCATGAATTTAAATTCTCCGGTAATTTTGACGAAGTAAAAGAATCGATTGAACAAGCAATTGCTTATCCTGAAAAAACAGTGGTCATTACAGATTCAGGAGATAACTGCGGTGCAGGTGGATATGGTCAAAACACAATTGTCCTTAGAGAATTTTTAAATCACAAAACAGATAAGAAAGTGTTGTTTGCGGGAATTAACGATGCGAATGCATTTGAACAATTGAAACAATATCAAATCGGTGATCATTTTAGTCTTGATTTAGGAATTCATGAAGATGAGGGAAGTGCGCCAGTAACGATTCATTGTTCTTTAAAAACGATTGGAGAACAAGTTTATGGCAATCATCAAAATTTAGGCAAAGCTTATGTCGTCAATGTAGATGATACCAATATCGATATTATTGTCATGAATCATAACGTCCAATATGGCACGATGGAACAGTTTGATGGAGCCAACACTCCGTTCCATGATTATGATATCGTGATTGTAAAAATGGGTTATTTAGATACGTATTTGATTCCTGAAACGACACATCACATTATGGCTTTATCAGATGGACCAACAATCCAACGTAGTGAACGCATTCCATTCAAAAAGATTGCGCGTCCAATGTGGCCAATTGATGAATTTGAAGAATTATATTATATTCATTAGTCTTATAAGAGCTGTAGCGATTGAGTTACAGCTTTTTTTAAACTCAAATCTGTTATAAATTGCGGCGTAAAACCACACGCTTGCATGTGGGATGAAAGCCGCTTTTCTATGCAAAACTATATTTCTACTACTTGACATTAGCATATAATCAACGTGTAATAGTGCAAAGTTCAAAATAAAAGTAAGTATTTATGAATGGTATTCAATTAAATGAGTGGAAGAGCGTCTTTTCGGTATCTCAAGGCTGCTAGAGTAACACTTGTAAGTCACGGTTCTGATGAAGAGTGGGTAGACACTGATTTTAGAGATGTGTTAGAAGCATAGTATTTGGCGGGGGAATCATGGCACGACCAAAACGTAATAATGTACAGATTAACATTTCCATTCCTTCCGAGTGGAAAGAACAGCTTGAAAGCCTTGCCCGTATCTATTCTGTCGAAGAAGGAACTAACCTTTCTTGATCTGATGCGCAGGGGGATTCAGGAAAAATACCAGTGAGGAGAAACATATGATGAGCGAGGAATAATATCATAGTGCTTCGCATTGTAAATATCTGACGCAGTACCATATCATCTGGTGTCCGAAATTCAGATTTTCGGTATTGCAGAATGGTGCAGATGACACACTCAAAAATATCCTTGCAAATATCTGTGATCAGTACGGATACATCATCAAAGCGTTAGAAGTGATGCCAGACCATGTACATATATTTGTAGATTGTCCACAGACAGTTGCCCCTTGCGATATAGTAAGGACATTGAAAAGGATCAGCACAATTGAAATGTTCAAGGCATATCCACAATTAAAGCAGTTCTACTCTCGTTGTGGAGTATTATGGTCAAGAGGGTATTTTGTATCTACCGTAGGTCATATAAGTGAAGTTACAGTAAAGAAATACATCGAGGAGCAGAAAAATCATGAGTGACGAAGAATATAAGAAAGATGCGCCCGACAAAAGTATTTTTTAGTCTTGATGTTCTCGGGCAGTGA
>JAUMZN010000077.1 GCA_030528085.1 Erysipelotrichaceae bacterium | reverse complement strand
CACAAAAGAAAAATCTCCCTTGAATACGGGAGATTAGAGAAGTTGAGAAACTACTGTATTGCACAAAGGACAATCTGGATTGATCGATTGTTCTGTGCAAGGATTTGTACAATTACATTCGAAATTTTGTTGCAATAAGAGATCAGGATTTTCTTCAGCTGGTTGACCTGCATCTTCACTAGGTTGTTCTTCTAAGTTGATTGGTGATGGTGCAGTTAGATGATCTTCAATTTGCGGATCATCTTGTTCTATTGGATTAGGGATACTTGTATTTTCGATTGGATTAGATGAATCGAGTTGTTGGGTTAGGATGGCAGGATCTGTATCCACGTTTTCTGCCATCGCGACTGTTCCTGAAGTTGATCCGATTAAGATGCTAACCGCAAGAAAAGACGCAAACAATCTTTTGGTTTTCACGATAGGCCGCCTTTCAATGTTAAATCCGGTTCCATCATAAACTTAGTTTTCTTGATATAACTTTCACATGCTCACATTTTTAATATAATTTTAATATCAACAAAAAAGATTGTATTTGTACCATAAAACAGCTATTAAATTATGGAATAGGAACAATAAAATGATAAATAGGAATTTTTGGGAAATCACGCTTTTAACCCTGATTCAAAAAGGAAAATCGGCATAAAAACCATTGGTGGAGTATTGATTCGTTTTGTTTATAAACGGCATAGAAATTGGAAAAGGAAAATCAAGATAAAGAAAAAAAGCCAAATCCATTGGATTTGGCTTCATTGATTCAATAAGACTATTCGCCTTTTTCAAGAGCTAATGTGCGAGTTGTTAAATCGCAAACTTCAGCTGGTCCATAGTACTGGATAGCACCTGGATATGTGTAGCAAGTGTTTTTGGACCATTCATCACGATGAGCTTCGAAGAATTTGAAAGGTTTGCCTTCAAGTTCAACTAATGCTTTACGGATAACTGGTTTGTCTTCACCATGACGACGTTCCATGTTCATCATCTTAGTGATTGGCATACCACCTGCAACCCATTCTTCAGCTGGTTTAGAAAGGTTAGATACTTTAGATAAGTAACCGTTGAAACCATTTTCGATTAACAAAGCAGCGTTGTAGCCTAAAGAGTAGCAGTAGTCAGCATCGAAGTTGGATGGGAATGCGCAACGTCCTTCATAACCGAAGAAGTGGTGAAGGGCATTGAATTTTCCTTTGTATGTGCCAGCTTCTTTACGACGAGCAAGTTCGTCAGCAACTAAAGCGGAGAACAATTTTTCAGATTCAATTAAAGAAACTTGAACGTTGCCGTGTGGGTCACGTTCTAAGAATAATTGTTGTTGGATTCCAACTGGAAGGATTTTGAATACATCCATAGATTCGGCAGTTAAGCCTTTTTCGATGAATGCATATTTTTCAGCCCAAGATGGAAGAGCATTGAATGCATCAGCTTTAGAACCAGCGAGTAATTCGTTGATTTCAGAAATTAATGTAGAGAATTCTGGAACGAATTCAACAACACCTTCTGGAATAATGGCAACACCGAAGTTTTCACCGTTGTTAGAACGGTATTCAACAGCGTCAGCGATGTAGTTAGCGATTTGAGCTAAAGACATTTTCTTTTCAGCAACTTCTTCAGAGATTAAGCAGATGTTTGGCTGAGTTTCAAGAGCGCATTCTAATGCAACGTGAGAAGCGGAACGGCCCATAACTTTGATGAAGTGCCAGTATTTTTTAGCGGAGTTAGCATCACGTTCGATGTTTCCGATTACTTCAGAATAAGTTTTTGTTGCTGTGTCGAAACCGAAAGAAGTTTCGATATCGTCGTTTTTCAAGTCACCGTCGATTGTTTTTGGAGCACCGATCACTTGAACACCAGTGTTGTGAGCAGCGAAGTATTCAGCTAATACAGCTGCGTTTGTGTTGGAGTCATCACCACCGATGATAACGATTGCGTTCATACCGTGTTTTTTAGCAACTTCAGCAACGATTGCGAATTGTTCTTGAGTTTCTAATTTTGTACGGCCAGAACCGATGATGTCGAATCCACCTGTGTTACGGTATTCGTTGATGAATTCATCTGTGAATTCTACATAAGAGTCTTCGATTAAACCGCTTGGTCCACCTTTGAAACCAAGTAAAGTGTTTTCAGGATTTAATGCTTTTAAAGCGTCGTATAAACCGGAAATAACGTTGTGTCCACCTGGAGCTTGTCCACCAGAAAGGATTACACCAACTGTTTTTTTGGATGGAGTAACGTCTTTAGCATCACCTTTAACGAAAGTGATTTCAGGTTTTCCATAAGTGTTAGGGAATAACGCTTGAATTTTTTCTTGGTCAGCAACACTTTGTGTAGCTAAGCCTTCTTTAACGGAAATTTCTTGAATTCCATGTCTGAGCATGCCAGGAAGTTTTGGGGCGTACTCATAGCGTGCTTTTTGTAATGGTGAAATAGTCATGAATTTTCTCCTCTTTCAACGGTTCAATCATAGAATAGCGATCTAAAATTGTAAACTTGATTCCACACGTTCGCTTAAAAACTTGTGATGAAATGGTCAAATTGAACACCAAGCTAGGTCCAAAACGAAAAACAAAGCGGTCTCTTTTATAAATAATAGGAAAGCAAAAACAATCGACCAATCGCCAAGGAGAAAATAAGTAAGAGCATGTCTTTGATCCACTTCTTGCAAATCCACACAAATTGGGTAAAACTGAATAAGATTCAAGACAAAATGAATACAACAAACGAGCAAAAAGAAGGATCGAAATAAGATGAATAATATATGCCAAACTCGAAAAAGAGGACATGATTGATATGAATTTAAGTTCAACTAAACATCGCTATGATAGCTTGATCTTTGCGATTGCAGCCCTATTGATATGGCAAGTTGTATCGCTTTTCGTATCGAATCATTTAATCGTTCCTTCACCACTTGCTGTAGCGAGTGAAATGCTCGTTCAAATTCAAACAGTGACGATGTGGCAAGCATGCGCATTTACGATTATGCGCGCCTTGACGGCTTTGTTTTTCTCTTTTCTAATTGCTTTGCCGCTTAGCTTTCTAGCTACGTTTTATCCAAGAATTTTCCGCTATACTTTAGATCGCATTTCGGCGTTGATGCAAACTGTTCCGAATGTTTGTTACATCATCATGTTGTTATTTTGGACAACACGAAATATGACTGTCATTTTAACTGGCATCTTTCTTTTATGTCCGATGATTTATCGCATCTTTGTTGAACAGCTCGATGTCATCATTGAAAAATGGCGCCCGATCTGGACACTCTATCCCCAACCTAAAGGGGTCTTGATGCTCGCAATCTGTATTCCAATGTTAAAATCCGCCTTTGCCTCGGCACTAAAAAGTGCTTCTTCGATGGCGTTTAAAGTTTGTGTCACTTCAGAAATTTTAACGGGCCTCGCAAATGGGATTGGCCGCAATATTCAAATGGCCCGTTTGGATTTAAATGCTGCTGGGGTTTTAGCTTGGAGCATTTGGTTAGTGCTACTTGCTTGGGGATTTGAAAAACTGTGGAATATTTGCATTCGCGCTTTTTTTAAAGGAACGACGAATAGTAAAAACAAATCAAAATGAAACCGAAATCTTAGCAATCAAACAGAGAAGTAAGATTAAATCCTTTATATTTCGCTAAAATAGATCCAACTCAGATTCTTTCTCAGTTGGATTTTTTTTTTGACTTTAATTCCCATTTTATAAGGTAAAAGACAATCAAATTGATGAAATTGTTGTCAGGCATGAGCGTTTCGAGTAAATTGATTCTTAATGCGTTTGGCAAGAATCATCGAAATGACAAATCTTGCCTGGAGGTGCCACGTTGATTTCTATACTTGTCCCTGTTTATAACACATCCAAATATCTCGATCGCTGTATGGAAAGTTTATTGAATCAAACGTACAAAGATCTTGAAATTGTCATCATCAACGATGGAAGTACAGATGATTCACTTTCAAAACTCGAACAGTATGCAAAACAAGATTCTCGCGTCAAAGTGTATTCTTATGAAAATGCCGGGATCTCGAAAACAAGAAATCGCGCTTTAGAACAAGCACATGGCGAATATATTACATTCGTGGATAGTGATGATTTTATCGATCATCGCATGATTGAAAAGCTCTATCAAGCGGCAATTGAGCGCAATCTTGATGTTGTCCAATGCAACTTCGTCATGGATTATGGTCCGATTCCGTTTTATCGCAAACCGACATTCCGCAAAGATTTCGATACGTTAGAAGCGATGAAAATGCTCGCTAAAGAATTGTATTTAAATAATTATCCATGGGGAAAACTGTATAAGCGCGAATGTTTTGATGGCGTTCACTTTCCAGAAAATATGAAAGGCTTTGAAGATACGTGCACGATCTTTAAAGCGATTGCTAATGCCAAACGAGTCGGAACGATTCCAAATCGCTATTACCATTATGCCCAACGCTTTGGCTCTTTAACCAACTGCATGTCTTTAGAAACGGTGTATTTAATGCGCCGCGCTTATCAATATCAAGAACAAGAATTTAATAAACTCTTTCAAGGTGAGTCGTTCTCATTTGATTTGCAACAATATAATACGGATATGGTGTTGATCTATACGCTGATTTTATTTGTCCATCGCAAAGATGGCGCTAAATTTGTGCCCGCAAAATTTGATTGGAAAAAGACACCGATTCCGCCATTTTGGTATATCGCCTATTGGGCATGGCTAGGTATTGCGATGCTTAAACTATCACCAAATATTTTAAAGATGCCAAAAAACGTACATGACACGCTAGAAAACCCACCGGCTAATCTCGATTTAGAAACATTGTTCTCAAATGATCAAGATGAGTCTTTAAAAACAAGTCGTGTTAAAACGCGTGTTAAAAACGAACCAATTGAAAACTAACGACAACACTTCAAGATGAGTTGGAAATGTCTGCAACCCTTTTTTAACGATGACATTTTCGTTGAATTCATGCATAATTAATTGTTGTGATACGAACAAAAGAATTCACATGAATGCAAGGGAAGAATAGTCTTGCGATTGTTTGATGAATTCTGTCGATAAAAAGAAATAGAATGGAGAAATTAGATTATGGCGTTTGAATCCTTATCGGATAAGCTGTCCAAAGCGCTGAAGAATATTTCTGGTAAAGGGAAATTAACAGAAGCGAATATGAACGAAATGCTCAAAGAAGTGCGCATGTCCCTTCTTGAAGCAGACGTTAACTATCAAGTTGTTAAAAACTTCGTTAATGATATTAAAGAAAAAGCGATGGGCACAGAAGTGCTCGAATCTTTTGACCCAGGACAAATGGTGGTCAAAATCGTTCGCGATGAATTAGAAGCTTTATTAGGTCCAGATCAAGCAAAACTCGTGATCAACGATCATGGCATTACCAATATCATGATGGTTGGTTTGCAGGGTACAGGTAAAACAACTGCATCCGCAAAAATCGCTCGTTTTGTCAAAACAAAACTGAATAAAAAAGTTTTATTAGTTGCTTGTGACGTCGTTCGTCCTGCAGCGATTGAACAATTAAAAACACTCGGTCAAACAATCGATGTTGAAGTGTTCTCTTTAGGGACTGAAACTTCTGCAGTCCAAACAGCAATCTCGGCAGAAAAATATGCACGCAACAACGACTTTGAAGTTGTCATCTTCGATACGGCTGGTCGTTTACATATCGATGAACAATTGATGGCTGAACTTGGCGAAATGAAAGCCGAAATTCATCCAAACAATATTTTATTAACTGTCGATGCCATGACGGGTCAAGATATCGTTACAGTTGCGAAAGAATTCAACGATCAATTAACAGTCACTGGTTTAGTTGTGACCAAAATGGATGGTGACGCTCGTGGTGGGGGACTTTTATCCGTTCGTTCCATCACAAAAGTTCCAGTAGTCTTCGTATCATCTGGTGAAAAACCAGAAGATTTAGATGAATTCCATCCAGACCGTATGGCTGAACGTATTTTGGGCATGGGGGACATGTTAACCCTAATTGAACAAGCTCAAGAACGTCTCGATGAAAAAGAAGCGATGAATACGATGCGTCGTATGCAGTCGGGAATCTTTACATTCAACGATATGTTGGCGCAAATGGAACAGATGTCTAAACTTGGTTCTTTCTCTTCTATGCTTGGTCATATTCCTGGCATGGGTAAATTATCCAAACAAGTGGATGATGAACAACTTGAAGCACAATTGAAAAAAATGCGTGCTTTAATCCAATCTATGACTCCATATGAACGCGAACATCCAAACATTTTAAAAGCAGGACGCAAACAACGTATTGCTAAAGGGGCAGGGTTAAAAGTTCAAGATTTGAATAAACTCATTCAACAAACTGAACAAATGCAAAGCCTCTCTAAAATGATGTCTGGCGGTGGTCTTGGCAGCATGCTTGGTGGTCTTGGTGGCCTTGGCGGAATGATGGGTCGTGGTGGATTTAACCGCGGCGGTGGCATTCCAAACTCTTCAAAACATTCCGGCAGTAAAAAACAAAAATCTTCTAAGAAGAAAAAGAAAAAATAAAATCGACTGCCCATTTTCAATACAATGAGCATCAAAGGGGCTATGTGCCCCTTTTTGTACCAAGCCGCTTCGCGGCAGTTCGCTAAAACCGAATGGAAAATCG
>JAUMZN010000003.1:34728-46898 GCA_030528085.1 Erysipelotrichaceae bacterium | reverse complement strand
TATCGGGATCTACAGGTTTATCCGGGTCAATAGGCTTATCTGGATCTACCGGTTTATCTGGTCCAGTTGACTTTTGGAAAGTCCATGTTCCTGCAAACGGAATATCGCCATTCTCGTTAGCATTTGCATCGATTGCAAGCTTTATATCAGCATCGTAACCTTCAAATGTCCATACGCCACCATCTACTGTGACTGTTGTTGATGTTGGTTGAATCGCAGTTATGGTTGTACCTTCTTCGTATTCAGTTGGATCAATTGGTAATAAATCTATCACTTCTTCTGGTAAAGTTTCACCGCTTGTTCCACTAATGAAGTCATAGATTACGTGATAGTTTTTTGCAATCGGATTGGCTTTAAACGAAACTGTTCCTGTAAACCATCCTTTAGTTCTAGTATCAATCCCATTATTGTTATTAAAATCAAATGTAAATACAGCACCATCAAATGGATTTTCTTGACTGCTGTCTACATCACTTTGAAGAATAGAAATATAGGTTTTACCATCAGATTTTGTTGTGCTATAGGATTTTGATGTGCCGTCTGCAAATTGAACTTTAACGCTTGTAGTGTCTGTTAATGTGCCATCAATATCGATTGGCATAGGCAATTCAGCTTTATACTCGCCGTTTTTTAATGGTATGACTACTGTTCGATCATATGTAATATTTTGTTCTTTTGCGGCAAATTTACTTCCCGCAACAGCTTGTTTATTTAAATTTTCATTCAATGGTCTTAAATCAAAAACTTGATTTCGCATTAAGTTAACAAAATCGATTTCATTTAATTTCGATAATGGTTCGATTGATTGAATTTGGTTTTGACCAATATTGACAGAAGAAAGATTGGGCTGGCTCTCAATGCCCTCTAAAGAAACAATATTATTGGCCATTGCTTGCAAGTAATATAAATTTCCATTTGTTATCTTTCTGAAAACAGTACAATCAGAAAAACCAGTACCATTAATGACAAGTTCTGTAAGAGCAGGCATATTCGCAATACATTGAGTAACTAACTCCCCGTTGTAAGCTGATGCAGGCATTTGAGGCCGCTGGTTTAACTCACTTACTCTTAATCTTGTCATCTTTGGATAATACCCCTGTGTAACAGGGGCAATTGTTTCTCCAGGTGCTAGTTTTTTGCAATCAAACAAATATAATCCAGTAGCATTGGTCAGATATTGCAACCCATCAAGTGAAGTCGTATTTTCAGCAGTTCTTCCATTATCACCATCTAATCCAAATGTAAAAAAACCTACTGATGGTGTCATGGCAAGAATCTCTTTAGTTACATATTGTCCGGAATTGTAATAGATTTCAGAAAATTCGCCGTATTCATTGATCAAATGTCTGCGCATAGCGATATCTTTAATCGACACTAAACCATCTACGGTAAAGGAGGCGACTGTTGTTTTATCTTCGCCACCTAAAGAGTAGTTGATGGTAAAATCGTATTTTCCATTGTCATAAAAAAAGAATGGATATGTCCATTTTGAATTTTTATCATCTTTTTCAATCTTAGAAAGATCTGGATATTGGCTTGCTGCACTAGGTGTTATTGTTTTTACCTCTAATCCTTCTTGAAATGGAATCTCAACGGTCAACTGCATCAAATGCCAGCCATTATAAGGAACTTCTATAGTTCTATCCGAAACCATATATTGATGCGTTCCCATCCAAGGGGTGCCATCAAAATATGTTGCTCCCTTTAACTCGATCGTTGCGTTTAATTCATCATTTGTAACTGCAGTTGGAATTTCTTTTAAATCAGTAACTTCAACATGAATCGTTTCGTTTTGTTCAATTCCTTCAAGCAAATAAGCTACATTGAAATCGCATTCACCATTTTTGTTAGCAATATAAGAAATGCTAGAGAAATTTTCTGTTTGTTCTGTACCATTTGGAAAGATGACTTTTTGTAATTGAACATTTTCTGGTTGTTCAATGTTTAATGAAATCGTTGTTTCCGTTTTTTCTTCATTTGTTTGTTGCGACACTTCATATCGCAATAAGGAATTTTCTTGTATCGCATCGTTTTGTGTTGAATTTAATTCCGTAACTTGTACTGGTATCGTTACATTTTGTAGCGCGCCATCCGCAAAATAATCTACTTTGAACTCGTATTGACCATTTTCAAGAACAACATAAGGAATAGTCGATAAATCTGATGTTTGTTCCATTCCATCAGGCAGTGTTACTTTTTCTACTTTTACATTTTCTGTCTGTGTAAACATCAAAGAAATCGTTGACTGTGTTTTACCTTCGTTGATTTCTTGTGACACTTTATATCGAAGTAAAGTGTCTTGCACTGAATCGGCAGCTGTATCTGTTGCATATACAACTTGCGGCACGAACCCCAATCCCATAGACGCTGCTATGAGACCTGCAGTGATTCTTTTACTTAGGTTCACTTCTTCACGTCCTTTCTTAATTGAACCAAGTTCAAGTTGATATATGACGTGGTAAGAAAAGTAGGCTTTTATTTCCGCTCAAAGTAGACATTTTTTCGTAACATTGAGATAATCACGATGATATTGTGACACCATTTTTATGGTTGCTTAGCCATAAAAAGCAAGAAAAATAGGCATATATGATTAAATGATAAAAAACAACATTTTTATATGAATGTGTATATTAAAGCCTACTTTTATTCACATTTTACAACACTATTTTCGTTATTCATTTCATTATTCCTTTCATAAGCTCGAATCCAACTCGAAAAAGTGCTGTGATTTGTGTTTAGCATCTGTGCACCTCGACGCTTACTAATTTTATTTTCTTTCCATAATTTATATATTTTTTCGAAATCTTCTGGAATTGGCTTTGGTGGTCGCCCAAGGCGTACTCCCCTTTCTTTTGCGAGCCTGATCCCTTCTGCCTGACGCTGCTTTGTATTTTCTCGTTCAACTTGCGCAACATAGGAAAGGATCTGCAATACTAAATCAGAGACAAACTTCCCGGTAATTCCGTTCACTTGATTTCTTGTATCCAATAGTGGAAAGTCCAACACCACAATATCGATACATACTTTTTTGGTCAGGTAACGCCATTGCTCTTGAATCTCATCATAATCACGTCCAAAGCGATCGATTGATTTGACATAAAGCTCATCTCCGGATTGCAACTTTGTTAATAAGAGCTGGTATTGTTCACGGTTAAAATCTTTGCCAGATTGCTTATCAATAAACATATCCTTTTCTAATATTCCAACATTCTCCATAGCTTCAATTTGTCTTGAGACATTTTGGTCTTTACTTGAAACTCGAATATACGCATATTTATTCATTTCATTTCCTCCTTGTGATTTTGTTATAGAAGGAATTATTGATTTCAAAAGAGCGGTAAAATGAAATAGTCTGATTTAAATTTCGTAAGTGCAGTAAAATGAACAACGCTTAAAATCGATCGCATTTTATCAATCCATAAAGCATGAATTTCTATACAGAAAATATTAATTGTAATTGGCGGATGAACAATACTGATGTTCTATATTCATCCATAGATAAAGCAAATCTGAATTATATTTAAATCGAAATAAATCGAACATGATTCTAGCTGAAGAATACGTTTAATCCGTACAAAAAAAGGCAAAGATTATGTTAATTTTTCATACGATTCATAAAAGGATTAAAATACCCTTACAACCCTCTAACGTTTTAATTCTTCATCTTTAGATCATAATTATTCTTTTTAGTTCAATTTAGAAAGGGGTAAAGCCATTATGGACAATTATCCACAAAAAGAAAAACTCGAAGAGAACAAGTCATTCTTATTCGCTAATGATTTCAATCTCAGCCTTGATGCAACAATCCTAGGATTTGGTTATACAAAGGCTAGCCCGCAGCAATCTTTTGGTCCTGCCTTGCGTAATGCCCATTTCATTTATTTTGTGACTAAAGGCAAAGGCTCCGTGATCAAAGGAGACAAGAAATTTGATGTTAGCGCGAATGAAGGTTTCCTCGTTACTGAAAAGGAACGAGTCTATTATTACGCAGATCCTAATAATCCCTGGGAATATTGGTGGATTGGTTGGCGCGGCGATAAAATTGAAGAATTTTTAAGACGCACCTCTTTATGGAACAATCCAATATTCCGCTATGATCCAAAAAGCGAATTATTCAAGCAAGTTAGAACTTTATCTTCCATTAAACCAATCAAAAATAACGACTTAAGATTGAACGCTTTAATGTATTCGATCTTTTATCAAATGACAGTCTCATTCCCACCACATAAAGAACCAAGTGTTAGTCCAATTCATTATGTAGATCAAATATTGGTTTTAATTCATCAAAACTACGATCGCAAAATTACCGTTCATGAAATTGCTTCTGCTCTTGCCCTAGATCGCAGCTATTTACATCGTATTTTTAAGGAGAAAATGGGCTGCAGCATCAAAGACTATTTGCTGCAGGTGCGAATGGATAATGCCTGCAAGCTTTTAAGATTTACTGATCTGTCGATTGGTGATGTCGGTCGCTCTGTTGGGTATGATGATGAGCTCTATTTTTCAAGACTCTTTAGAAAAAAGATGAATCTTGCCCCTACTGCCTATCGCCAACAATTTAAATCCAATGAATCGAATTCAAAGACAAAGCTAAACAAAAATAAGGCTTAATTGAAATTAATAAAATAAAAATATCCCTTTTCAAAGAACTATGCGCGATTTGCTGCAAAAGTTTTAAGAAAAGGGATTTTTATCTTGATTTATAAAATGTAAAGCCATTAGATAAATTGTCGTATTAGAGATTTTGAACAAAATCATCCAGATCCATTAATCCATAGAAATTAACGATCGAATTCATCTTTTTCGTTTTTAACATCGCCCATATCAAAAGTTACTAAAGGTTCTCTAGTAACTGGATCGATAAACGAAAGACGAGTATTTGTTAAACTGGCTAAGCGAATCAAATCATCAGCTGAAAATGCGTCTCGAGAATACTTTGTATTCAATGCTTGTGGTCTTGATAAGCCTAAGATCCGAGTGTACTCAATGCTTTTGATGCCTTTTAATGCGAGCAAGCTTTTAATTTTGTTTGTTTTACTCATTGCTGATTCCTCCATGGAATGGGTGTATTCTCAGAAATATAACAACGTTATATTTGTAAAAATAAAACCGAGCACTCTTATGATTTTAGATATGTTGCATCTTCATACTTTAATTATAAACTCTTTTGTCGTTATAATATGGGATAATTCTCAAGTTTTTTAAAGTCTATAGATTATATACATAGTAACGAGTAATATAAATTGTTTTAAATTATATGCACGAATAAATCTAGATTATTTAAATTTAAGCATTTTATATTCAAATTCCCTAGCAAATGGTCGATATCTAATTCAAGTCTCGAATATGTTTAGCCAATAGTCAATATATGTCATAAAAAATATAATAACCTGAACAATCTAAAAAATAAGCGATCGTTGATGAATGATTCAGATCTCTCTTTATGCATTTCAAAGAGAAATCCTGCTAGACTTTTCATCACACTTCAATCATCATCCTAAAAAATACGATCAGGGAAATTTATCATTCTTTTTAGATTGTTCTATCCCGACATTATATGTTCGATTGATCAAAATAATCTTATTTTCTTATTTCTGTTCTTGAGGATATATATCCAAAATGATCGGACAATTAGATGCGTCATCTAGCGTTAAAACTCTCTGTTTTCAAGCGTTGAAAGTATTTACATTTTAAATAAAACATATCACTTTTCTTTATTTAAGCTGTTGAAAGCGTTTTGATCTCAATCACCTGTCTGCTTAATCCATACAACTCGATCATCACATATACTACGCAGTGGAACATCCTGCTTCTTGGATCAAGGGACAAAATCCCACAGAGTTTTACATTGAACCAAAAAAAAAGCTAAATATCTAGCGATGATCACATCTAGAATATTTAGCTTTTAAATTCATTCTTCGTTTAATAAGGAACTTTGATATTTTGTCGATAGCCTAAAGCTGGCGAGTTGATCGAAATCGTAATTCCATTTTTCTGTTTTGCGGAGAAATCAGGAATGACATCTTCTGCTTCAAATAAAACATTAACACTCAGTTCTTGTTGAGCATCAAGATAGAACAGCTGATAGCCATACGTTTCTGCTTTAAATGATTCTGTTTTGGCATCCATATTGTTTTGCGAGAAGTTTTGTTTAGAAATCTCATCTTGGCTCATCGATTTAAGTTTATCCGCATCATTTAATGTCGAAATTTTTAATCCATCGATTGTACAAACTGGAGACAAGAATGGAACAACCAAAAATTGATCGGATTTGTTTTTATAGTTGATTTTCAATCCTTCAACAGAAGATTTTCCATTGGCGTAATGATAAGACAAATTGGAAGCATCGACTTCAAATTCATAAAAATCATCGCTGTAGACGATAAACTTGGATTCGCTTGAATTCTTCACGTTTTCATCTTTGATGTTTCTAATTTTGACGGAATCAAAAGGAATGAATTCATCTTGTGATTCAACATAAAGACCAATATTGCGATCACTTGTTTTCGGTACTCCAATATATCCATAAACATATGTAGACATACCAGAAATAACATCGTTTGAGATAATCGTTTTAAACTGGTCAATTGGATTGATCGATTTATATTCTGATCCAGACTTAGCCATCAATTTATAAGATAAATTGGACATATGGTAAACTTTATCGGAATTGTTTTCGACACTAGCTAAGAAGTAATAGTAGGCTGTATTCACGTTTTCGTTTTCAACGGCTAATACATCTACTAATTTAAATTCAACGTCTTCTGCGACAGGAATCGATGTCTTTTTAGGAGAACATCCAATAAAAGAAAAAGCCATCGCAAACGAGAGTAAAAGGCTAATTAGTTTTTTCATAAATATCACCATTTCTTATTCTAAAAGAAAATTCAAAGTCACTCAACCTTAACTCTATGAAAGCAACGGCATCCATAGCTTGTTTTCGGCCTAAATTGTTCGATATGTCATTCAAACATAAACTTGCTGATTCATTTTTAGCACTTCTATCTCACGAATAATTTTCATTTTGATATAATAACGGCATGTCACATACTACTAAACATCATGACATGCTTGCCCAATACAAAGTTCCGCGTTGGAGCGATTTTCCAACGATCGATTTATATATGGATCAAGTTGTGGAGTTATTAAACTTCTGGCTTGAAGATTTGTATTTTGATTCGAAAAAGCCTTGTATCACGCCAAGCATGATTAACAATTACGTTAAAAGTTCAATCGTTCAACCACCAGTCAAAAAACGCTATACAAACTATCACTTAGCTTTCCTTTATGTCGTGATGGTTTTAAAACAATGCTTCACATTACAAGATATTTCCGATATGATCGGCATCTATTACTCGATGGACCATACTTTGCATACAGAAGCGCATTTCAATAAGTTTGCGGAAATTTTTGAACAAATGCTGCACCAACAAATGACAACAGGAAAAATCGAAGACATTGACATACAACAGACAAATTGGCAAACCGATTTGATGGTCAATGTTTTAAAAACCGTTTGTTGTCGTTTATGCAGCATGAGCATTCTTACGGATTCTCGTGAAGATCAAAGTTCTCTCGAACAAGAACAATAAACGAATTGAAATTCAAACGTTTATTCCAAAAGACGATCTTTAAAGATCTGCATTGATAAATTAAAAACGGCTAGTCACTTATTGGCTAGCCGTTTTAATTTGTATTCAATATCGATTATAAAGATGCACCGAAGTCGGAAACAAGAATTTGTCCAGTAATTGCTCTAGATTCATCAGATGCTAAGAATAAAGCAATGTTTGCGATATCTTCTGGAGAAGATACTGGAGCTTTTAAATCTAAGTGTGTTGCCATTGCACGCATCATTTCACCATCTAATTCTGCTGGATCCATGTTTGTTGTCATAGGAGTAGCAATTGTACCTGGGCATACAGCATTTGCGCGGATACCAGTTCCTGCATAACGGAATGCAGTGTGTTTAGTTAAACCGATAATTCCTGCTTTAGAAGCTGCATAAGCTGCTGGTCCACATCCTTTTTCACCAGCTACAGAAGCAATGTTAACGATTGAAGCTGCATCATTATCTTTCATTTCTTTTACTGCAGCACGTGTTACATACATCGTACCTTTTAAGTTTGTGTCAATAATACGATTGATATCTTCATCAGTCGCAAGTTCGATTGGTTTCATACCTGTTTCGAGAACACCAGCGTTGTTGACTAAAATGTCAATTTGACCAAAGTGACGAATTGTTTCTTCAATTAAACGATTGGCATCTTCAACTTTAGCGATGTCGCAAGGAACAACGAGGACTTCCCCACCAGCATCTTCAATTTCTTTTGCCACTTGTTCTAATTTTTCTTTTCTTCTTGCGGAGATGACAACTTTCGCACCTTCATCCGCAAACAGTTTGGCTGTTTTGGCTCCAACTCCGGAGTTCCCACCGGTAATAACCGCAATTTTGTCAGCTAAACGATTCATATATACTTTTAATTCCTTTCGCTGCAGAATTTATTTCTGCTCTTATTCTCTAAATATAAGCAGTAGTCTTTTATTTTACAAGCCATTAGAACTAATCGTTGCTGCATCGCTCGTTATACATGCAATATAAGCCATTCTAGGCTCAAACTTCCAAAAATCATGAAAGCTTAAAAGACAACTAATTTAGAGTTTTTATATTGAACAACTCCTCTTTCAAATCTTAATAAAATGAAGATAAACGAAAAGAAGAGCTGTTTTGATCAAAGAGTTATTCAGGTTGATCTTTGAGTTGATAGCGATCTAAAATCGCTTTTCTTGCAGGAGCTTGCCAAGGATTATCCATTGGTGCAAGATCTTGCATCGTAAAGTTTGGATTTTTCTTTTGCAGAGCTTTAACCAAAACGAAATCGGCGAGTTCACCATTTTTTGGCAGGAGTGGTCCGTGTAAATACGTACCTAAAATATGGCCATCATAGTAACCTTCAGTTCCGGCATCAAACGCATTGCCATTCCCTTGTACGACACGACCAAGTGGATGTTCAACATGCATCGTTTGTCCACCGTGGTTTTCAAATCCAACTAAACGCAGTTTATAACCATCTAAATTAGCATCGCATACGACATTGCCAATACAGCGGCTTTTATCTTTTCCAGTTTGCGAATAATAGCTTCCCACTTGCAAGCCATCAATTTTTTGATGATCCCCTGTTTCGTAATATTGACCAAACAGTTGATACCCTCCGCAAATTAACAAGAAAAATGTATTTTCAGCAATTGCTTGATGAATATTGTCTTTGCGTTTTAATAAGTCTGGAATTAAAGTGACTTGTTCTTTATCGGCACCGCCGCCCATAAAACAAAGATCGTATTCACATAAGTCAGCTTCTTGGCCAATGCCAATCGTATCGACTTCAAAATCAATGCCGCGTGCTTTGGCACGTTTGGATAGAGTCATGATATTGCCTTTGTCACCATATAAATCCATAATGTCGTGATACATCCAAGCACATTTTATTTTCATAGACCCATCTCCTTCATGATTGCTTTACGCGCAACAAGCAATGCTGTATATGTCGCAATCACATAAACGTTTTGACTATTCGACAAA
This sequence comes from Erysipelotrichaceae bacterium, assembly GCA_030528085.1. Lineage (GTDB taxonomy): Bacteria > Bacillota_I > Bacilli_A > Erysipelotrichales > Erysipelotrichaceae > Allobaculum. The sequence continues at coordinate 37,318 of JAUMZN010000003.1, read as the reverse complement.
GCTTTTACGACTGCTTGATCCACATCGTCTTCAATACTTAATTCATTTTGATAGTCGCCATAGAACAAGCGCAACGCCATGTCACCAGCTCTTCTTCCAGTACAAATAATTTGTTTTGTGCCTTCATTCATCAATTTTTCAAATTGTGTATCGTAGATCCAAGAAATGTCTGTTCCATCTTGTTCTTTGTCGTTTAAAACAATGACAATCGACTTTTCGTTATGATCTTGTTCGATCACTTTTAAAACTTCATTTGCCCCTGTTGGGTTTTTGATTAAGTTTAAAATGACTTGCTGATCGCCTTTTGAAAAATGTTCATTACGTCCGGCAGGTTTTGGTGCATCGCTTAACATCGCTTCAAATGCTTGATTAGAAACGTTAAAATGCTTCATTACTGCCGCAACTGCTGCATAGTTATACATCGAATACATGCCTTCATATGGACCTTGGTATTGATGCTGATCTAAAACAAACGTTTGTTTCGTTAAATCGATATCAGTTAACGCAACATCATATTCTGGCGTTTTGAAATCGCAATTTGGACATGAATAGTGTCCGATATGCGAATATTGATAGTAATCGTAATGCAAGCGAGAAGAACAGATCGGACAGAATTTTCCTTCTGCTGCTTCTTTGCCATTTAAAACGGAATATTGGTTCTTTTCAATTCCAAAATAAACAGCTTTCGCTTTTGGTGCTTTACAAGCAAGACGAACTGTATTTGGATCATCGCCATTCAACACTAAAGTTCCTTCATAATTTGGCAAGACACTTTCAATAGATTGAATGAGCTGTTCCATTTCTTTTGCACGGTCTAATTGATCGCGGAAAAAGTTTGTGACCACAAGGGCACTGACTGGAATATATGGAAGAACGTGACGAATATTTAATTCATCGACTTCTAAAACACAAACGTCCGCATCGACGGTTCCATTCATTTTTGCATGAGACAAAATCGCGGTTGTAATTCCAGCTTTCATATTGTCGCCTTTACGGTTAGAGACGACGCGTTTGCCTGCTTTTTCAAACATGCTTGAAATCATGTTTGCGGTACTTGTTTTACCATTTGTTCCCGTCACAAGAATAACGGGTCCATTAAATTTAAGTTTAGATAGTGAATCTGGATCGAGCTTTAATGCAATTGTCCCTGGCATTGATCCACCGCGCCCTGCTAATGAGAGCAATGACAATGAGGTTCTTGCAGCGAGTACAGATAATTTTGACATAGTATTTCCTCTGCCTTTTCGGCTGTTATTTTCATTTAGTAATGTTCTTTAAAATCACAAAGTTATTATAATAAGATTCATTCTTGAATACAAAAAATGCATCTTTGAATCGTAAACGAAACAATCCACTTATTTAAGTTTGCGAATTGTCCAAAACATTGTACCGCATTTGTAAAATCTAAAGAAAATAAAAGACATGAAACTTCAAGAACAAGTGTTCATCTATCACCTGCTTTTCAGTTTCATGTCTTATTTTTTATTTTACAGCTTCGATTCGTTCAACTCCGTCTAACGTTGCGGGAGCTGTTTCTTGAATTTGACCATTGTAGAAGATTTCAACTTGATCACCCACTTCAAGATCTGCTGGCATTTCTACATCAACATGTGAAACAGAGAAAACATCTGAGCTTTTTAGTTCTTCTGAACCTTCAATCGGTTCTACCAAGAAAGTGGAATCTTGGATTTCTGTAATCGTCGCAATAACGGAAGCTTCAGATTCGATGCTTGTATCTTTCGCGGATGAATTTGAACATGCCGCAAACAAAAGTGAACTCATCGCTAAACAAGCTAAACCTCGTCTAGCATTTCGTGTTTGATTTTTCATTTGGATCTCCTTTCACTTTCTGTATCTTTATTGTAAAAAATACAGATTTTAGAATACAGGTACAATGTTGAAAGGTTATGTAAGAAATCTTTAATCTTCAAGTAAGTTTAGAGCGTTTTCTAAAATTTTTTCGCTATTTAAAGCGCCATAATCTTTCATTTCCATGACATAAACAGGAAGTTCTGGCTTTAAATTATGAATAATACTTGCTTCATGACGAACTTGTGGACTCAAAATCAGCAAATCAACATGATCTAACATGCGTTTTGCCTCACCAACATCTTTCGCTTCAATTTCACATGCAATCCCTTTGTTTTTTGCGACTACACGCATATCCCTAACGAGCATCGTTGTCGATACTCCAGCGCTGCAAGCTAATAAAATCGTTTTCATCCAAAACCCCTCCTTTAGGAATTCGAGCGATCAAACCAAGTCTTTTGGTCATGATTCAATCGAATTTTTATTCATAACGATATGGATCATTAACTAAGTATATTCTACATATTTAATGCGTTAACATACCCCTTTTTTTCAATTTGATTCATTTCTTCAACAGATCAACCACTTTATTCTCAATTCTCTGCCTTTTTATTCTTGAATCCATCAGATTGTCTTGGCGGCAAATCGTTTTATCGTGATCAACTTGTCGAGTAAATGAAATACCGAGTATATTAATAAAGAATATAAATCTTTTTTGAAGATCAAATTTTGTTTGGTGATTTATTTGATTGAAGCAATCACAAAAGTCAGGAGGATTTGT
>JAUMZN010000003.1:0-34718 GCA_030528085.1 Erysipelotrichaceae bacterium | reverse complement strand
TGGAAAAAACGGAATTAATTTGTTTTCAAATCATCGCTAATGCCGGCGGCGCAAAAACAGCATTCATGGAATTATTAACATACGCTAAAAAAGGCGATTTTGACCAAGCTCAAGCGCAAATTCAACAAGGGGATGACTTCCTCAATAAAGGCCATGAGCTTCATGAAAAACTGATTCAAAAAGAAACAGCTGGCAATCCAAATCCTTTCTCTTTAGTTTTATTGCATGCAGAAGATCAACTCATGTCGGCTTTACAAATTAAAACGTTAGCACTCGAGCTGATCGACGTATATAAACGTCTTCCTGCCATAAATTAAAACGATATAAAACAAAAGCTTCGCAAAACATTCACAGATTCTTCATCACCTGTGTCAGTATTTTGCGAAGCTTATTTTGTATTTTCTGTTCAATCAAGATGTTATTGATTTTGATCTTCTGCTTGCGGCTGTTGTTTGACTTGTTTTGCTTTTTGGGCAACTTGTGTTTGTGCTTTGCGTCTTAAAATCGTGCGCTGGCTATGATGCTTATTCGTTTTAACCGACTTATTTGTTTTTGCGGCAGTCGTGCGTTCGGCATTCAATTGTTCAGCTGGTTTTTGATTTTGAAGTGCCGTGTCTTTTTGGACACTCTTTTTATTGAGCGTTGCTTTTGGTTTAACGACTGCATCTTTATTTGGTGCAGTTTTAATCGAACCACTTGAAGTCAATTGGCGTTTTCCTTTGCGCTTTTGTTTTGCCCGCTGCGAATAAATATCGTATTGAGCGGATTTTAACATTTTCCAATTCGGTGAAACGCGTTTAATGTTTTGAATTCCTTTTTCTAAAATTCGAATCGAATCATAGCGAAGGTTCAACGATTCATAAACTTGCGCAAGTCGCAAATACATGCCAGGTGACATCCAATGCTTAAAAGCCGCAAGTTCATAGTTGAAAATTACGCCTTCATAATCACCTTCTTCAAAACATTGATCTCCTTTTGCTTTGGCTTTAGAAGCAGATAGCCTTGTTGAAGGAGCATTGGAATGGAGTTGTTTATGAACATAACTTAAATATGACTTCAATTGGCGTGGCGTTGGATGATCTTGATGCTTGCTCGGCTTAAATTTCGTTTTGCGAATTTTATGAATAAATGGCGTGATATCCATTTGAAAATGTTCATACATATAACAAACGATTTGACAGCAACAATTAACATCGCTTTGCGGATTGTGATGGTCAAGTTCAATATTCAAATGTTCGGCAATATTGGAAAGTTTTAAATCCCCTTTTCCTTGTTTGCCTTTGTAGTAGAACTGCTCCATGACATCCATCGTGTCTAAATATTCCGTGGCATGAATTTCCGTGTGGAAGCGCGCTAAGTCTTTGTTGAGCACACTAATATCACTCATCGCATTGTGCGCCCCGATAATATAAGGTTGTTCAAAGTATTGTTTATAGTCTTGCCAAAATTGTTCGAGTGTTCTGGCATTGATTACATCTTTACGCTGTATGTGGTGGATCCGAATATTAGGAGCGGAGAAAAAGGTTTGCGGATTGATCAATTCCGTTGCGCTTGCGACGAGTTCTCCCTCATCAAAAACAATAATTGAGATTGCACAAATGCAGTTGTTATTGAGGTTGGGAATTTCTACATCGACAAACGTATATTTTCCTGGATAAGGAAATTTCATTTTCTACACCTCCTTTTGTTTTCAACACTATAAGGATACAGGAATTCGATGCAAAATGCTTGTTTGAGTATTCAAAACATGAAAACCATATAAAAACCCGGATCAAACATACGTCATAAAAGCGTATTGTTTGCCGGATTTTCAATATGCTAAATGAAATTGCCGTTTGGGATTTGCGAATGATCGTTGTCCTTATTCTTGTTCTTCGCTCTCTTCTTCTGCATTCAATTTTGCTAAGCAATCTTTTTGAGATGCCTTAATGGAGCGGACTAAGCGTGATTTTGTCATTTTTTGCGACATTTTCGCTCTCCATCCTTTTGGTTCTTGTGAAGGATTTCCATATGTCTTTTCCATCACGTAATGGAAATCAGTCTTTTCGCCATTTTCCAATGGTTTGAATTCATAAGTAATTTTTGTCGTATGTTCTGCAGTTGAAAAGACAACGACAAAGCGATCAGGGCGTTTCGCATCTTTGATTGTATAGCGAGTGCGAGTTGATTTGCCTGTTTTTTTATCGACGGTTGAGACGCGATGCGTATAACCTGTTTTGATTTGTTCTCGTTCTACATGAACATCAAGGTCTAATTCGATTTGTTCAATGATCGTATCGATCATATAATCGTAAAAATCTTGTGGGGTAACTTTTAAAACTTCATTGACTTCAATACGCATAACAATATTCCTTTACTGTTTTGAATGATTGGATCTGCTCTCGATGAGATTTAATGCGAGCTGCATTTCGGTTTTCGATGGGCAAAGAAATGAAATATTCGCTTTTTTCACTTGAATATTCACTTCATTTGGCAATCCTTGATCAAAGTTAAATTTTAAATCTTGCAACAAATGGACGAAATGGAAATCTTCATCTAAACAAACCAAACGCAAGTTCGTGAGATAGAAAACGTGCGGATTCGATTTATAGTAGTTCGTCCGCATTTGATCGAACCAATACACTTCTTCATTTAAAAGCAATTTGAGCTGTTTGCTTTTGATATTTGGTTTTTGATGCGCTAAAAGCGCTTTACGGGCCGCCAAAGGAAGAATTGTATAAATCTCATATTCTTTTTCGTGCAAAATTTTTGGTCTTAAATAGGCGTAATAAATCCCAACAAAAATCGTAAAGATAATGAGCCAAAATTTCCAAATCGAATCGTGATGGATAAAATTTAAAACCATCAATGCGCTCGATAAAGCCATAGCGGCATAAGTGATTGTTTTAATAACTGTATATTTCACAAAAGTAATGATAGCAGTTTTTATCTAAAAGGCACTGTTATTGAATCGATCTTTAGTAAACCACCATGATTCTTCCTTGTTTGCGACATCTAAAGATAGTCTTTTCTTGAATCGTTTTCGCCAAAAGAAAAGCCCCTATACAAGAACTGGATGGAATTCCATCTTATTCAAGAAAAGGAGCTGATCGATTTTATTGATTTGTTTTAGCGATCATTAAATTCGCCATTTTAATATGTTTTGCATATTGTTCATTGGCATCTAAAGCATAAGCTGCTTCAAACCAATGTTTTGCCTGTAAAGGATCTTTTTTAACGACTCTTCCTTGCAAGTACAACATGCCATAAGCATCCATTGCGCGTGATTCATCGCGATTTGCGGCTTTATCTAACCAATAAAGCGCTTTTTGTACATTATGCTCAATACCATGGCCATTTTGATACAGCCAAGCTAAATCATACATACTAGCTGTGTCGCCATTCATTGCAGCGACCAATGCATATTCAAGGGCTGCATGATGGGTAATCGGATGATGATACCAGCCGTGCAAAAAGATATTTTTTGCTAAAATCTGCGCATCGACATCGCCCCAGTTTGCGGCTTGGCGAATCAAAGGCATTGCCTCGGCTAGATTTTGTTTTTCAAGAAGTTGTTTATATTCTTGTTTAAGCTGCTGAAGCAGTTTCGTTTCCATTCAGCTTTCCTTCTTTGGCGAGTTGAATATCTTCCATTAAATCGCTGGCAAATTCTGCAAACAATCCGTTCACTTCTTCTTGTTGCGCTAAGTTGAATGTGTCATAAGCATTGACTTCTCTTAATAAATCCAACATTGGCAGTGTTTGATAAATGCGAACTCCAGTATTGTTTTTAAATTCTTCTAAATCTTCTGGATTATAGAAGTTTGTTCTTTCGTTGCAGTGTGGGCAATTGAGGTAAGCCATGTTTTCAACAACACCAAATACTGGCATTTTCATCATGCCGCACATACGAATTGCTTTTGTGACGATCATGGAAACCATTGGTTGTGGTGTAGAGATCATGACAACACCATTGACTGGGAAATCTTGCAAAATCGTCAAGGCAACATCACCTGTTCCTGGCGGCATATCGATTAATAAAACATCTAATTCACCCCAAAGAACATCGGAGTAGAATTGTTTTAAAACGTTAGAAATGATTGGTCCACGCCAAACAACTGGATCGTTTTCGTCATTTAACATGTAGTTTAAAGACATCATTTTAATGCCATCATCACTGACGATTGGCAACACGTTTTGTTTTGGATCAGCATAAGCTTGTTCGTGTTCTAATGCCATTAAACGTGGAATAGATGGTCCTGTAATATCGGCATCTAAAATTCCGACTTTTTTGCCTTGGCGAGCTAAAGCACGAGCAAGCATAACAGTTACTGTACTTTTTCCAACGCCGCCTTTACCTGACATAACGGCAACGATACTTTTAATATGATTATCAGGGTTTTGTTTTAATCCACAGCTTGCTGGATCTTTTGAACATTTTCCTGCAGATGGGCATCCTTCACAACTCATCTTCAAATCCTCCTCTATCTATAATGAAAAATCATTCATTCAAAATTAATGCAATAAAAAAACAAAACGAATCATTTTGTTTTTCTTTCAATGCCTTTCTATTGTAGCACACAAGGCAAGTGCTTTTTGTTCCCTAAACCTACACAATCAGCAATCATTGTCTTCATCTTGCTCATTTTTGTCTTGATTATTGGCACAGTCAGAACCAAAACAAGGACTTGGCAATGCCGTATCGATCGTATCGACAAGTCTTGATGAATCGATATGGGTATAAATTTGCGTCGTCGAAATATCGCTATGGCCTAAAAGTTCTTGAACCAGACGCAAATCTGTATCTTTTTCGATGAGTCTAGTCGCATAGGAATGACGCAAAGAGTGCGGTGAAAATTCTGGAGATAAATTTTCTTGGCGCGCACAAGCTTTGACTAATCGATAAACGTATTGGCGGTTTAATTGTTTTCCTTTTGGTGAGACGAAAAAATAAATTCCCGCATTTCCTGTCGGTTTGCGAATCGTTTGACTATACGTTTCCATTTGTGAAACACACGCATCAACAAGAGGGATCATGCGCTCTTTTCCCCCTTTACCATAGACGCGAATTTGTTTTTGATTTAAACGCACATCATTTTGTTTTAAAGTACAAAGTTCACTGACCCGCAGTCCGCAACAAAACAACACCATAATGATCGTCTTATCCAAAATCCCTTTTGGACTTTCATCAAAGCGTTTTAAAATCTCATCGATTTCTTTTCCATCAGCCCAGACTGGCAATTTCTTTTCTCGTTTTGGCGCTTGCAATAAAGTGCTTGGATCTTTTAAGCCATAAAAAATATTTAAATAGCCAAAAAATGAGCGCAGTGTACTCGTCAGTCTTGAGATCGAAGTCGCTTGATAGCGAAGGGAGAGCGAGTCGAGAAATCCCTGCAAGAAAACTTGATCGACATCTTCTAATTGCACGTCTTCTTCTTTTAAATAGCGAACAAATAGTCGTAAATCTTCTTTTTGTGAATCGATTGTCGATTTAGCTTTGCCTTGACCATTTTCAATCCAAATTAAATACGTGCGGACCAAATTTTCGAGATCCATGCTGACTCCTTTCTATACACCACGATAAATCGGTTCTAAAATTTTCGCTTTGCAAGTGCCTTCTTTAACTGCTTCTAATAAAAACGCTTTAGGCTGTTTGTCTCTTGCATCATAAACAATTTGAATTTTCGATGCCGTGAGCTTATAGCGATTCATGATCAAAATTGCATCGACTAAGCGATCTGGCCGATGAACGAGATAAAAGCGACCATATGAGCGTAACAACCTTGATGCTTGGGCAATCAAAGTTTCTAAATCGAGATTGTGTTCAAAGCGCGCAAATTGGCGATGGGAAAATGTCCCTTCTTCAATCTTCTTTTTCTCGCGATCGGATAATTCAAAAAATGGCGGGTTGCTCAAAACGACATCAAATTGATAATCCGGAAAATCGACGACCGATCCCCAAAACACATGACTTTTTGCATGTTGAATCGTCTTGAGATTTTCTTTTGCTAATAAAGCCGGCATTTCAAGAATTTCAATTCCCGTTAAGCTTTTTGGTTTGAAACGGTCTAAATACACTAATAAAGCGCCATTATTCGTCCCAATTTCGCAGATTTCTTCATCTTGACGAATCGTGATAAACCTTGCTAAATCGGCAGAATCAGAATTGACGCAAAAATGATTTTTGTGTTGGAGAATTTTACAAGAAGGTTCGACAAAATAATCTTGGCGGCATTCTTGAAGCAATTGTTCAATGCTCATTTCGTTTGAATTTGGACTTGTCATTGCTTATTCTCCTTCCTTTTCATTTTGATTTTCTTTTTCTTTTAACATTTGCGAAAGCGTCATTAATTTAGCCCCCGCAAGTTGACTGTTGAGATTTGCGATCACATCGTTAGTCGTCGATTTAAAATCATCGAATAAAGTTGGCTGTTCAACAATTTTTTCTTCATTGGCTAAAGAGCCGACAGTAATGCCTAAATGACGATAACCAACGGGTTCAAAATAGCGATAAATCAGCGATCTAGCCGCTTCATTTAACATGTAATAATCGTTTGTCATGCATGGCAGTTTAGTTGAACGCACTTGGTTATTGAAGTGGCAATCGCGAAAGATCATCGAAAACATGCTGCCTTTAATTTGCTGTTTTTGCATCGCATCGCTAAGCTCTTTGACAAGTTCACTCGCTCGCGCAAGCACTTCGTCGATCGTATACACATCTGTACTATACGTACGAGAATGTGAAACCGATTTGCGCGTAGTCGAATAAACGAGCTCATCACTAGAGCGGCCATGAATGCGATCGAGAATTTCTGGCCAAGTATTTTTTAAAACGCTTTGCGCTTTGTCTTCATTTTCGGGATTTGCTAAATCGCCAATCGTATTGATATTGAGTTCTTTTAATTTGCCAACTGTCTTTTTACCGATGCCAAAACATTCCGCAACATCTAATGGATAAAGTTTGGATTCAATATCGCGTTTGCGAATAACGGAAATGCCCATCGGTTTTCTCAAATCCGAGGCCATTTTGGCTAAAAAGCGCGTTGGCGCAACACCGATTGAACATTTCAAACCAAGCTTGCGCAAAACGCCTTGCTGAATTTGCACCGCTAAATCTAAAGGTCGTGGATATTTGGTGATAATCGTAGTGACATCCATAAAGCATTCATCGATCGAGAGAATTTCGATTTTGCCTGTATATTGCTTTAAATAGGCGAAAAATTGATTCGATATTTTACGGTAATACTGATGATCCGCATCTATAATCACAAGATCTGGACACAGCTGTTTTGCTTTATAAGATGGCATTGCGCTGCGCACACCAAATTCTCTAGCCGCGTAGTTGCAAGTCGAAAGAACGCCCCTAGCGCTATTTGATCCAATGGCTAGGGGCTTGTCTTTCAATTCTGGGTGCCGAAGCTCTTCAGCTGAGGCAAAAAATGCATTTAAATCAATATGAAATAATACTTTAGCCATGGCGCACTCTTTCTAGTAATTCTTTCATACTCTCGATTGCTTTTGCATCCGCATTGCCGCTTGTCATAATCGCTAGTTCTTCTAAGCGGCTTTGTTCATCTAATGGATTAACGCTCGTCGTAGTTGTCATGCCATCCGTGCGTTTAACAACACTGAAATGATCATCAGCCCATACAGCAACGGAAGAAAGATGGGTAATACAAAGCACTTGATAATATTTGGCAAGCGCATGCATTTTACTTCCCATTGCTAAAGCGACTTTGCCTGAAACACCCGTATCGATTTCATCAAATATGAGCGTTCCAATGCCATCTTCTGCTTGGAATACGACTTTTAAAGCGAGCATTAAACGCGATAATTCACCACCTGAAGCAGAAAGCTTAATTGGGGTCAGCGGTTGTCCCGGGTTCATGCTGGCGATAAATTCAATTTCATCCATTCCATCTTTCGACGGTTTCTTTTGCGTGAACCGAATATCAAACCGACAATGTTCCAACATTAAATCTTTGGCATGGGCTTCAATTTGCGTGCGCAAAGATTCAACAGCTTGTTTTCTAGAACGATGAATCGCGCTAGCAAGCTGCGTATATGCTTTAGTCAGTTCGCGTTTTTCTTTTTCTAAGCGGTCTAATACGTCTTGGCGATTTAAAATGCGATCGACTTGTTCATTTAAACTAGCCAACGTTTCCATCATCGCCGCATAATTGCCGCCATACTTTTTATATAAAGACTGGATGAAAAATTCGCGCTCTTGCATCGCATCAAGCTGCATCGAACCTTCCGTCACGTCTTCTTTAGCTTGTTCAATTTGTTCAAATAAATCTTGGACTTGATAATACAAGTCTTGCATTTTGCCGGCGTAATCTTCACTAGTAAAAGCAGATTCCATCCGTTTAATCGCTTGGGCAAATTGATCGTTGATGCCTTGTTCTTTTTTCCATAAATACAGTGCTTGAGAAAGATTTTCTAAAGTCGATTGCGATTTTTCGGCTTGTTCAATCTTTTCTTGTAATTGTTCTAATTCTTGCGGCTGTACTTTTGCTTGTTCAATTTCATTGATCTGCTTAGTGATGTTTTCTAAATGCGCATTAGAAAACGTTTCTTGTTTCAATTTATGAATCTCAACAATTTTGGCATGCAAATTTCGATAAGCAACTTCCAACTCTTTGCGCAGCGATTCATTTTTGGCATAGCGGTCTAATAAATCGAGCTGCAAAGCTGGATCCATTAATCGAATCGTGTCCATTTGCGAATGGATATCGATCATTTTGGACACGAGCTTTGCGACAAAAGCATTCGTCGTTTGGCGATCGTTGACTAGCATTTTGCTTTTGCCTTCCGCTTGAATGATGCGCGTTAAAATAATTTGGTCTTCTTCATCAAAACCAGCTTCAGCTAACATTGCTTTAACTTCATCGCTAGGATCGCTTAAAACCATTTGTAAAACGGCGCGCTTTTTGCCTTTGCGCACGACGTCTTTAGAGACTCTTCCCCCTGAAATGACATGGATCGCATCGATCAGCAGCGATTTCCCTGCTCCCGTTTCTCCGGTAATGACTGCCATATTGCGTTTGAAATCAATTTGGGCATGGTCAAACAAGATATAATCTTGAACCATTAATTGATCAATCATAGGTGAGCCTCCTTTCTTTGGCATATAAAACGTATTCTTGATTTCCTTTGCGGCCAACAACTGGTGAAGGAATAGATCTTACTGTTTTATAGTATTGTTTTAAAAAGAGTGTCAGCTTTTCGAGTGCTTCTTTTTCATATTTGACATGACGAATGACACCTTTTTTATTTAACGCTTTTGGTCCGCATTCAAATTGCGGTTTACATAAGATGACACAATGTTGCGGAATAAACTCGTTAAAAACCGGTTCTAAAATCGTAATGGCACTAATGAAGCTGACGTCCATACAAATAAAATCGATTTGTTCCTCAAACCAATCTTTTTGCATGCCTCGCGCATTCACGCCTTCCATTTTGACGACGCGTGGATCTTTGGCGAGTGTTTCATTGAGCTGCAAGTGACCGACATCTAAAGCATAGACTTTTTTAGCGCCATGTTCTAAAGCACATTGCGTAAATCCACCTGTACTTGCCCCAATATCTAAAACGACTTGATCTTGCGTATCGATTAAAAATGCATCATAAGCTGCAGCAAGTTTGCCACCCGCACGTGATACATAGTCATGTTCGATTTCTTGAACTTCAAGTTGGTCGACATCCGGATTGAAATCAAAAGCTGGTTTGGTGATGACTTTGCCATTGACACTGACGCGTCCAGCTTTAATCGCATCGGCTGCTCGTGTTCTTGAACCGAGTGTTTTTGCTAAATGTTGATCAAGCCGCATAAGCATCCACCTGCTTAAATAAATCATCAATCGAACAATTTTGTTCTTCTAAAAGTTGTTCAACTTTTCCATGTTCAATATAACCATCTCGTAAAGTAACGACATGATAATCTTGTTCTTTTTTATAAAAGTAAGCCGCAATTTGATCAGCTAATCCACCTTGCGCCTCGTCTGTTTCATAAATTGTCATCGGTACATTCATTTCTTGAAGCACATCTAACATTTGCGTATCTAAAGGTTTTAAATAACGCGCATTGACGACAAGCCAATTTTTATTTTGTTGGATTGCCCGTTTTTCGATTTCTTCTACTTGTGGTCCATAAGAAATCACAATGTGATCAATCGGTGACATTTGTTTTAAACGTTCGATTTCATCACGATTTTGATTTGTTTCTTCTTTTACTGATTCAGTATTTTCAACTGCATTTTGACATTGGATTTGCGTTTGACAATACGTCCAAGTTCCAATTGGCAATTGTTCTAAATCCAAGTGGACGTGATAGTTCACTTTGCCTCTTGGATAGCGAACGAAAAATGGGTGTTTTTGTTGGAACGCCGTATATAACAAGTTTTGCGCTTCAACCGCATTTTTCGGTTGAGCAATGATCGTATTAGGAATCGTGGATAAAAAGGCGATATCATAAATCCCTTGATGCGTATCGCCATCACTGCCAACCAGTCCAGCGCGATCAATGCCAAACACCACCGGCAAATCCATACGTGCGACATCATGAAGCACTTGATCATACGCCCTCTGTAAAAATGAGCTGTAAATCGACACAAACGGATGTAATCCCCCTTGTGCCATCGCTCCTGCCATCGTCACGGCGTGTTCTTCAGCAATGCCGACATCGAAAAAGCGATCTGGATATTTTTGCGCAAAAGGAATGAGCTCACATCCCGTTGCCATCGCTGGTGTAATCACGCAAAGCTTAGGATCGTTAAAGGCAAAACGATTGAGTGTGCGGGCAATGACTTGTGACCAAGTAATCTGGTCTAAACTTGGCTTTTCTTTGGCTTGGCCGCTCGTTAAATCAAATGGTGAAACGCCATGCCATTCGCCTGTTTCATCATTTTCCGCATAGGCATACCCTTTACCTTTTGTTGTCAAAACATGAACGACGATTGGACCGTCGTGTTCTTTCGCCGTTTGTAGCGCAGAAATCATACTCGCTAAATCAGTGCCATCAACAGGGCCGATATAATCGAGACCAAAGTCGCTGAATAAAGGGGCATCAATCACTTTTTCTTTAATGCGATCGCGTGAATAGCGCAAAAAATCTAAAATTTCGATTCCTGTTTTCGTGGTGATTAAAGAATCATATAAGTCGCGTTTTGTATCGCGATACACTTTAGACGTTCTAAGTTTGGTAATCGAACTCTCAATCCCGCTAATATTTGGCGAAATAGACATTGCATTATCATTGAAGACAACGATCATCTTGCGATTTTGCGCACCGAGATCGTTAAGCGCTTCTAAAGCCATGCCGCCACCTAATGCGCCATCCCCAATGACGCTGATCACTTCATAATGTTCATGATTTAAATCACGCGCAATCGCCAGACCCAATCCTGCGGAAATTGATGTGGAAGAATGTCCCGCTTCCCAAGGATCATGTTCGCTTTCATTGCGTTTTTGATAACCGGAAAGACCTTTAAATTGGCGCAGGTGATCGAATTCAAATAAACGTCCGGTGATTATTTTATGCGTATAACTTTGATGGCCGACATCAAAAACGATTTTGTCTTTAGGTGAATCAAACACATAGTGAAGAGCAAGAGTCAGCTCAATCACACCAAGATTGCTTGAAAGATGGCCACCAGTTTGACTAATACTTTGTAAAAGGAACAGGCGTATTTGATTCGCCAAATCCTCTAATTCTTCCAAAGACAGATTTTTAATCTGACTGGGATTTTCGAGCTGCGAAAGCTTCATAAAACCTCCCCTTTTTATAAATGAAATGATTAAAACGATTTCTCGTTTTATTTCGTTCTAGTTGAAAGCTGTTCAATCATCATCGCAATCGATGGGGTTTGAATCGGCAATTGTTCAAGCAGCGCTTGAATGTCTTGTTTATATTGTTGCACTTTTGCTTGTCCTTCTTCTAGACTGAAGAAATTAAGTGCAGTTGCTTTTTCATTTTTTTGATCAGATAGACTTTTGCCCATCGCCATTTGTGATGAAGTAATTTCTAATAAATCATCTTGGATTTGAAATTGAATTCCTAATAAATGACCGATTTGTTCCCATTGGGAAATCGATTTTTCATCATTGGCAAAAATTGCTGCAGCCATTAGAGGCAGTGCAATTAAGCATCCGGTTTTATACGTTTCAATTTCAATCAATTGTTCTAATGTTGTATTTTGATTGGCTTTTAAATCGAGATCTTGGCCATAACACATGCCATTTGCGCCAATTTTTTGCGCTAAAAGCAAGCACAATTTGCCGACATGGATTGGATTATCGATTTTAGCAAGCTGTTCAAAAGCTAAACTTTGTAAAGAATCGCCAGCTAAAAGCGCTACATCAACGCCAAATTGTTTATGACAAGCCGGGCGTCCGCGACGAAAATCATCATTATCCATTTCTGGCATATCATCATGAATTAAAGAATATGTATGAATCATTTCAATGGCCGCACCAAAGGCAAAGCCTTGATGATAATCGATTCCATAATCATCTGATGCGCCAAATAGCAGCATCGGTCTAACGCGCTTGCCCGGTGCCAATAAAGAATATGCCATCGCCTCTTTTGTTCGCGATGCAGGTAAATGATCGAAACAATGGGCTAAATAATCTTCGAATTCACGTAATACGTGTTCATCATTCATTTTGATCATGATTTTCAAGACCATCCTTTTCGATCAGCTGATTCATTTCATGTTCGAAATAGTCTAATTGTTTTTGGCAAGTTTTGGAGAGCGCTAATCCTTCTTTGAATAAGTCCATCGCTTCTTCCAATTCGACATTAGGATTGTTTAATGTATTAACGATTTGTTCTAATCGTGTCATTGACTGTTGAAACGTCAGTTTCTGTTCTGTCATAAAAATCCTTTCTAAAAAAGCAGGCGTGATCGCTTGATTCGCAATGCCTGCTTTTCATTCGATCTGATTCAGATCTATTTATTAATTGATCGCTTAGTGAGATCCATTCTCACTTGTTGTACTTTTCTTTTTACGCGTCTTTTTTTCTTGATCGATCGAAATTACAGATGCACTCGCTTTGCCATGGCCAAATTGAATTTCAATTTGATCATTGATAATCAAATCGCCTGCTTGTTTAATCGGCTGTCCTTTTAAAGTAACAATCGAATATCCGCGTTTTAACACTTGGCGTGGATTTAAGCTATCCATCAATTGTTGATACGATTCAAGTTTTGCCTGAGCGCGTGATTGCACATATTGACAAGAGCGCACCATATTTTGATCTAAGGCCATTAAGCGCGTTTTTTGCATATGAACTTCACTTAAAGGTGAATGCAAGAACAAGCGATTATGCAAAGTTTGCACGCGTTTTTCATTTTGATTTTGAATATCGCGGATCGCTTTTTCGAGTTCGTTGCGATTTACCTCTAAAATGCTTCTTTGCGCCGTAAAACGTTGATGACTTAAGTTGAGTAATTGCACACTCAAAAAGTTCATTTTATTTTTTCGCGTTTGGACAAATTCTAATGGATTTGCCAAAAGCGGATTGGATTGCAAGTACATTAAGCGCTGTGCATTCGTTTCAAAATGATGCGTGATTGATTTTTTTAACTGCTGTTCCATCGATAAAAGCGTTTGTCTTACTTCATATTGATCTGGAGTCACCCATTGGGCTGCAGCTGTTGGGGTAAAGGCGTAGTGGTCCGCGGTAAAATCGGCTAAAGAAGAATCGACTTCATGACCAATTCCCGTAACGGTATACGTCTTCATCGCATGCAGTGCTTCGACGATTGCCGGATCGTTAAAACAAAAGCGATCTTCAAAGCTTCCGCCCCCACGCACTAATAAAATCGCATCTAAACCTGCTTGATCTGCAAGTTGCAACGCTTTAACAATTTTTGGTGGGGCATCGACACCTTGGACTGGTGCTTCAAATAAATGAACGCGAAGCATTGGCCAGCGATTGCGTACCGTTTTTAAAACGTCCTGCAAAGCGGCTGTTGTTCGTCCGGTTACCACACCAATATGGTTAATTTCTTTTGGCTTTGGCTTTTTGATGGCCGCATCAAAATAGCCAAGTTTTTCGAAATATTGTCTTCTTTTTTCAAGTTCAATCGCTAAAGCCCCAATGCCATCGCGTTGAACATGGTCAACAGAAAGTTGGAGCTGGCCGCGTTTTTCATAAACAGTCAGCTTGCCATGGACTAAAACCGCCATTCCATCTTCCAAAGTAAAACCAAGTTTAGCAGCATTGCTTTTCCATAACGTGCAGGAAAGCTGTCCTTGATCGTCTTTTAAATCAAAGTAACAATGCCCATTAATGTATTTAACGTTCGATAATTCCCCGCTGACGAGTGCTTGATCGAGCTTAACGTGGCTGCTAAGAAATGAATTGACCTTATTGACTAAAACACTAACTTTAATCTGCAGCATCTTCTAAATTATCCAAAATGCCATTAATCATTTTTGGAGCTGCATCATCGCAGTATTCTTTTGCCATTGTGACTGCTTCATCAATCACAACTGCTTTAGGAATGGCATTGACGTATAAATCTTGGCAGCTGATTAATAAAATGCCTTGTTCAAGAATGGATAAACGGTCAAATTCCCAGTCGCTTCTTAAGCGATTGGAGAGCATTTCTTTGTATTTTTCTTCGTTTTCGACAGTTCCGATCGTCAAAGAATATAAATAGCCATCGACTTGGTTGCTTTCGCATAACACATCGAATAAGCATTTTTTAATATCTTTTTCTAATAAGATGTGCTGATAAACAGCTTCTAATGCCAATAAACGCATTTGGTGACGATTAAATGGAATTTGATAATCGATCATGGCGCGGCGTGGCAATTGAATTCTTTGGACAAGAGCTTCTTGAATATAAACTGGGATTTCATCTAAGCGATCTTTAATCGCATCATGGATGATTGGCGGAAGGTTTTCGATGCCTTTTTGCAGAGCTTCAGGTTCCATCGGTAAAACGTCCGCTAATGTTTTCTTTTCTTTACGGTCAGTTTGTTTCATGATGTTCAATCCTTTCTTCAAAAAAAGGGAATCCAAAGATCCCCTTAAAAGATAAATCCGACGACCTGAATTTTAATCGCTTCAGGTTTGTATTCCGTCATGTATACAATCGTTTCAAAGATCTTATTTTGTAAATTGGCACAAACGTCACTTACATTTGCTTGGCATCCAATACGTACTGGAATAGTAAGATACAGTTTGCCGTCTTCGATCGTCGCTAAACGATCATTTTTTGAAATTTTGCTATTGTCGACGAGTTCGACATTTTTTTCATCTTCAATGACATTGCGAGCAATTGTCGCAAAGACGTTGCGGTTATACACAATCGTTCCGAGTTCGCCCGCAACTTTCATGCTGTTGGTTTCGTTTGACATAATATCACCTAACTCTTTTTACTCGTTTAGTATAACATCCTACGAACATAAACTCCATAATTTGGTGGTTCGAGAATAGAGAGACTTTTGCTTATTTAAGCAAGGAAGTACACTTTTTTGATCTTTTGCTAGCTGGGCTTTCAATTCATCGAGCGAATTGAACTTTTTCTCGTTTCTTAATTGCTCCACAAAGAAAAAACGCGTTGGAACACCATAGATATCTTCATAGAAATTAAGGATGTTGGCTTCGATTGTTTTTTCCTTGTTATCAAACGTTGGATTGTAGCCAACATTGATCATTGCCGGATATAGATCTTCACGAATTTGAACGTAGCCGGCATAGACGCCATTTTGAGGAAGAATCGATTCTGGTCCAACACTTAAATTTGCGGTTGGAAAACCAAGGATTCTGCCGCGCTCATAACCATGGACGACGATCCCTTTAATCGAATAAATATAGCCTAAAAGATCATTGGCTTCTTGCACGTCGCCTTGGCGAATAAGTTTTTCAATCCAGGAAGAAGAAATTTTCTCATTTTCTTTGGAAACTTGGCCGATGACTTTCGTTTCAAATCCGCGTGCCTTTTGTAAAGTTTCAATATTCCCTGCCCCTTTTGCGCCATAGTGATAATCATAGCCACAAACGAGTTCTTGAATATTTAAATCTTGAATTACTTGATGAAAAGACTCCACCGAAAGCCCGGCAAAATCAGCCGTGAAATCTAAAATATAAAACACATCGACTTGGGCGTGGCTGAGCAATGTCGCTTTATCATCCAAATCGGAAAGATGCTCTAAATTTGCATCTGGATGGATGATTTTCCAAGGATCGGGATCAAATGTTGCGACGGCACATTGGACATGGCGTTTTTTAGCATCTGCTTTAGCTTGTTCGATCAACTCTTGATGGCCGATGTGCAACCCATCAAAATAGCCAATCGCACAAACACTTTCGGCAAGTTCAGGAATATTTTTATGATCGATACGAATTGTTTTCATTATCGTAGCCCTCGCTCACAAGAAAACCAATTTTTCCCTTCATATTTGCGTTTATAGATCGCCAAAATTTCATCTTGATCCATCACTAATACAAGATCATCATCACAATCTAACTGCACCGTTTGGCCATTGCGAATACGATCTGGTTCTGGTGCTTGAATTTCCGGTAATTGCAGTAGCGTATTAATTGGATAAATGACGTGTTGATCCGCATCTAAATCTTGTGCTTGTTCAATACTAAAGCCATTGGCTTTTGTACGCACTAAACTTTTCATCGCTGCTAAATTATTCGTCTTTTCACCAAAGTCGCGGCAAACAGAGCGAATATATGTTCCTGAAGAACAATCGATTGAAAAGCTCAATTGTTGCTTGTCGATCACATTGACATCATAAATTTCAATGTCGGTATAGACATCAGGGACTTCTTGGCCTTCGCGTAAATATTCATACATCTTTTTGCCTTGAATTTTTTTCGCGCTTGCTTTCGGCACTTTTTGATGTTGCTTGCCAATAAAGCTTTTTAATACCGCTTCAAAATCGAAATCGGTATTGATACTCGCTTCTTGTTCAATTTGACCAAATACATCATCGGTATCGTATTTAGCACCTAATTGAATCGAAGCGATATATTGCTTATCGGTATCTTGTATGTAAGGCAAAATTTTTGTTGCTGTTCCGGCAAGAACAACCATAACTCCTGTAGCCATCGGATCTAATGTTCCAGCATGGCCAAATTTCTTTTGTTTATATCGTTTGCGCAGACAAGCAATGACATCTAAGCTTGTCATATTCGCAGGTTTATTCAGTACAATAATTCCGTTCATATTTACATTCTAAATTGATTTTAAAAATACACCAAACTTTTGGGCAAAATCCATTTAATCGCATGCCGATCAATAAGACAAGTTGTTCGCATGTTCCTTTTGAATCTCTTCAAGAAACGACAAACAAATTCTAAATCATCGATCCAAATCTATTGTTGAAAAAACGATTTGATTCAAACGGCTTTTTATTCCCCAAAATTCATTTTTTATGTTTTACTGTAACAGGTCGTTTGTTTGGGTCTCACTAGACAAAACAATCACCCCATTTATAGGAGAATTTAATGAAACTTCAAAATATATTAAGAGCATTACGCCAAGCGGATATCGATTTTAATATGATTGAACCTGGCGATAAACTCGCTGTTGCTTTATCTGGCGGCAAAGATTCGATGCTGTTATTTTTAGCCCTATCCGTCTATCAACGTTTTGCTGAAAATGACTTTTCCCTTTGTGCGATCCATGTCGACATGGGGTTTGAACAAAAAGAAAACGAATTGATGCAGCAATTCGCCGATCAATATGGTCTTGAACTGCATATCGTTCCTTCCCAAATCTTTGAGATTTTAAATCTTGAACAAAACAAAAAGAATGGTCGTATTCAATGTTCTCTTTGTTCCGTATTAAAAAAAGGAACGCTTTTAGATGCCGCAAAAGAGCTTGACTGCAATAAAGTTGTGTTTGGTCATCATGGTGATGACGCTTTAGAAACGCTTTTAATGAATATGATTCACGGCGGCAGAATTTCAACCTTTGCGCCTGTGCAATACATGTCACGCATGGATATGTGCATCATTCGACCTTTGATTTACTTAAAAGAAGAAGAAATCGTCAAAGCGTGCGAACAAAACGAGATTCCTCATGTCAAACCGATTTGTCCAAACGATGGGCATTCGGAACGCCAAAACATGAAAGAGCTTCTCGATAAGTTTTATGCTTACTATCCAGATGCGCACGATAACTTCATGACCGCACTTGTCAATCGCCCTGCCGATCAGTTGTGGAAACCAAATCCATCCAACATTACGCCAGCAGGCAGAATGAATTCGCGCATCATTCAACACGACGAAAGACCTGAAAAATAGTTTCTATTTTCCAATTTACAACAAACAATAAAGGCAGTCTTCACTTGAATAAGTTATAGACTGCCTTTTCTTGTATTCAAATTAAATGTTGGATACGTTGTGATAAACGTTTTGAACGTCATCAACATCGTCTAATAAAGTTAATAAACGTTTGAATAATTCTAAATCTTCGCCTTCGAGTTCAACTTCTTCGTTTGGAACCATACGACGTTCTAACACTTCGTAGTGAACATCTGGAATTAATGCATCAATCGCATCTTTAGCTTCATCTAATTGAGTTGGATCCACTGTAACTGTCATGTATCCATCTTCAACTTCTGTATCGCGTAAATCGATATCGTTTTCGAGCATTGCTTCCATCATTGCTTCTTCATCTTCGTATTTGATGACGATAACGCCTAAATCTTCATAACCGAAAGATACAGAACCGTTAACACCCATTTTGGAGTGAGATTTGTTGAAGCAAGCGCGTAAGTTTGCGATTGTACGGTTAGGGTTGTCTGTTAAGCAGTCAATGATGACTGTAGATCCGGCACCTAATCCAAATCCTTCATAGCGTGCTTCAGAAAAGCTTTCATCAGCAGAAGATTTTGCTTTATCGATCGCACGTTTAATTACGTCAGTAGGCACTGAGTTTGCTTTTGCACGGGCAATAGCTTTTTTCAGCGGCTGGTTCATATCTGGATCAGGAACACCACTTTTTGCGGCCACTAAAATTTCCTTGGAATATCTGGAATATACCTTAGCTTTGGCGGCGGCAGTTTTGGCCATTGCTGCTGCACGCACCTCAAAATGTCTTCCCATATTATCACCTTTCAAAATTTGCCTATTTAATATAGCACGTTTCGAGAAAAGAAACGAAAAAAATCTCATTCCCACGCAATTTATCGTTGTGATCTATTTTTAAAGAACGACTATTTTGCCAAATGAAACGATTTTTTTGCCCTTAATTCTTTCCATTTCACTTTCAAATATACCGACATTCAACAAAATTGAACCTGATCGAATTCAAACCACTTCGTTTCTTCATGCATCTAGTCGCGTATAGCCTGCTCTTTTCATTCTGAAAAAAGTCACAGTCGATTCACGATCCGCTCATACTCGATTCACTAAAAAACATCTATGAAACTATGTATGTAAAGAAATGTAAGTTATTGATTCAATCAATCAAAATCAGAAATGATTGTAAACGCTTGTATAAAAATTGCTTTACCAACGTACGAATTTGTCATAAATAAAGAGAGAAAACGATTTAGGTGCAAGTTGTTCTTTAAAACGAATCCAAGTTCATGGGTCCGTTATTTTAATCATTTTACTTGTATTGCTAAAGAATGACTGTACCTGATTCAGTCTTTAGATCGCATAATTAAAGGAGTTGTCACGATGAACGTTTCGGTATTGTTTTACACCTCTCCAGGCTGTGCAAATTGCCGTAAAGCAAAAAAATGGCTTGAAGATAACCACATCAAATATGTAGAGAAAAATATTCTGTCAAAAGAATTGAATGAAAAAGAAATCAAGTATTTGTTGACACGCTGCGAAAACGGTACAGAAGATCTTCTCTCTACACGCTCAAAAGCTTATGAAGAGCTTCGAGACATTATCGACGATATGTCGATAGGAGAATTGACTCGTTTCATCCAACAACATCCTTCGGTCTTAAAACGTCCGATCCTCGTTTCACGATCCAACATTGCGATCGGCTACGATCACGATGAAATCACAACGATGCTCCCTCTCGATAAACGTAAAGATTCTGTTTCTCCCCTCGCGTCCCCCGTTTTTTCTTATACAAGACCTTAAATATTCAATAAGATAGCCACATGCAAGGTGTTCACATATTGCATGTGGTTTTTCTTTGTCTAAACGACACATGTTTCATTACGTGCCCAAACTTGTAATCATTAAAAAATCCTCTTTTAAAGATCACTCATTTTGTTTATTGAGTGTCTTTTCAAAGAGGATCAATGATCATGATTGGTCTACTTGTTCGTATCGTTCGATAATTTTTTGGACTAGTGGATTTCGCACGACGTCGCTTTGATCTAAATATTGGATCGCAATTCCATCAATTCCCTGCAAAATATGGCAAGCATGGATCAAACCCGAATCGGCTTTGCGAATCAAGTCGATTTGCGTAATATCGCCATTGATAATCATGCGGCAGTTTCGTCCCATACGCGTTAAAAACATCTTCATTTGCGATTTCGTTGTATTTTGGGCTTCATCCAAAATCACGATTGCATCATTTAACGTTCGACCGCGCATGAAGGCGAGCGGCGCAATTTCAATAATTTCTTTTTCTTGATAACGCTCAACAGTTTCTTGGCCGAGCATTTCATTTAACGCATCGTATAAAGGTCTTAAATAAGGATCGACTTTTTCTTTCATATCCCCCGGCAAAAATCCGAGCGATTCTCCAGCTTCAACAGCAGGACGCGTTAAAATGATTTTTTCGATTTTGCCGCGTTTAAGTTGGTCTACTGCATAAGCAACAGCTAAATAAGTCTTCCCTGTCCCGGCTACACCAGAAGCAAAAATGATTTTTTCATTACGAAAGGCATGGACTAAGCGCTTTTGATTTGCGGTTTTCGCAAAGATGACTTTACCGCTTTTTGTTTTAACGACAGGTTTTTCGTCGCTGAATTCATCGCTTAAATCATGGCCGCGACTTGCTAAATAACAAAGACGTTCGATTTCATCATTTTCAATTGCGCCATCTTTAGCGATTTTTTGAACCATCGCATCTAAGACACCCTCGACTTGATGAAAGACGATCTCTTGACTGCTTTCCAGCGTGATCAGCGAAGATTGCATCTTAATTCTCACTGGAAATGCTTGTTCGATTAATTTAAAGTGGTCATCCTGAAAACCAGGAAGTGCGATCAAGACATCATAAGGCAGTTCAGAGCAGTCAAGTTTAAATTCCATTAGTAACTCCTTTTAAAACATATGAATCAATATTCATTTTTCTAAAATCATGCACGCAGTTTTGATTCATTTCAAACACACGTTAGGCTTATTGTACTTGTTTTCAAATGAATAGTAAAAAATTCGCTTTCAAATCCAATCCGATCACTTGTTTTTCCAACACATTGATTGCGTCTCGCATTTTTAAGCAAAAAAAAAAATCTGCTTGCGCAGATTATTTTCCTCTTCTTGCTTTACGGGCAGCTTCGGATTTCAGTTTTTTCTTAACGCCCGGTTTAACGTAGAATTCTCTTTTACGAGCTTCAGCAAGGGTACCGTTGCGGGAAACCTGACGTTTGAATCTGCGAAGAGCATCATCAAGCTGTTCGTTTTCTTTTACGATTACTTTTGGCATGTTACAACCCCCCTTCCCGAATGAACAATAACTATTATATTGAACGTTATGAATATTTCAACACTCAACGACAAAAAATCAGAGTTTTTTGCATGAAACTAAACTGTTTTTTCAAGAAAAAAACACATCAAGCGGCTCAACCAATCAAAATTGGCTGCTAAATGCGATTACCAGTCTGATTCTTATGGTCAATTTTACAAAATAAATATAGCGCCATCCCTAAAAATGAGATTGGCGCTATATTGCATGCAAAAATGATTTAAACAAGAAAACTTATTTAATTATTCTTTGAGCAGACGTTGGATGCACTCTTTTGCGGCATTGTTGTCGCCCATCCAAGGCACACGTCCTTCTTCATGATACATGAATGTTTCGTCGCCTTTTCCTAAAATCAAAATCGTATCGCCAGCATTAGCAGATTCAATCGCTTGGCGAATTGCTTCATAACGATCTGCCACAAAGACGTTGCGCACAGCACTCATGCCTGTTCTAATTTCGTTTGCGATTTGTTTAGGCGATTCATCACGTGGATCATCTTCTGTTAAATAAACGGAGTCGCAATATTTTTCCGCTAATTGGCCAAAGACTTTCCGTTTCGCTTTATCGCGTTTTCCCGCCGATCCAAAGACGGCAATGAGTTTTCCGCCAGGTTTTACGATCATTCGGCCAAAGCGCATCATTTTTTCCATTCCATCAGGCGTATGAGCAAAGTCGCAAATGACGTTGAAATCTTGTCCTTCGTGAATTTGTTCCATGCGTCCAGCGATCTGCGGAATGTTTTTCGCTTTTGCGATAATCGATTCTAAAGGCTGACCACTCGTTTCATGCACGGCAGCAATTGATGCTAACAAGTTATATAAGTTGAATTCACCAACTAAGTTCGATTCAACAGGATATGTTTTGCCGCCATACACTAAATCGAAGATGATCGAAGTTTGATCCATCTTGATATTGATCGCGCGATAATCCGATTCACATTCAATGGAATAAGAAATTGTGCGGGCTTGGCTTAGTTGTTTTAAATCTTTATACGTTGAATCATCGGCATTTAAAATCGAGACACCGCCCGTTTTTACGCGATGAGAAAACAGTTTCGCTTTTGCGTTAAAGTAGTTTTCCATCGTGCCATGGAAATCCAAATGGTCATATGTAAAGTTCGTAAATACGGCACAATCGTAATCGATCGCATCGACACGTCTTTGCGCTAAACCATGGCTTGATACTTCCATCGCACAAGCTTTCATTCCAGCATCGACCATATTGCGCAGCGTTTTCTGCAAGAAAATGGCGTCTGGTGTAGTTAAATCTGGTTCAAATACGTTATTACCATAAGCAATCGCAATCGTTCCGATATAACCGCAAGGTGTTTCTGGCTGTTCGAGATGGCGAATGATATTGGCAATTGTACTTTTGCCATTCGTGCCCGTGATCCCATACATGCGTAATGCATCCGCTGGGCGGTTGTAGAAAATGCGGGCTGCTTGGTTCATCGCATTTGTCGTATCATCGACGCGAATATATACTGCCCCTCCAGTAGGATGGTCAATCACTTTGGAGTGAACAATCGCAATCGCTCCTTTTTCTACTGCTTGGTCAATAAAATCATGACCGTCATGCGTTAATCCAGGTAGACAAAAATAAGTATCCCCCGGTTTGACAGTTCGTGAATCAAATGTGAGTCCTTCTGTATTTACAGTTGGGACGTTTTTGAATATTTTAGATAGTCTCATACTCAATCCTCTTGTAAAACGACATATCGTCCGTTTTCGATCTTATCTATTTTAACATTTAAACGCCCTTTAACGGGAACCTCACTATAAATTGCTGCCGGATGGTATTGAGAAGTATAGCCAATGTACCAATTTGGATGGTGTGCATCTTCGCGTTCAACCAACAATTGCGTATGACTGAAGCGTTCCATATCTTTTTGACGCAGCGTTTTGGACAGTTCAAGCAATTGATCAGTGCGCGCTTTTGCGACATTGCCATCGATAAATCCTGTCATTTGATCCGCTGCTGTTCCTTTTCTTCTTGAATATGGGAAGACGTGCAAAAACGAGAACTGGCAAGCTTCAATCGTCTTTTTCGTCGTTTCGAATTCTTCATCGCTTTCTTGGACAAATCCGCAAATCACATCTGTTGAAATCGAGATGTTTGGAATTTTTGCGCGAATTTCACCAAGACGTTCAATGAATTTTTCGACAGTATAAGGACGATTCATGCGCTTAAGCGTGCGATTATCGCCTGCTTGTAAAGGAATATGCAAGTGCGGCAAAATGCGTGGATTTTTCGCCATTAAATCTAATAAGCGATCGTTGACTTCCGTAATTTCAATGCTCGAAAGTCGGTAACAAATTTCATTTGGTGTTTGTTCGAGCAGCATTTCTAATAAATCGCAAAGATCTGTATCTCTAAAGTGATAGCGCCCAGTATGAATGCCGGTTAACACAATTTCCAAATGGCCGTTTTGCGCTAATTTTTGCGCACTCGCCACGACTTCACTTGGAATTTGGGAACGTTCAAATCCTCTTGCTAAAGGGATTTGGCAATACGTACAAAATTGGTTGCACCCATCTTGAATTTTTAAAAATGCTCGATGCTGGCCTTCAAAAACACCAATCGGCATCGATTCAAATTCCGTTAAATCGCGGGCGTTTTCGACATAATCTTTTTGAATGGGTTCTGTTTTGTTTTGCGCTTTTTCAATTAAGTCGACAAGCTCATTTTTATGCGATGCACCAATGAGTAAATCAGCATCAAGTGAATCTCGTTCTGCTTGTTCGACTACTTGCGCATAACAGCCAACGACAACGACAAAAGCATCAGGATTTTCGCGTTTTAAACGTGAAACTTTACGACGTGATTTTGCGGCCGCCGTATTGGTGACTGTACATGTATTGATAATAATGACATCAGCACGTTCATCACTTTTAGCTGGACGATAGCCATGTTCTTCTAAAAGTGAGGTATAGAACGCTGATTCGTATTCGTTGACTTTGCAGCCTAATGTTTCAATGATAAACGTCTTCATTCGTTTTCCTCTAGACGATTTAATCGTCTTTTCTTTTAAAAAAAGTTTGCTCAAGACACAAACGACTTTCGCAAACTTTATTGTATCTTTGCCAATTGAATTTGGGCATCCACAAACTTTAGCGCTTTTTAGCAAGATTTGTGGAATAAGCATATTGAGCAGTCGCGCATAAATAACAAGCGGCTGTTTCTGCTCGTAAAATATTTTCTCCTAAAGAACAAAGGACAAAGCCTTTTTCTTCAAGAGCTTTTGCTTCTTGTTCGGTAATTCCGCCTTCAGGACCAATCACAAAGGTGACGGATTGATCGATTTGATTGAGCGTGCAACAAAGATGGTTTTCAATACCCTCTTTTTCCCAAGCGCAAATATTGAGATCACTTTGATAGCGATCTAAGTCATTAACGCTACAAATCGGCTCAATTTGCACTAAATCTGTGCGATTAGATTGTTGACATGCCGCTTGACAAATCGTTTGCCAGCGCTCTAATTTGCGGCTTGCTTTTTTAGGTTCGATTTGAATCATCGTGTTTTTGCTTGTAAATGGAACGATGCGGCTAACACCGAGTTCGGTCGCTTTTTGCAGCATCCATTCCCACTTATCCGCTTTAATTAAAGCGGCACATAATGTGATATCTAATTTTGCACATTGATTGTCGAGCTTTTCGACAATTTCAATGCATGGTTTTGTTTGCACATGACCATAGAACAACTGTTTGTCAGCATCGACAATGCGAATTGTTTCTTTTGGTGTCGTGCGCGTGACATCAAAAAGATGATGAGCGGTTTTTTCGTCGAGTTCAACGATATCGCCCACATTTAATGGCTGATCATAGAAGACTTGTTTCACGAAGCTTTCTCCTCACTCATGTGAATGAGTTTGCGCACATCATAAGGTTTTAAGCGGCGGCATTCACCCGGTCTTAAATCCTCAACAGTCACAAAACCAAAACGGGAACGATGCAAGCGGCGTACTTGATGACCTAATGCAGCCATCATATTTTTGACTTGGTGGTTATGTCCTTCATAAATCGTCAAATCTAATAACATGCGATCGCGAGCGTAGTCAGTATTTTTAATATAGACTTTTGCCGGCGCAAATTTTTCGCCATCATGGCTGAAGCCACGGCGCAATTTTTTAACATCCTCATCACTTAACATCCCTTGTAAGTTGATCTCATACGTTTTTGGCAAATGGTAACGAGGATGGGTCATTTTATTAGCGAAGTCACCATCGTTGGTCATGATCAAAACGCCCGATGTATCGTAGTCCAATCGGCCGACTGGGAAAACGCGAGCGCCGCTAGGAACGTAATCCATAACGGTTTTGCGATCTTTATCATCTTTTGCGGTTGTCACGCAGCCTTTTGGTTTATTGAGGACGTAGTACACTTTTTCTTCTTTGGCTAATACTTGACCATCGACCACAATGCGATCGCTTGGATAAACTTTAGTTCCTAAAATCGAAACAACTTTGCCATTCACTTTGACTTTGCCAGCCAAAATTAATTCCTCGGCTTTGCGGCGTGAACATACACCCGATTGGGCGATAACTTTTTGAAGACGTTCTTGCATGATCACTCATTCCTTTCTAAGTATTTTCGTTGTCATTTTGATTGTCTAAAGAAGTAGTTTGACTTTCTTGATTTTGATTGTCTTGCGTATTTTGTCGATCAAGATCTTCTTGAATCGCTTCATTAAAATCTGGTTGATAGAACAAATTATCTGGTCCTTGTTTTTGTTCAGTCTGTGGTAAATCTTCTAAGCTTTCCAAGCCAAATGTATCATAAAAGCGGGCGCTGACTTGATATAAAAGCGGGCGGCCAATCGTTTCTTTATGCCCACAAGTTTCAATTAAGTCTCTTGCCTGCAGCTTTTTGAGCATCATTTCACTCGATACACCACGAATATCATCAATTTCCACACGCGTAATTGGCTGGCGATAAGCTACTAAAGATAATACTTCCATCGCTGCTGCTGAAAGCGTGTTATTTTGCGCTTTGGCATACAGTCTTGAAGCATATGGGTACACAGACTCCTTGGTCACAAATTTCCAACGCCCCCCGTATTTGACAAGTTCAATTCCCTTATTGTCATCTTGATATTCTTGTCTGATTAATTCTAAAACACGGCTAATTTCATCGCGTGTGCACTCTAAAACGGATTGAATCTGGATTAAAGATAAACCATCTTCCCCACTTGTAAATACAAGACCTTCCACAATGGGTTTAATTCTCTCTATGAGGTTTTCTGAATCCATATTTCATCCTCCTGGTTAATATAAGCAACAGCTAAATCAGCATGAATTAATTCAAGCAGCGCTAAAAAAGTCACTACCGCTTCATGCAAAGAGTACGTATCCGCTAATAATTGTTCAAAACGGATCGGCTCAGTCGTAAAAATGTCTAATGCTAAAATTTGTTCAATGCGCTCTTCAACCGATAATTCTTTAACTTCAACTTTTGTCTCATACGGCTGCATGATTTGATAGCGGCGCATCACGCGTTCGAATGCCCTTTGCAAATCTGCTGTTTTTAACGATAAAGGCTGTGATAAATCCGCTTGCGAAGACCAAGTGTCAATTAAACTTGCTGGTGCTTTATCGATATGCGTTTGACGTTGTTTATATTTATCTTCTAAAAGCTTGGCTTCTTGTTTGCAGCGCTCATATTCCTGCAGACGCATCGCCATGAGTTTTGCGGGATCTTCTTGATAATTGTCTTGCGGATTTTCGACTTCTTTTTTCGGTAATAAGCGTTTAGATTTATATTCCATCAACCCGCAAAATTCAACGAGATATTCACTGGAAACATCTAAGCCGATTTGCATCGCTTCTCTTATATACTTGACGTATTGGGTTGCAAGAATATCTAAATTCAATTCGAATAAATCAAGTTTTTGTTCATGGACGAGATGGAGCATTAAATCTAGTGGTCCTTCAAACTGTTCAAGATTGACATTAAATTCCATACAAGTCCTTTCTAGTGCAGCATAAGCAAATTGATTTCGATCTTATTTTACACGTATACAATAATCTATGAAGTAAGCTAAACCGTTTAGATCCATGAATGAATATTGAGCATAAACTCGCGCATTTTGGTTTAGGCATTGGTCCTTATTTATTTTAGACATTATTTCGATTGTATCAAATCGAACAAATGAGTCGAAAAATTTTGTTCAAGTTTCAATTATGCAAAAAATTGAGATTTAGAGCAATCGCTTTCATTTGTGAGTGATGGCATGAAACGAAAAAAACACCAGAATTTATTAGAAAAATCGCTTCATTCTTTGCACGCATAGTCTTGATTTGTTTACAATTCATATAGCCCAATTCAATCTCAATCTAAATTGGTGCCCACGCGCAATCCAATCGTAAATTAGGAGGAACTTTTATGAAACGTGCAGTCGCTTTTTTATTTGTCGCTTTATTTATCCTTCTCGTTGTCGAACCAAACTTTGTCGGCAACCAAGCTGCTCGTGAAGATAAAATCCCTGTCTATGTAGATGGTTCTGCACTCAAAACCAATAACGATGTCGAAACGAAACAAGCAACATCAAAAGCGACCATTTATATCGATCCAACTCGCGGCGGCAGTGATGTTGGTTATAGTGCTGAAAATCAACTGTCTGAAAAAGACTTATTGATGCAGCTTGCTTTATCGATTGGCACCTCACTTGAAAAAGCGGGCTATAACGTTGAATATTCGCGCTGGTATGACGATGTTCCCGCATGTTCAACACAAGATGAATGCGAAAATATCCGTTTAACGAAAGCCAAAGAATTGAACGCAGATTACATTTTATCTCTTTCAATGAATCAAGATACTTCGCTTCATCGGGGATTTTCGATCTTTACTCAACCCAACAATTTAGAACTCGAAGACCTCGCTAAAGAAATGGCTAACCAAATCCGCGCGACTAGTTATACCCGTGATGAAGGAATCGATACGGATCATTATGATTCTTTTGCGATTTTAAAAGATACCGAGACCCCTGCTTTATTGCTGCAGATCGGCTATATCACCAATCCTAACGATTACGACAAAATCTCCAATACAAAATTCCAAGCTAGAATTGCCAATGCGATTACCCAAGCATTTTTAACTTGTGTCAATTAAGGACATAAGCATTCAATAGACAAAAGAGGTGATCTTATGAATCAAAAAGAAATTTTTAACGGACATATCTTTTCCGTTTACCAAAAAGAAATGGATGTCAACGGCAAAATGATGATGCGCGATTTAGTCGTTCATCCCGGTGGTGCAGCAATCCGTGTCATCGTCGATCATAAAATTTTGCTCGTTCGTCAAACTCGAGCAGGAATTGGCAACGTCTCCACACTTGAAATTCCAGCAGGAACAATTGATCCCAACGAAGATCCAAAAATTTGTGCGATGCGTGAACTCAATGAAGAAACAGGCATGGAAGCTGATGATCTTTCTTTAATCACTGCCTTTTGGCCAACTCCAGGCTACGATAGTGAAGTCATTTACGTTTATTCTGCCATCAACCCACGCGTTGCTAAACATCGTTTAGCGATGGATGAAACTGAAGATATCACGCAAGAATGGATCGATTTGGATACTGCATATCAAATGATCCAAACCGGCGAAATTCGCGATGGTAAAACGATTTTAGCGATCTATCAAGCAAAATTAGAACAATTTGAAACAAAAAAATCTTAAATTTTCATTCTTGTTTCACCTTTATTTCAATCTTGTTTTTCTTCGCTTAAAATTGTGTTTGATCCAAAAGTCATCCCCCGACTAGGATCCAAAACTCGTTTATGTTTTTAACTTTGCCAATTATTTCAAAACATAATTGGCTGTATGGATCAAATGCGAGTTTGATCCATTCTTTTATATATTCCCCATTGAACATTTCTTTTGTTCAATGCACTAATAGAAAGGAAAATGCATGGAAAATTTCATCTTTATTTCCCCGAACTATCCGCAAAATTATTGGATGTTTTGTCGGGGATTAAAAGAAATGGGTGCTCGCGTGCTCGCCATTATCGACACGGACTATAACACTTTGCATCCCCAGCTCATCAACAACATCGATGAGTGTTATAAAGTTTCCTCTTTCCATAACTATGATGAAGTCTATCGTGCTGTTGCATATTTTGCGTTCAAATATGGAAAGCCGGACTGGATCGAATCCAACAACGAAGCTTGGTTAGATTTAGACGCTAAACTGCGCGATGACTTTCATGTCACTTCTGGATTTAGCTTAGAACAAATCCGTAAATTCCAATCTAAATCCGCAATGAAATCTTATTATGAAAAAGCAGGACTGGCGGTTGCGCCTTATTGTTTAGTTTCTTCTTTAGATCAAGCTAAAGCATTCGCCTACCAATATGGTTGGAATCTCGTTTTAAAACCAGATATCGGAGTTGGCGCAAGCTATACTTGGCATATCAAAAACGAGCAGCAATTAGAACAATATTGGCATGAAGCAGAGTCATTGAATATGCAGATGATTCTTGAAGTCTTTGTCGATGGTGATGTCACGACATTAGATGGAATCGCCGATGCTAATGGTCAAATCCGCTTCCTTTGCGCTATGGATTATGTATCCAACTGTATGGATTCCGTTCAAAATCACGATTCCATTGGCTGTTACTACAACTTCGCGATTAGCCAAGAGCGCAAAAATATAGCTCAAAATGTGATTAACTCCTTTGGCATTAAAAATCGCTTCTTCCATGGAGAATATTTTGAATTAAAACACGATCAAGAAGGTATCGGTAAAAAAGGTGATCTCATCGCTTTAGAAATGAACTTCAGACCACCTGGAGGATTCTGTCCTGATTTGATCAACTATACTTACAATGAAGATATTTATCGTTTATGGGCCGAAGTATTATTAAAACAAGAATGCAAAATGCATGAAAAAGCTAACTATTCAGCTGGCTTTGTTGGTAGACGCACGGGTGTGGATTACGTGAATTCATTAGAGATGTTGTTGGAAAAATATAGCAGTGAACTGCTTGGTGTCGAAGTTTTACCACCAGAATTTGCGAGTGCGATGGGCAACATCACAATCAAAGCGCGTTTTACAGATGGTGAACGTCGTGATGGCTTCTTTAAAGACTCCTTTGCTCGCAAATCAGATGCAAAATCAGAATGATTGTAAAATTCGATTTATTTTCCACTCAACTCGAACGAAACATAAAAATCCACATGTATTTGCCTGATGATTACATCTCATCACAAGAAACTTATCCTGTTCTTTACATGTTTGATGGACATAACCTCTTCTTTGATGAGGACGCAACGTTTGGTCGTTCTTGGCGCATGTTAAATCCGCTTTATGAACTTGAAAGAAAGATTATCGTTGTCGGTCTTGAATGCAATCACAATGGCAATGAACGGCTCAGTGAATATGCACCTTACCCTTTCTATGATCCCGAATTTGGAATCACAGTCGAGGCAAAAGGCAAACAGACGATGGACTTTATCGTCGATACACTAAAACCTTATATCGATCTGCACTTTCCAACGATTCCTAATCGTATGAATACTTGGATCGCTGGATCGAGTTGCGGCGGGTTAATGGCGATTTATGCGTTATGCATGCATTCGCAATATTTTTCTAGAGCTGTTGCCTTGTCTCCCTATGTATTGCCAAGTTACACTTCCCTATTATATGCAGCCGGCAAAAGCCGTCTCAAAATGCCAAGCGGCTTATATGTTTCCTGGGGCGCACTAGAAGGAACTACTGGCCACGCGTTTATTTCAGAAACGAAAGTGTTAACTGATTTAGCAAATATATTAATCAAAAAAGGCGTTCACATTCAATTTGATGTTCGACCTTATGGCGAACACTGTGAAGCCTCTTGGGAAGAAATTACGCCCCAATTTTTGAGGTATTTAATCAAATGAACCGAAAACCTGTTGTACTCAACTTAGATTATTTTAAAGGGCGCACAATCGCAATTTCCGATATTCATGGTGCCCTTGATACTTATCGTAAATTACTCGCAAAAGTAGATTACGATCCAAATGAAGATCGCCTGATTCTCGTTGGCGATTTAATTGAAAAAGGCCCCCAAAACCTAGATACTTTGCGCTTTATTATGAAGCAGGCGCGTGAAGACAAAGAATTTTATGCATTAATGGGCAACAACGATTTCGTTGCGAAAAACGTGTTGTATTCCTATCGCTTAGACTTTTTAAAAAGCGTCTTGTTGCAGCGAAAAGCTTCATTGATTCATGAAATGATCGCAGAATCAGGACTTGAACCACTTAGTGAAGACACGGATATGGATCAGCTTTGCATGCAGCTAAGAAAACGCTATTTACCAGAGCTCTCGTTTTTAAACGACTTGCCTCATGTCATTACGACTCCATCGGTGATTTTTGCCCATTCAGGCATTTCCAATGAAGAAACGTTTGCGGATGACTTTAAAGACATCATGACCCGTTTCCAATTTGAAAAAGAAAACCATCGATTTAATCGGATGGTCGTTGTCGGACATACCCCAGTCAGTGAGTATTGCTCATTTTTCCCTGAGTTTAATCCGCGCTACGATCGTCAAAAAAATATCTATTCCATCGATGGCGGAAATGTACTCAAAAAATCAGGTCAACTTAATGCCCTGATTCTAAGAAGAAATTTTATGCGCACAGTCAATACCGATGATTTACCAAAAGTGCGTGTCTTGCATACAACGCAGCCAAAAAACGAAAGTAGCTTTTTCATCAACCACACCAACAGCAAAGTTGAAATTGTTGAACGAGGGGAAAAAGAATCTTACGTTTACTCAGAACACTTGCACCGTCATGTTTGGATCGATAACGATTTTATCGTCAACGGATTTGCGTCCAACTATACAAACTACGAATTGCCTTTACAAGCAGGCACTACTGTCCATTTAGTCAATATTTGGAACAATCGGGCACAAGTCAAACACCATGGTGTAATGGGCTGGACAGATCTTTCCAATCTTCTTTACGATCCAATCCTTGAAGAAGATGAGTTTGATTTCTCATAGTCTAAAATCAAAATACAAATGTTTTGAAAGAATGTTCTTTAGTTACGGAACATTCTTTTCTTTTGCCCAAATAAGCGAATTATATTTTGATTAAAAAGATCAATCCCACACGATTTTACATTGAGCACACAAGTATATTGGCTGTACGATTAACTTAAAAAGGTTAACAAACCAAGCGAATGTGAATGATCATACACACATCTACTCATGATTTGTTAACCAAAATACAACTTCTAATTTTGCGCCTAACGCCTTTTAGGAATAAACCAATTATTGATTCACACTGGAATCTTTCTTTTGTAAAAACGATAAGAATCCAAATTCAAGTACACTCCAGATCGTTAATACGATTGTTCCAGTATTAAAAGACAAACTCATATTGTTCCACTTATTTGCCAACGCACCATTTACAATATCAATAAAATGGAGATAAGTTGTCGGTAAAAACTGCGCGATTGGTTGGAGTAATCCAATAAAATTTGGCAAACATGCTAGTCCAATGATCAAGCACAATAAAGTTAGTAATAACGAGACTTCTTCACGAACAAACCGAGAAATAAGATACGTAAAGACGTTCATATGAATCAAGAATAAAATCAACAGTGCTCCCCACTGCATAAATAAAGCATGAGCTGGAATGACCTACCAAATATCATTTGAGCGTTCAGCGATCACTGGATAATTTAGTCCCGTATTCATCGTTACGAGTGAAGAAAGCAAAAATGAAAACGCGACAAGCACAAAAACAATCCCAAATGAGATCAAGATTCCTAATGCCAGCTTTAACACCAACAGTTTAAACTGGTTGATCGGGAACAATTTGCTGATGGAAATACTTTTATCATCATCAAAAGTATAGAGCTGAGTGATCACGTAAATACACGTTGCGATCATCAAAATCGGCAAAAAGAATTGCACGAGCGATGTCGTAAATGTAAGACCAAACATCGGAAAGTCTTGGTTTTCATACTCTAAATGGTTTTCGGCTAGGTAATCAATATATTGTTTTTTTTTAGTCATGCCTGCCAATATCGTGTCAGATTCTCCTTCTTGCTCGGATGTCTGCAAAGTATTATTCATGATTTCAATTTGTTCATCTAAAAGTTTTCCATATTGGTCATAGAATTTTGTCCACTCTTGCGCTTCAAATAAATCGATTGCTTTTTGATACTCAATAATATTCATATCATTTTTGTTCGTATGATCTTGATACAGATGATATTCTTCACTTACTGGATTTAAAGTTTCCATCATTTTCGTGATTTTTTCATTATCTTCTTCGAAAATAGCAATTTGCGAAGTTAACGTTTCACTCAACGTATTTTGTGAACGCAAATTCATCACGAAAAGAACAGAGACAATTCCCATGCAAAACAAAAGGATAATGTAGTTTGACTTGCGTTTCGCGAGTCGTTTCAATGCAAAATTTAAACAAGCACTCACACAACCACTTCCTTAGAACGCTTTTGAATCCAATAATAAATTCCCATCAACAAAATATTACTGATCACAAGAATAATTGTTCCGAACATAAAATTCACTTGCGAATTAGAGGTCGTGGTCATCAGCTCTTGAGTTACGATTTGAATCGGATTCAAGTAAGTAAATGGCAGGAATTGCATAATAGAATGCAAAGGAGCAATCTCTTGTACACACCACATCAATCCACCAACCACAATCAAACTCACAAAAAAGCACGTCATCTGTTTATTCATCCATCGTGAAAATACGGCAACTAAATTCACGATCAACATTATGCCCAGTATTGATAAGACTAAAAATTTGAATAGCAGTGAAGCAATTGAAACAAACTTCGTTGTTCCTTCTAATGTATAGAACAAAATTGGTGCTTGGAGTCCACCAACACTGCTTCCAATCAATCCGCATAACAGGCATAAACCAAACAAGAAAAACAAAACGATCATTCCAACAATCACACCAACCAATAAACGCAGCATTTGTTTAACCAAATTTGATTTTGGAATCAAATCTTCAAAGTCTAAGCTGCCAACTCGACTTGAACAATAAACAAAGGAAGCAAAATACGTTAATCAATGTCATTAAGTTAAGAATCGATTCGTCTGAGCGATCTCAGAAGAGTCGATTT
>JAUMZN010000076.1 GCA_030528085.1 Erysipelotrichaceae bacterium | reverse complement strand
CGAAAGGAGACTTTTTTCGTCGTGCTTCAAAATCCGAAGGGAGTCTCATATTTTGTTCACTATCATCACTTCTTTTCGAATAAATTATAACACTTATTGTTACTTTCAACAGTAAGAGTTTCAAAAATGTTTGGTTAAGATATTCCTTAACGTCTTGTTAATTATATACTGATAATTCTCCTGTTACTTTTGTGTTAAAATTTACGCCTTTTCTAATGTTCCGGGCGTAGCACTCAAAAAAAAGACCATCCGCAATTGGATGGTCTTTTTTGAGTTGATC
Source organism: Erysipelotrichaceae bacterium (assembly GCA_030528085.1). Classification (GTDB taxonomy): domain Bacteria; phylum Bacillota_I; class Bacilli_A; order Erysipelotrichales; family Erysipelotrichaceae; genus Allobaculum. The sequence goes on along the minus strand of JAUMZN010000076.1, from coordinate 6,484 downwards.
ACTCGATCGTTTGTTCCTTTTTCTAAGTTGTAAATAGCGGCTAAACCATGTAGCCGATACCTTTACGGGTTTGGATAAAATCAAATAATGAGATGCTTTCGAGTTTGCGGCGCAGACGATTGACGTTTACGGATAATGTATTTTCGTCAATGTAACAATCCGTTTTCCATAGAGCATCCATTAAGAATTCGCGTTTAACGATTGTATCTTTGTTTTCCATTAAGATCTTGAGAATCTTTGCTTCGTTTTTAGATAAATCAATCGTTTTGCCATTGAAGCTAACTTCGTTATTTCCAATATTTAGACGAACTCCTTTGTGTTCGAGATAGTCGATATGTGAAGTATAGTCGAATGTTCTTCTTAAAAGCGCGCGGATTTTAGAAACTAAAACTGTAATATCGAAAGGTTTTGTGATGTAATCATCAGCTCCTTGGTTCAGGGCGCTGATCACATTCATGTTTTCATCAGCACTGGAAATAAAGATGATTGGCACTGATGAGGTTTTGCGAATTTCAGAAGTCCAGTAAAATCCATTCCGTTCAGGTAGATTCAGGTCCATCAAGACAAGATCGGGTTTTAATTCTTCAAATTGTTGGAGAATGTTATCAAAAGTTGGGGTGGTATACGCATAGAATCCCCAGCCGGTTAAGACAGAAGATAATGCGCTGGAGACGGATGGATCGTCTTCCACAATCATGATCTTATACATGCCTCTATTATATGACTTTCTTGTTTTTAGATTATGAAAATACTCCAAAAAGTTCTTTAAGAAAATTGAACAAAAATTTTATATTTCGTAAGAAACTTTTTAGCTTCTCGTTAAGAAGCGCTAGTGAGTAAATCTGGTTCGTCTTGGAACTGAGAGTTATAGAGTTTGGCATAAGCTCCATTTTTCTTTAACAATTCGTGGTGCGTTCCGCTTTCGATCAAGTTTCCTTGATCGATGACCATAATGCGATCGGCATTGATAATTGTCGATAGACGATGCGCAATCACAAAACAAGTGCGGTTTTTCATAATCGCATCCATCGCTTGTTGAAGTTTCTTTTCTAAGCGAGTGTCGACAGAACTTGTCGCTTCGTCGAGAATCAAGATTTTTGGATCTTTTAATAACGCGCGGGCAATTGTGATTAATTGTTTTTCCCCTTGCGATAAGTTGGCACCATCTTCTGTTAATGGCGTTTGCATACCTTGCGGCAAGCGCGCGATTGTCTCTTGCAGACTGGCCATTTCAATGGCATGTTCAAGATCGCTTTGACTTAAGCCATCTTTTGCATAACGTAAGTTTTCTTCGATTGTGCCTTCAAATAACCAAGGATCTTGCAAGACTAAACCGATTAGATCGCGCAGATCTTTATACGATAAATCGCGAATATCTTGGTCGTTGATTGTAATTGATCCGCCTTGGATTTCATAGAAGCGTTCTAATAAATTGGTGATTGTCGTTTTACCGGCACCGGTATGACCAACAATCGCAATCGTTTGTTTATCTTGAACATGGAAGTTCATATCTTGCATTAAAGGCTGATCTGTATAGGAAAAGGCAACGTGTTTAAAATCAATCGTTTGCACTTCATTGATCTTTTCTTTAGTTTCCGTTTGAACTTCATCAGGTAAAGTAAGGAAACTAAATAATCGGTTCATCCCCGAATATCCCGATTGTAAAGCGTTTGTTAATTGGGAGATACGGGAAACTGGATCGTTAATATTCCAAATATAACGAATTGCAGCTTGTAGATCTCCAAGGGCTAAATTGCCATTTAAGACTTGGAATGAGCCAAACAAGATTGAAAAGGCAATGACCATATACGTAATGAAGTTACTTCCCGGACCAATCAGACCCGAATATACTTGCGATTTAAAGCCGACATCTCGCATTTTGGCGTTGACTTCGTCAAATTGATCAATCGCAAAGTCTTGGCGATTATAAATCAAAATTTCCGAAACACCGCTGTACATTTCGTTGATCGTACTGCTCATATTCGAGAGTGTTTGTTGCTGAAGATCGAAGACGGGCTGAATTTTTCGGACGACGGTAAAACTTAACAATAAAATTAGTGGAATGCCGATCAACACAATCAAGAAGATTTGTTTGTTGATCACAAATAACATTCCCATCATCGCTGGAATCATGATCAAAGCATTAAGGGCTTGGTCTAAAGAAACGACTAATGCATTGGATAATGATTCAACGTCAGATGTAATGCGGGAAAGTAAATCCCCAGTTTGATGGGCATCAAAATATGAAATGGGCAAGCGGTTAATCTTTTGTGAAATCGCTTGGCGAAGATCATACATCGTATTTTGAATGGCCCGGTTTAAATATACGGCAGTGACATATTGGGTGATCGTTTTGCCGATCATCACCATGAATAAGCCGCCGATGCCGGCTAAAATTAAATCCATTTGGATATGCGCACCGGCAACGTGATTGTAAATAGCGGTAATATCCATCTGTAGCTGGGTGATGATTTTTCCTTCGACCACTGGCATGAAGATGAAGATAATACAAGTCAGCACGATGCTCACAAAGGAAATCGTATATTCTTTCCAATAACGTTTTGCATAGTGCATGAGGTGTTTGAGGCTTTGTTTAAGCGTCAAACGTTTTTCAATGACAGGGAGTTTACGATCGGCCATAAGACAATGCCTCCTGTTCATTCATTTGACTCAAGACGATTTGACGATATAACTCACTCGTTTTATACAGTTCGTCATGAGTTCCGCAAGCAACTAGGTTGCCATGATCAAGCAATAAGATTTGATCGCAATCCATAATCGTACTGATGCGTTGGGCAACGATAAAGAATAACGAATCTTTGACCATCGGTGCTAAAGACTGCCGAACTTTTAAATCCGTCGCCAAATCGAGGGCGCTGAACGAATCGTCAAAGATATAGAGATTGCTTTTGGCGCAAATGGCGCGAGCAATCGATAAGCGCTGCTTTTGTCCGCCAGATAAGTTGCTTCCTTCTTCGCTGATCCAATCTTCTAATTGATCCGGTTTCGCTTCGACAAAGTTTTTCGATAATGATAGAGATAATGCGCGATCGATTTCTTCATCTGTAGCATGCGGATTCGCAAAGGTTACGTTATCGCGAATCGTTCCGGTAAACATATGCGCTCTTTGTGAGATCATCGCTACGTTTTGACGCAACGATTTCAAAGAATAGTTTTGGATATTTTGACCATTGATTAAAATTTCGCCAGACGTTGGATCATAGAAGCGGTTGATCAGGCGAATCAAAGTTGATTTTCCAGAACCCGTCGCTCCAACGATCGCAACTTTTTGACCTTTTTTAGCTTGGAACGAAACGTTATGCAAAGAGTGTTCCGTTGAATTTGGATACGCAAAGCTGACGTTTTTAAATTCGATTGAGGATACGGAATCGAGCGTTTGATCAGAAGAAGAAACGATTGAAGGTTCCATATTCAACACTTCTTCAATACGTTTGGCACTGACGGAAGCTCGTGGATACATCATAAAGACATCGCATAAAACAAAGACCGACATCATACAGTGGAATAAATATTCCGTAAAAGTCACCAGCGATCCTAAAGACAGCGTATTTTGGGAAATGAAGAGCGAACCGAAATAATAAATCAATAGAGTCGCGATGTTCATCACAAAATAGAACGTTGGATACGCAGAACGCATCATCGTAAATAAGCGGCGAGACACCCCTTGGTAATTGCGGTTTTCTTGATCAAAACGCACTTCTTCTTGTTTTTGACGATTGAATGAGCGAATGACGCGAATGCCATTTAAATCTTCACGCAAAATTTTATTGATGTTGTCCGTCAATTTTTGCAGGCGCATCGAGAGCGGTTCACTATATTTAAAAATGAGAAAAGCGCCAAGCACAACGATCGGCAGTGTCACTAAAATCGTCCACGATAAAGAGATCGATGTTTTAAACACTAATACTAACGAGACCACTAACATGGCAGGCGCAAACAATGCCGAGCGCAGCAGTGTTTGCATAAAGAGCATTAATTGATAAGCATCCGCATTCGTTCTTGTGATCAAAGATGAAATTGAGAAATGTTCGACTTCGCGAACGGAAAACTTCATCACGTGTTCAAATAAGTCTTTGCGGATTTCATACACCGCTTGTGTCGCAATTTTCGAACAAGTTACGACTAATAGTAATGTGCCTAAAGCACTTAAGACACTGACAAAAACAATGATCCAAAATCCTGAAAGAATCGCTTGGGGATTACGCTGATTAATGCCGGTATCAATCATGCGGCCAAAGAAAAAGGGAATCCCGATTTCAGCAAAAATAAAGCTGAACGCAAAGATAACATTCAGGAATAATAACAATTTTCTTTTCTTGATATAACGAAAAATGAGTCGCATAAAATCCTCCTTTCATATGTGAATCCCTGCGTTTGTACAGGTACTTGCAAGGATATCAGAATAAAAAATTATTGACTAGTTTTCACTTACAGCAATTTTCAGAAAGTAGAGAGAACGGATAAACAAAATTTTCACAAATTGCTTATTTTTGGGAATGAAAACGATTACCGAGCGGTTGTAAAAAATATCTGAAAAATCAAAAAAATCGTTTATCATGGATGACACTTTCTATGCTTAAAGTGCAAGCGAAGATAGATTAAAAATTGTGTGAAGATCAGAAAAGAGAGGAAGGAATAATGGACGAAAAACAAATTAAATCGAATGAGATCATTCGTTTTGAAGAGAACAAAAAGAAAGACAAAGCGCGCGGCATGGACATGGTCGAAGGTTCGCTTTGGAAAAAAGTATTTTTATTCGCACTGCCTTTAGGATTAACGGGTGTCTTGCAGCAATTGTTTAATGCGGCAGACGTTGCGATTGTCGGTCAATTTACCGGCGAGCTTGGCGCTCATTGTATGGCGGCAGTTGGTGCCTGCGCCTCTTTGATTTCGCTATTAGTCAATATGTTTATTGGGATCTCCATTGGCAGCAACGTTGTTATTGCCAACGCGATTGGGGCTAATAATGAAAAGCGCGTTAAACGTGCTTGCGTCACTTCAATTTGGGTCGCAGTGATTGGCGGAATTTTCGTAACTGTCGTTGGCGAATTTGTTTCCGCACCAGTTTTAAAAATGATGGGTGTGCCAGCCGAAGTATTCGATATGGCAAATCTGTATATGGATATTTATTTGATGGGCATGCCAGTGATTTTGTTATATAACTTTGAAGCTGCCATCTTGCGCGGAATTGGGAATACGAAATTGCCATTATTCGCATTGAGCTTAGCGGGTGTGATCAACGTCGTTTTAAATATCATCCTCGTTGCGGGATTCCATTTAACCGTGGATGGAGTTGCGATTGCGACAGTGATCTCTAACTTGATCAGCTCGATCATTTTGTTTATCTATTTATGCAAAGATAAATTAATCTCATTCCACTCTTTATTTAACCATCCGATTCATGGCGAAATTTTGAAAAAGATTTTAAGCATCGGCATTCCATCTGGTGTTCAATCTTCGGTATTCTCAATTGCTAATGTGGTCATCCAATCAGGATTTAACTCATTAGGTACGATTGTCATGGCATCGAGCAGTGCGGCTGTGAACGTAGAATCAATTGTCTATAACCTTATTTCTTCTTTTGGCCATGCTTGTACTACATTTACAGGTGCAAACTATGGAGCCAACAAAATCGAACGCTGCAAGCAAGTACTCAAAACTTGCTTGGGCTTAGGCTTAGGGGTCACGATCGTTTCTTCAGGATTAGTCATTATCTTTGGTCGTTCCGTTATTGCTTTATTTAATGGCAATCCCGAAGTCATTGAACAAGGTTATGTCCGTTTGGCAATTATGATGTGCTCGTATGTGTTCATCATTCACTATGAAGTAATTTCTGGATACTTAAGAGGATTTGGTATCTCCGTTTTACCAGCAGTACTTACGACAATTGGGGTATGTGTTGTTCGTATTTTCTGGATTTTAGTTGTGTTCCCGATGAATCCAACTTATTTTACGATTTTAATCGTCTTCCCAATTTCTTTAGGAACGGCAGCGTTCTTGTTGATTGGTGCTTTGTTCTATACAAAACCAGCAACAAAACGTCTAAAAAGACAAGCCCAAAAGAGTTTGGCAACAAATGCATAATCATCATTAAATCGCAAAGCTTTGACCATAAAAGTCAGAGCTTTTTTCTGTTTGGGCACTGATCAATCTCTCATCTTTGACACTTCTTTGTGATTAAAAATGCCATATCTGCTTTATATAAAGTAAATATGACCTTTCTTGCTTTGGGAATTATTGTTTAATTGTGGGCAATTTTCTTTTTCGCATCGATCGTCTTAATATTTGGTTCATTTTCTGCGTCGAAATATACAGATGATCAATGGGAAGGTTATACGTATCAACTAGCGCATCACTGCAAGCATAATCACCATTAAACCGAAAAGCTTTGCCCGAAATAGTCGAAGCTTTTTTGCGGTGTGCCGGGCATGGCACACTCCTTGCTGGTGAAAGACCAGTCGCA